>DATKYO010000100.1:0-9926 GCA_035528475.1 Methanoregulaceae archaeon | reverse complement strand
TGGCACATGGCCTCAATTTATGGAAAGAGGACGCCCATCGCTGCCGGGCGTGAAGACAACCTCATTATCGATCCAATCCCCGAGGTTCTCCATACAGGACATGTGCATATCATGGGCATCGCTGAATACAGAGGCATTCTATGCGTGAACTCCGGGACGTGGCAGTCTCAGACATCATTCCAGAAACAGATGAATATCCATCCCACCCCTGCCAAGGCCATTGTCCTCGACCTTCAGACCCTCGTGCCGCAGGTCTTTGACTTCAATTAGAGTACGCGTGTTTTTTATGCACGCGATATAAAATTATCTAGGATATACATTCAAGGACTTCATATCCTATGAAGTTCTATGGAGGATTCTTACGAATGGAACTCTTTATCATTGTTCCAATCTGCGCCCTGATTGGACTGCTTTTTGCAGCGTTCTCTTTCATGAGTATGAAGAGGGAGGGCACGGGAACTGAACTGATGCAAAAGATCGCCTCGGCGATCCATCTCGGTGCAATGGTCTACCTGAAGAGGCAATACATGTATATTACCATATTTGTCATTGCGCTGGCGATAGTCCTGGCTGCCTTGATCAACCCGCTGACTGCAGGTTGTTTCCTCGTGGGGGCAATTCTTTCCGCAACTGCAGGATTTATCGGGATGAATTCTGCAACACAGGCAAATGTGCGGACCACGAATGCCGCACGAAGAGGGATGGCTGCGGCATTCAAAGTCTCTTTCTCCAGTGGCATGGTTATGGGGCTTACCGTGGTCGGACTGGGCCTGTTAGGCCTATCTGTTCTCTTGTACGTGGTAAGCACATTCAGTACACTTGACCTTGCTGCAAGTGTAAATGTCATCTCCGGTTTCTCCCTCGGTGCGAGTTCAATTGCGCTCTTCGCCCGTGTCGGAGGAGGTATCTTCACCAAGGCAGCCGATGTTGGCGCCGACCTTGTCGGAAAAGTAGAGGCAGGTATTCCGGAGGACGATCCCAGGAATCCCGCGGTCATTGCAGACAATGTCGGTGATAACGTGGGCGATATTGCCGGTATGGGCGCCGACCTTTATGAATCCTACGTAGGTGCCATGGTTGCCACCATGCTTATTGCGGTAAGTGCAGCTGCAGCGGCACAGTTCTCAGGGGTAAGCATCATAAATCTGGTCCTGCTCCCCCTATTCATCGCTGCGGCTGGGATCATAGCATCAATCATAGGATCTTTCTTTGTCAGGACCACCAAGAACGAGAGCGGGGCTATTCATAAAGCTTTCAACATAGGTACTTTTGCCAGCCTCATTATCACCGTCATTGCCACCTATTTCATGGTGGTCACCCTGATAGGCCCCCAGTTTGTTGGAATATTTTTTGCGACCATTGCCGGCCTGGTTGCCGGATTCCTGATAGGATTAATTACAGAGCACTATACCTCGTACGAGCGGGCACCAACACTGGCCATTGTAAAATCCTGTGATACAGGTGCTGCGACCAATATCATTGCCGGTCTGGCAAAGGGGATGGAGAGCACATTCATCCCGGTGCTTATCATCGCCGCAGCAATCCTTATTGCAGCAAACCAGGCAGGCCTTTACGGTATCGCCATTGCCGGTGTCGGTATGCTGGCAACCCTGGGTATAACTCTTTCCGTGGATGCGTATGGCCCTGTAGCCGACAATGCAGGCGGTATCGCCGAGATGTCACATCAGGAGCCGGGTGTTCGCCAGATCACGGATACACTTGATTCAGTCGGGAACACAACCGCCGCAATCGGCAAGGGTTTTGCAATAGGTGGTGCAGCACTTACCGCACTGGGTCTCTTTGCTGCATATTCCCAGAATGTGCAGCTTGATGTCGTGAATATGCTCAATCACACAGTCTTTGTCGGAATCCTGATTGGCGCAATGCTCCCCTTCCTCTTCAGCAGTTTCGCTATGTCCGCTGTGGGGAAGGCAGCAGGATATATCGTTGATGAAGTCAGGCGCCAGTTCAAGGAGATCCCCGGACTGATGGAAGGTAAGGCAGAACCAGATTATACCGCCTGTATCACTATATCTACAAATGCTGCCCTCCGCCAGATGATCCTTCCGGGAGTGCTGGCAATTGGGTCTCCACTCATAGTGGGTTTTTTCCTGGGGAAGGAAGCACTGGCCGGGCTGCTCGCCGGTTCTATCTCCAGTGGCTTTGTCCTCGCTATCATGATGGCCAATGCCGGTGGAGCATGGGATAATGCCAAGAAATATATCGAGCGGGGCCACTCCGGAGGAAAAGGATCCGCTGCCCACAAAGCTGCAGTAACAGGCGATACAGTGGGTGACCCATTCAAGGATACTGCAGGTCCTGCCCTTAACATTCTCCTCAAACTTATGTCCATCGTTGCAGTGGTCTTCGCACCCCTGTTCCTGATCTAATTTCACTTTTTTAAATTGTGCAATTTTCAATGATGGTCAAGCCAGGGCTGAAAAACATGGATTTTCTAAAAAATGAACTTCAAAAGAGGGTCAATCGACGCCTATTCCCTGATTCTGCAGAAATCTCTTGTGAATCCGGAAATCGTTCCCAAGTTCGGGATGGAATGCCAGAGCCATATGTCTTCCCTGTTCCATTGCCACAACTCCGGCATCGATACGGGACAGTACTTTCACTCCTGTACCGATCCTGGTGGCTACCGGAGCTCGTATGAAAATTGCATGAAATGGTTCTTTAAACCCTTTAAAAGCCAGATCCATCTCAAAAGATTCCTTCTGCCGCCCGAATGCATTCCTTACCACATCAATATCCATCAGATCAAGGGTTCGCACTCTTGCATCATCGACATTGCCTGCCATGAGAACCATCCCCGCGCAGGTGGCAAAAATGCCTCCTCCAAATGAGGTGATCGGCTCGGACATCCCGTTTTTTTCGATCAACCGTGAAATTGTTGTTGATTCTCCACCTGGTATGGCCAGCGCATCCAGTGAATATATCTGGTCGGCATTCCGGACCACAATCACTTCAGCGCGGTCTTCCACTCCAAGCTCTCTCAATGTTTTTACAAAGGCGTGAACATGCTCACTCACATCGCCCTGGAGGGCAAGTACTCCGATTTTAACGTCCACGATACTGGAGCACCTCATCTTCTTTGAGGGTGTGGATATCCAGGCCTTTCATAGCCTCGCCAAGTCCTTTGCTGACCTCCGCGATCACCGCAGGCTCATTAAAATGATTCACAGATTCCACGATTGCCCGGGCCATCCTTTCCGGGTTACTGGAAAGGAAGATGCCGGAACCAACGAACACCCCGTCGGCTCCCATCTGCATCATCAGGGCTGCATCGCTTGGAGTGGCAATACCGCCTGCTGAAAAATTGACCACAGGAAGACGCCCTAACCTCACCGTCTCCAATAGAAGATCAGGAGGGGTTTCCAGATCCCTGGCACGATCAACAATTTCCTGATCGTTCCTCCCCTGAAGACTTCTTATCTCTCCCATGATATTTCTCATATGGCGGACCGCCTCCACAACATTGCCGGTTCCGGCTTCGCCTTTGGTTCGTATCATGGCAGCCCCTTCATTGACCCTGCGAAGTGCTTCACCCAGATCACGGGCTCCGCAGACAAAGGGGACAGTAAACTGTTTTTTATCAATATGATACTGTTCATCCACAGGAGTAAGCACCTCACTCTCGTCAATCATATCCACACCGATTGACTCGAGTACCTGGGCCTCCACGATGTGTCCAATCCTTACCTTTCCCATAACAGGAATGGACACACTATCAATAATCTCCAATATTATGGCAGGGTCTGCCATTCTGGCCACACCCCCCGCTTTCCTGATATCAGCAGGTACTCTTTCCAGAGCCATCACTGCCACGGCACCTGCTTCTTCAGCAATTGCTGCCTGCTTGGCATTCACAACATCCATGATGACCCCTCCTTTCTGCATGGATGCGAAACCACGTTTCAGGAGCTCGGTGCCGAACCTCAGTTCCTCGAGTTTCATATGTCTATAAAGTTGGCAACGTATCCCCATAAAAGTAGTGTAACAACCATCAAAATGGAGAAAATCAGCGTTACTGCTCTTACTGCAGCGATTATATCCCCTTCCCCATCTTCCAGTCTCTTTACGCCCGGCCCTATTGAATAGACACCACGTTTCTCGAACTTTACACCGCAGCCACCTGCCATGATTGCCATAGGTATCCCCCCGTTTATCCCCGGCCTCTTTCTGCCATCCTCCTTGAGAGTTTTATATGCCTGGTGAAACTGGCCCTTCCAGGCGAAATATACAAGCAGGAGGCCTCCTGTGATCCTTGCAGGTATGAAGTTGAAAATATCGTCCATTCTCGCTGAAAACCAGCCAAGTCTGCTGCGTTCGTCCCGGTAGCCCAGCATGGCGTCAAGTGTATTTGCCGCCCTGTATATCGCCGCACCGCTGAGCCCGAATATGCCATAATAGAAGAGTGGGGAAATTATGCTGTCAACCAGATTTTCACTCACGGATTCATATGCCGCAGAAAGCAATTCTTCACCATCGAGATCGGCACAATTCCGGCTGACCAGCATTGCCGCCCTTGCCCTCCCTTCAATAAGTCCGTTTTTTACTGATGCGCTCACTTCCATGGCATGTTCTTCCAGAGAGCGCCAGGCAAAACAGAAATTCAACATGAAGGGAGCAAGTATAATAAAAATGTACCATGGAGAGAGCCATTCAATTAAAAAGAAAGGAAGAGCAAAGAGCAGTACCGTGAACATCCACATTGCTATCCCGACAACCCACTGCAGGGAATCCGGAATCAGACCGGGCCTGCCCCACCACCCGATAAATCTGCCCAGCAAGGCGACTGGATGAAATGCAGACCGGGGATCACCGATCACTCTGTCACCCAGGAGGGCAAGCGGAAGGACGAAAATTTTTATCCATATCATCCGGACTCATTCCTATCGATTATATCTCTATATCTCTTTGCCGGGAAAAGACGATATGACAGATCATGGATACTGACAGCCCAGAAATAAAAACAGAGAGATCCCCGGAGAAAGGGTTCCGCTGCTGAAATTAAGCCCCTATTTTTCGCGAATAGCTCTTGGCAGAAGGTCAGGGATACCATCCTCGATAGGATATTCCACGCTACATGCACTGCAGTACAGGCTGCCTTCTACAATCTCCCGTTCATTCTCCATTTTCACCCGTAGCTCAAGATCCCCTTTGCAGGTCGGGCAGCAAAGAATTGGAAGCAGAGATCGCTTCATTGCTCATCACGAATATCGATTATCTGGGAGACATCCGGCCCGGTGGAAATCAGCGTTATCGGGCATCCAATATCCTCCTCTGCCATTTCCAGGAATTCCCGGGCTTTTTTGGTCAGTTTGCCATACTCGGTAACTCCAAAGCATGCATTGTCAACCCTGTCGATGCCGGTAATAGCCCCCTGGGTGCACCCGTTTACCATGGCCGAATATCGGGCCATTCCTCCGTCCCACTGGCCTATCCTCCTCTGGCGGTGGGTCACGGTACCGAATTCCTGAATTCCCATCTTGTCTGAGACAATACGATCCATCTCAGTGGAGAACGGCCCCTCTCCAACCCGTGTTGGATATGCCTTGAATACCACCACCACATCATCAATGCGTGTGGGGCCTACACCATTATCAGCGGCGATCTGGGAAGCCGAAGTATCCTTGCTGGTTACAAATGGATATGTCCCATAATAGAGTGAAATTCCGAAACCCTGGGTTCCTTCAAGGAGAATGTTCTCTCCCCTATCTATTGCTGAATTCAGTTCCATCGGAACGTCAATTAAATATTCCGATAGTTCCGGCAGGTCCTTTGCCTGGCGGGCAACCCTGAGAACGCGGTCGGCATTCGCCGGCCCGCATCCGCTCCCCGTGCTCCCAATCGTTTTTGCAAGGTGTTCACTGGATTTATCCCGCGAGATGTGCTCCTCATCAATGATAGAACAGCGCTTGTCAACAAAGACTCTGCCTCTCACATGGAGTTCCTCCACCTCTTTTGCAAGCACCCTTGGATCCACAAGCACACCCGTGCCGATCATTAAACGGGCATCAGGATACACAAATCCTGAAGGAACCATCCGGACTCCGTACTCTTTCTTCCCTACGATCACCGTGTGGCCTGCATTAGGACCAATACCCCCACGAGATATTATTGTCGGTCTGTCTTGAAACGCGATATGGGCAACAACTTTGCCCTTTCCTTCATCCCCGAAAAAACCACCGACGATTATCGTACAGGTCATTGTTCAACCATCTAATATAGAACTGTGATCCCCATAAATCTATACGCCTCAACCCGACACTTGTTGGATGTTCTCTCCAGCACTTCAATCACGGGATTGCATATTTTACTTCGATTGTAATGTCCTGGTGATGTTCTTGAAGTATTCCACTGAAAAAGGAGGTGCACTATCATGATCACAAAGAACACCAGACCAGCAAAATCGTGGATATCTCTCCATTCCTGTCGCGACAATCAAATAAAAAGCGTTTCTGTGAGAACGCCTGTCCCACCCCTGAATCCTTCTCCTCCCGTGGGAAGTATCCATTGTGTTACTGCTCCCAAAATGATTATTGGTATCAATGATATCAGGGCAGGTATATCGATGATAGCAGTGATTTGGACCAGTCTCATACGACGACGAATCTGGATATATAGTATTTAAGTATCACTCAATATCGATCATTCACAATTAATTAAGGAGTGTATCAGGTATTCCTGGAGATAAACTGCTCCATACGCCTGGCAGCCTCTTTCAGTTTCTCTCTGGATACCGCATAGGCACAGCGCAGGTGGTTTTTCCCACCATTTCCAAAGACGCTCCCTGGAACAACCGCCACATGCTCCTCTTTTAAAAGGCGCTCAGCAAATTCAAGATCCGACATCCCGGTGCGTTCCACCGAAGGGAACGCATAGAAAGCACCTTCAGGAAGATGGCATGAAAGTCCGATTTTGTTCAGGCTGTTCACGAATACATTTCGTCTGACGCGATATTCCCTCACCATTCGGTCCTTCTCATTCTCGCCTTTGCGAATGCCCTCCAATGCCGCAACCTGCCCCATAACAGGGGCACAAAGCATTACATACTGATGAATCTTCAGTGCGGCATCGCAGATAGTTTCAGGGGCACAAAGATATCCGATTCTCCAGCCTGTCATTGCGTATGCTTTTGAGAATCCATTCAGGGTTATAGTCCGCTCCATTAAATCCCCGACAGTTGCTACTGCAGTATGGGTCCCGTCATAAGTAAGTTCCGAGTACACTTCGTCGCTGATAAGGACAAGATCATGATCCGTTACGATATCTGCGATTGCTTTCAGATGGTCATGCCTCATCACTGCTCCGGTGGGATTGTTTGGAAAATTGATGATGAGGGCTTTGCTCTTTCCCGTAATATTTTCCATTAGCCTGTCCGGATTCAATCGAAACTGGTCCTTCTCAACACAGGGAACCGGTACGGGGATCCCTCCAGCCAGCATGACACAGGGAGAATATGAGACATAACATGGGTCGGCAATTAATACTTCTTCACCAGGATTTACAATTGCCCGTACAGCTATGTCCAGACCCTCCGATACTCCAGAGGTGATTATCATTTCCCTGTCAGCATCATAAGAAAGCCCGTAATGTGCATTGAGATATTTTGACAAAGCTTCCCGTAAAGGCTGCAGTCCACGATTCGAGGTATAGGAGGTTCCTCCCTGTTCGATTGAATAGATACTTGCCTCACAGATATTCCATGGTGTGGAAAAATCGGGCTCTCCAACTCCGAGAGAGATCACCTCTTCCATGGTGAGGGCCAGATCAAAAAATTTTCTGATTCCTGAGGGAGGGATAGTCTTGGCACGTTCAGAAACAAAGTCTTTCATGCTGGTTCCTCAAAGTGAGTAGGGAATCCTTTCCTGGCTTTCCTTATCTGAAAAGCTGTGACCGTACTCTTTGTAAGTCTTCATGATGATATGAGTCGCGGTCTCCTGGATCCTGTCCATCGGGGCGATATATTCAGATACAAACCTGGCAATTTCGTGCATGTTCTTACCTGTCACCAAAAGCTGGAAATCATACGCACCGGTTATCAAACGAAGTGATTTTACCTGCCTGAACCTGGAAATTCGTTCGGCTATCCGGTCGTACCCATAATCCCGTTCCGGATTGACTTTGAGTTCAATAATTGCTGCGACTTCTCCATTCACGGCTTTTTCCCAGTCAATAATTGCCGTGTAATTCCTGATGATCCCCTTCTCTTCAAGAGCTGCGATACGGTTTTTAATCTCTTCAGGTTCGAGTTCCACCATCAGGGCCATTTCATCTCGCGACAAACGGCTGTTGTCCTCCAGCAGCTGGAGGAGGAGAAGGTCTTTTTCATCCATATTCATTCACCTGAACAAGGTATTCACCCAGTGAATGTCCATCTGTCCAAGGCCCTGGGCACTCAGACGCTGGTCATTACGAATGACATCCCATATCTTAGTTGTATTCGCATCAAACCACATCTCTTTTGTCCTTCCATAGCGTCCTCTGCTCACTACCCTTGTATTAATTACCCCCAGCATATTGAGTTCTGATATAAGATCGGTTATTCGCCGGTGAGTGAGCACATCAATATCCAGTAGAGGTGCAATTTCCTTGTATATTCTTGAGACTTCCCCGCTGGTGAAGATATTCTGCCCCATCTGCTCAAGGAGAAGCATAGAATAAAGGATCACTTTACTTTGCGTGGGAAGTGTGATAATGCATTCAATCATACTGTCCGTTTCGATTTTTGCCTGTGCCATTTTCACATGTGATTCCGTTACTCTCTCCGCTTCTTTCCGATCTGCAAGTTCTCCTGACACCCTGAGGAGATCCAACGCTCTCCGAGCATCGCCATGTTCCTGGGCGGCAAGGGCAGCACACAAGGGGATGACGCCCTCATCCAGTGCACCATCAACAAAGGCGGTTTCTACACGTTGCTGGAGAATATCACATAGCTGAGGAGCATTATATGGAGGAAAAACCAGTTCTTCTTCAGAAAGTGATGAGAGAACTCTCGGATCAAGAAAATCTTTAAAACTCAAATCATTCGAGATTCCTATTATGCTAACTTTTGAATTCTTGAGATCCGTATTGATCCTGGTGAGATTATACAGTGTTTCATCGCCGCTCTTTTTTACAAGCTTATCAATTTCATCAAGAACAATGATGAGAACTCCCCCGTTTGATTCCAGCTGGTTTTTCAATTCCTGGTATACCTGGTCCGTTGGCCAGCCGGTCATGGGAATATGAGTACGCACCCTGTCACTCGAAGTATCATCCTCACTTATCATGCTTTTTGAGATTTGAGCCAGAACGCGATATTGCGTATCAATCTGTTCGCAATTGAGGTGAACAACACGGCAGATGGTCCCCATGTGAGCACTTGCATTTTCCAGTTCAGTTCCCACATATCGTACACATGCAGTTTTACCTGTCCCGGTTTTTCCATAAATTAAAATATTTGAAGGTGTTTCGTCTTTTATCGCCGGTGCAAGGATTGCTGCAACCTGATCAATTTGAGGACGCCGATGAGGGAGGATCTGTGGTCGATATGAATGGCGCAAGACTTCCCTGTTTTTAAATATTTTATCATTCCCGAGATATTTCTGAAAAAGACTGATAGATGAACATTGTTCTTTTTCGATACAAAACCCCCCTGAGGAGTTGATCATAGAGCTCTCAATACTAAAAAATATGATCGTTTTTATCTTTATTTAAACCCCTTTATTTCCATTGGAATCTGGCTGAATTTTCCAAAAAAGTCTAATTAAAACAAAATGGCGAGAATTTTTTTGGATAAGAAATGAAATAATTTCCTTTTGAATTTTGAATAGTTATACGACTCCCCCTACCCCTTTATTTCCATTGGAATTTTTATTAATGATACAATTACTATTGTATTTTTTTATTAATAATAGCAGTTTGTACTTATC
>DATKYO010000099.1:0-12020 GCA_035528475.1 Methanoregulaceae archaeon | reverse complement strand
GGGTAAAGTGAGAGGAGATTTCTTGCATGGCTGATTTCGTTCTCATAGCCAAGTTGCTGTATAAGCTGTGAGGACGGCTTTCCTATATCATATCCCTGTGCCTGCAGGAAGATATTTGCCACTACACCAATGACAATGACCTGATCAGCGATATGATGAGTGAGCATATGGTCGGCTACGGCCATGGAATCATCTACCTTGGTACCCCCGAGGATCATACAAACCGGTCTTGGGGCATTCTTAAATACCCTGGATAGTGTTGTGACCTCTTTTTCCATCAAAAGGCCGGCAACCGAGCGCATGGCCATGGGAAGACCTACCATAGTCGGCTGTGAACGGTGTGCGGTACCGAAGGCATCATTCACAAAGATATCTCCCATTTCTGAAAGCCTTTTGACGAGGTGCAGTTTCATTGCATCTTCGGGCGTGACGGTAAGATTTTCCTCAGCAGAAAACCGTACATTTTCCAGCATCAGGACATCGCCATTTTTCATGGACCGCACTGAATCATGAGCATAACGGCCAAATATATCATCGATATAGGAAACCGGTTTCTGGATCAATTGGGCCAGTCTCTCGGCATGAGCCTCAAGAGTGGTAAAATCTTTCTTTCCCGGCCTGCTCTGGTGTGTGATGATGACCAGGCGGCTGTCAGAGAGCGCCTGTATTGAGGGGATATGCTCTCTGAAGCGTTTGTCATCCAGAATAAGATTTGTAGTCGGATCGATTGGTGAGTTGAGATCCAGACGAAGGAGTATTGTCCTTCCTCCGGACTCAATCTCGCTCAATGTACCGATCGGCATCATTATATTTCACTTACACATTGTGCGCTTTAATCTTTTTGAGTCGGAAAAGTTCCTCTCTTTCCATCTCATCAAGTCGCATCTTAATGAAATCGCGGGCTTCTGTCAATTCAGGGATAACCTTGAATTCGAGGGCATTGACTCGCCTTTTCGTCGATTCTATCTCATCGAGGAGTCTCTTCATGGTAGTTTCAATCTCCGCACTCTCGATTATAGCATCAACAAGATCTTCGAATGCGGAGGCAGTCTCATCAATCACGGAAGTGGTGCCTAAAAGCCCGTAACCACGATCAGTAAGGCTTTTCTTCACCTTTGAGGACTCGATTTCCGGCACCACAACACCCATAATGTTCTTGCTGGAAATGGATACATCAGGGACCTCCTGGACGGAAAAGGCAGCAGACTTGACACCGATAGCACCTTCGACCGTATTGGCAAGTGCCATCATCTGGACAGCATTTTCGTATTTTGCTCCCATACCTCCCCTGCTGTCTTTTGCCTGTTCAAGAATCTTGAAAAATTCAAGAATCAATCCATCGCGCTTCATTTTTAGGATCTTGTACCCCCTTTCCGAAAGAGCAATTCTCCTTTTTAAATTGATCAGCTCGGATCTGGTGGGTTTTACATCTCTGAGCGCCATGAACCTTCACTCCTGCGCCTTTGCGGCCTGTTTGAACTTAGGGTGATACTTATTGATTAAATCACGGTCTATACGAACCAGTTGCTCAACCGGCAGAGTTGAGAGCAGTTCCCAGGCAAGATCGAGCGTGTCAAAAATGGACCTGTCCTCGTCATACCCCTGTCTCACAAATTTGCCTTCGAACAGGTCTGCAAATTCCAGGAACATCCGGTCGCGTTCGGAAAGGGCTTCCTTACCCACGATTGCCACCAGGCCGCGAAGGTCGTTTCCTTCTGCGTAGGCAGCATACAGCTGATCAGAGACTTTTTTATGATCATCCCTGGTATGCTCTTCTCCTATTCCAAGGTTCATCAGCCTGGACAGTGACGGCAGGACATTGATGGGAGGATAGATGCCTTTCCTGTGAAGTTCCCTGCTGACCACGATCTGGCCTTCGGTAATATATCCTGTAAGATCAGGAATGGGGTGAGTGATATCGTCTCCCGGCATGGTCAGGATGGGGAATTGTGTGATGGACCCTTTTTTACCCTTGATAATTCCTGCCCGTTCATAGATGCCGGCAAGATCGGTGTACATGTATCCCGGGTACCCTCTTCGGCCCGGCACTTCTTCCCTGGCAGCCCCGATCTGCCTTAAGGCTTCACAATAATTGGTCATGTCGGTAAGAATGACCAGCACATGCATTCCCAATTCAAATGCCAGATATTCTGCCGTAGTAAGCGCCAGACGGGGAGTGATGATACGCTCGACGGCGGGATCATCGGCCAGGTTCAGGAACACCACGGCTCTCTCCAGCGCACCTGTCCTCTCAAAGTCCTGCATGAAGTGGTTGGCCTCTTCTTTGGTGATACCCATAGCGGCAAACACCACGGCGAATTCTTCCTGGGAACCAAGCACCTTCGACTGCCTGGCAATCTGGAGTGCGATGTTGTTGTGAGGCAGACCTGCACCACTGAAAATTGGAAGTTTCTGTCCCCTGACCAGTGTGTTTGTCCCGTCAATTGTCGAGATACCGGTCTGGATGAATTCCTCGGGTGAAGCCCGGGCATAGGGATTGATTGCTGCACCGATAATGTCCAGTCGCTTTTCCGGAACAATCTCCGGCCCTCCGTCAATGGGTTTTCCACCACCGGAGAGAATACGCCCAAGCATATCCCTTCCCACGGGCATCTTGATGGTTTCCCCGAGGAAGCGGATGCCACTGTCTCTGCCGATACCTGCTGTACTCTCGAATACCTGAACAACGACGAGATCATCGCTTGTGTCAAGCACCTGTCCACGCTTGATAGTACCGTCAAAGAGTGCGATGTTGACAAGTTCGCTGTACCCCACGGGTTCGGTCTTCTCGACAAAAACCAGCGGGCCGGCAATCTTGGTTATCGTCCTGTACTCCTTCATGCTGACGTCCTCAGTGAATTAAATTCCTTTTCCATCTCGCTCTGGATGCGTTCGAGTTCAGGCTTGTAGTCTTTTATGAACTTGATCTGGGGCAGATCATTCTTGGATTCGACACCCATGATCTGCTGGGGAGTAACTCCTGCAGCCTGTGCAGCATAGGCCAAATCCGAAAAAGCCCGGATAGCTTTCATCATATCGTACTGCTTTGACATATCGCAGAACGTATCAACGGCATCATATGCGTTCTGCTGGAGGAAGACCTCCCTTATCATACGGGCAATTTCAATTGTCACCTGTTCTGATTCAGGGAGGGCATCGGATCCAACAAGCTGGACGATCTCCTGAAGCTCAGCTTCCTTCTGCAACACTTCCATGGCCCATGACCGAAGAATATTCCATTCCGGCGAGACTTCCTTGTCATACCAGTCATTGAGCGATTCCAGATAAAGGGAATATGAGTTCAGCCAGTTAATGGCAGGGAAATGGCGTCTCTGGGATAACTTTGCATCCAGGGCCCAGAACACCTTGACAATTCGAAGCGTGTTCTGCGTGACAGGTTCACTGAAATCACCACCCGGCGGTGACACGGCGCCGATGACGGAAACCGATCCGAAGTCCCCATTCAGGGTTTTTACCAGCCCGGCACGCTCGTAAAATTCCGAGAGCCTGGCTGCAAGATAAGCGGGATACCCTTCTTCACCAGGCATTTCTTCCAGACGTGACGAGATCTCCCTCATTGCTTCGGCCCAGCGGGAGGTTGAATCAGCCATCAGTGAGACGTCATAGCCCATATCACGGAAATACTCCGCGATGGTGATTCCTGTATATACAGAAGCTTCCCTCGCAGCCACCGGCATGTTACTGGTATTTGCAATGAGCACGGTCCTCTCCATGAGCGGCTTGCCCGATTTGGGATCTTCGAGTTCCGGAAACTCGGTCAGAACTTCCGTCATCTCATTGCCCCGCTCACCGCAACCGATATACACCACGATCTCAGCATCACTCCATTTTGCCAGCTGCTGCTGGGTAACGGTTTTTCCGCTTCCGAATGGTCCGGGAATGGCAGCGGTACCCCCCTTGGCTATGGGAAAGAGACCGTCAAGAATACGCTGACCGGTAATCAGAGGGATGGTTGGATTCAGCTTCTCCCTCACGGGACGAGGCACCCGCACCGGCCATTTCTGCATCATGGTCAGCTCGGTTCCGTTGTCGAGGATGCATACTATCTCATCAATGGTAAAGGATCCCTTCCTGATGGTTTTTACAGTACCTGAACCTACATTCGGTGGAACAAGGATCCTGTGAACGATATTGGTCTCCTGGACCTGACCGATGATTGCGCCTGGTTCAACCTTGTCCCCTTCTTTTACGAGGGGTTCAAAATCCCATTTTTTTGCATGGTCAAGACCTGGTGCAGACACACCACGCTCAATAAAATCTCCCATCTTATCCACGAGGACTGACAGGGGTCTCTGGATACCATCATAAATACTGGTCAAAAGGCCCGGACCAAGCTCAACGGCCAGCGAGAGGCCGGTGTTCTCCACAGGTTCACCGGGCCTGATTCCGGAGGTGTCCTCATAGACCTGGATGACGGACTCCTCTCCCTGAATCTTGATCACCTCTCCCATGAGTTCTTCATGCCCTACCTTCACCACATCATACATATGTGTGTCAATGCCAACTGCAGTGACAACAGGTCCGGCAATTCTTTTCAGAACTCCTTTTTCCCCTTTTGTTTTATTTTCTTTCATTTCCACAGATCAACACCCACTGAACGCTTTATTCTCTCTCTCAATGACATCCCTCCTTCCTCGCTGCCTATCGCGATTACAGTCGGCTTCACAGAATCTTCAAGCGTGGCCTGAAGGCGACGCGGAATTCGGTTCATGTCCTTACTTTCAAGGACGAGGATACCCGTGGTGCCATCATCGAGGACTCTGGTAATATTGTATACCAGTTGTTCATCGCTCTCGACCGCAAATGTCTTCCTGACACCCGCAAGCCTGAAACCGAGGATGAATTCACCGGATCCAATTACTGCAATCTCCATTATATCACCAGATATCCTTTAATTCGGTCTGTCGGAAGGTTCGCTTCCTTACCCCGGGCCAGAGCCCGAAGATTGGTTACCTCATATTTTTTCTTTTCCAGATAGGCAAGAATGGGATAGATCGAAAACGGTTTCATCTTCGACATAGTTTCCATCTCGTGGATCTGGAATTTAATGAGATCAATCTCAATCTCCCGCAATGGCTTTTCCTGCCTGAGAGTCTCCAGCATTACCAATAGAGGGCGGAGCCTGATTCGGGCCTTGACTGTATCGATGAATTCATCGCGATTTTCTCTGCTTATCAGCCGTTGGAATTCGTCTTCGGTGAAGGTGGCTCCCGGGATCATAAGTTCCCTGGCATCCTCCGGCATCGTGTCTGCCCGCAATCTGAACATATTCCGGATGTTGATCATATCAATCTCCAGCTTGATGAAATCCAGAAAGAGGCGGCCACCCTTTAAACCACTCATGGCCTCTTTTATCAGTTCGGTATAGAATTGCCGGTAGAGAGCGTTTTCCATTTTGGCAAAAGAGCCATCGGCGATAGCAGTACTCAATCCCTCTGACAGTATGGGATACAGCACGTTTCCCTTCAGGGACTCCACGATTCTTTCAGGTGATTCCTCTTTTAAGAGGCGGTCCAGGAATGCCCTGTCGAGTTCGCCTGCAGGTATGAGAATTTCCTTGATCTTTCCCTGTTTGACACCCTGTACTTTACCTCGAAGGATTGTGAGGACATTCTGGATATCCCACCTTCGCAGGTAAGACTGTGTGAACCTTTTCAGGTTGCCAGGAGCAATTTTTTGGATATTCTGATACTCCTTGGCCAGATTCCAGCTCAGGGCTATTTCCAGGAGGTCAATGCCATGGAAAGATGTGCCCATCTCATCAATCTCACGCTTGTACTGAGTTTCCTCAACAAAACGGGTGATCTCGGGAAGGCTCATATTAAGCATTCTAAGATAGTCCTCGCGGGTGAGAAGTTTGGATTTCCTGACCCGCATTCTGGTGCATACGTATGTATATAGCGCAGGACCGGTTCGTTTTTCCGCCACCCTTACATCACCTCACCCGAATAAGATCCCGGACGCATCTTTGAGCCCTGTTACCCATGCCTGGTCAAGAAATGTTCGGTAGCTGTAGTCGATCTGAAGTTCTCCGTCTCCACTCTCGACAATTATCCCGCCTTCGATATTCTGGGTCTTCCCCGGTGAATATCCTTTCAATGCAGGGTCCTGTACGAGTATCTCTTTCAGGGCGGGCATATCCCGTTCATTGCAGTGAACGATTCCTTCAGCTATCTCCTTTACCGCTTTCTGCAGCAGGTTCTTCAGCATCTCACGATGAAAATCCGGGGATAACTGAGAGATGGATTGGAGGGCAGTCTGATACACCTGGTCCAGAAGTTCCTTCTGGGTGTTTAAGAGCTGCCTCTTGACCACGAGGTTGGCTGCAGAGATCTCCTGATTCTCTATATGGGATATCTGTTTCTTCACGTCATGTTCGGCGTCCAGTTTGATCTTTTCTGCTCGCTCCTGGGCGGCCGTCAGGATGCTATTGACCTCCTGCTGGGCGTCCTGTCTGATCAGGTCCGCCTCTTTCTGCTCTTTTGCCCTGATCTCTTCGATGACCACTTCCAGTCCCATGGTCTGCTCCGTTTAGAACAAAAGCAGCAATGCGACCACAAGGCCGAAGATGACGATGGTTTCAGGGATAACGGTGAACAACAGAACCAGGCCAAAAACGTCCTTATTTTCAGCTGTTGCCCCTACTGCAGCAGAACCGATTGACATCTCTGCAAATGCGGTTGCCATTCCTGTAATCCCTACGGCAAGAGCTGCGCTGATTGCCTTCATTCCCATCTGCGATGCCTGTACCATTTCAAGTGTCATATCTGGCATTTCTTAATCCTCCGAAAATTTCTTAATCATTCCAAATGGATTGTACTTCTTTCCTCCACCCTTGTAGAATTTGGTGAAGAATTCAACATACTGCAACCTCATGGATTGTAGTGCTCCTCCCAGCATTCCCAGAATAGTATTGAAAATGTGTCCTATGAGGAAAACTACAACTCCAACAATGATAATTACGACCCCGAGTGCCGTTAAATGTTCCAATTGCGGCTCAATAAACATACCGATGGCGATGAAATTCACCACTCCCGCGATAGCCACCGATGATAATCCCACACCCACGATACGGGCATATGAGAGCACGTGTGACAGGATAGTGGGAAGCTCCACGAGTTCAAGCACAGAATCCCTCACGATGAACAATAGGCCCACCACAAGCATGATCAGACCGATAATCGCCGGAAGCGTCAAACCCAACACTATCGGGGATCCCCCTGTCAGATCAGGCATGAGCGGCAGGGCGAATATCGTGAGTGCCGCAATAAGGATTCCGTACATGGCCAGGAGCCAGCCAAGATTGGCCAGGACAGCGAGAGTACGGTGTTTCCCGTGATCCAGCCTGGCATGGTTCACGATTCCCAAAACCCTTCCCACTGTGATGTGGAGAATACCGATCCAGACTGTCATCATCATCAGTTCGGGAACTGCAGGGCCGTGACCTCCTCCATGCCCTCCAATGGCCAGGTGCCTGTTGGGAAGCAAGGGTTCCAGACCCGGAATGGGAAATCCGAGAAATTCACTGTAGAGAAATCCAAAAATTATGCTTGCTATTCCCGCATTCCTGAGTATGTTCAGGAGCATCCTGCCCTCCTTTCCGGTGATGAGCTTCCGAAGACCCAGGCTTACCGCCAGTACCAGAGCACCATATCCAACATCTCCAAGGATAAGCCCGAAAAAGATAGGGAACACGATGGCGACCATGAGTGTGGGATCGATCTCTGTATACGAGGGACGCGAGTAAATGTCCATGAGAAATTCAGTCGGTTTCGCAAAAGCAATATTGTTATATTCAACAGGGACAGCGTCATTCTCCCTGTCAATGGTAAGCTCTGTTGCGAAGGCCTTCCCTGCCGTTGCGGCAGACATTCTCTCCATGAACATTCCTACATCAGCCGCGGGTATCCACCCTTCGGCCAGAAATGCATTCTCCGTTGTAGCGAAACGAAGAGGTGCTTCAGCCATTTCCACATCAGCGGTCAATAGTTCGTCACATGCGACAAGGAATTCCTGATGGTTTTCCCTCAGGCTCTTGAGTTTTTGATCTAATTCTTCAAGATCTGTATCAATTGCGGACAACTGACCTTTGTAGTGGCTGATCCGGTCTTTTGCCAACCCGGATTCGTCGGGAATGGGAATAGCCTGGAATTGCGCATCAAGAATGGCCCTTTCCACCGTATTCCGGTGTTCTACAGGGACCCACGCAATGAACAGGTTACCGCTTTTGGAACCTGAGAAAATCTCCTCATGCGGGACATCAAGATCCAGCTTTGCAGGCAGGTAACCGGCAAATACTGCCAGTGTTTCATAGCCGCGAAGCAGATCAAGGTCTACCGCGATATCAGCAAATGGTTCCAGCGTATCAATAATCTGTTCTATATCCTTCGCCTCAGTCTCAAGCCTTGAGCGCCTGCCGATAAGGGATTCTACTTCCTCCTCAATCGAGGGGAGTTCCTGCTCGATTTGGCTTTTCAGTTGAGCCGATGAAACCTTCTCCTGGGAAAAAACATCCTCTTCGTTGACCATTATGGCATTGGTGATTGCCCGTAACTTGAGGAGTTCAGTCGAACTGGCGCTTGCCTTGGAAAGCGGCATGCCTATTTTAAATCCGGTGTATTCCTCTTCATCCTTATCCACATATTCTTCTATGTGAAACAGGTTTTGAAAATACAGTTCTTTGATAACGGACTCAAGATGATTCTTTGGTGCTACAACGAGAACCTTTCTCATCTCTTTAGGCGTGAACATGCAGTTGCTCCTTGAAACGTAAAACAAGCAGCTCAACCGCTTCATCCAGTTTTTTACTGCCTTTTTCTTTCAATTCTGCAGTTCGCCGGTCTCCTTCCCGTGCAATTTCAGCATGCGTTTTTTCTGTCTGCTGGCGTGCATCTGCAAGCCTTTTTTTCTTGTAGTCCTCGGTGTTACTGTTTGCTTTCATGATCAGGTTATCAGCCTCTAATTCGGCATCAGCGACACTGCGCTTTTTTTCTGCCATGGCCGTGCTGATCATGGAGCGGTACTCGTCTTCAGCTGCTTTGATCTTTTTCAAGACATCCGTCTTCATCCAACCCTCCTCTCACGGCATACAAATATTTGACGGGAATTGTTCTTATATTTGTTGTTATTAATTCGAGGGTCATATCATATCTTATATTGATTTTATGAATCTTTCAGCCATATTTGTAAGAAATTCTCTCAAAGTCCATTTGGTGTAGGGGATTTCGGATACCGGGCATAACTAAAGTGATAAGACGGGTTTTTTTAAGGAAAAGAAAGAGTATCCCTGGTTAAAATTCTGTGCACTTCGATTCCGGACGGGAGGCTTGAAATTTCTACGGCTCCGGGTTTTTTAGTAAGTGATATTCCCGCCAGTTCTTCCGATGAGCACAGGAGATGCTGTTCGGGGTGGGTTCCCCGCGTGATTGAACAGTTCAGATGAATCTCACCTCCGGCTGAAACCACATATTTCAGGCGTTTCGACCCGGGATGGCTTCCCGGAAGCACCACCAGCGGAATGTGATGTGTCCTGACCAGTTCCAGGAGCATTCCTGCAGCCTGCTGTGATCCGCCTTCCGGTGCAGATACTGCAATTATATCGTCTGCCTCAAGAGTCTGGCAGTATTCTTCTTCAAAGGTCTCGATACAGAGAGGAAACCTCTTCCCTGCTTTTCCTGCCAGGAGAAAGGAAAAAGCCCCTTTTACGCATAAAACTTCGTTGTCCCCGCGTAATTCATACAATCTTGTCATGCATCCTCACCAATTGACATAGTACATCGCCGCAATGGTATTAAGGCTGACCACAGGAGAGTTGTGGTTTTCTTATCCCACGGGTTGTTTCGAAATTTCGAGATTCAGATAATGAGGTTGAAGACGATCAGGGTGATTACCAGCATGAAACATGCATGTTTGATCCCCGCACGGATGGATCCCTCTCCCATTTGTCCTGCAATGAGCCCGGAGAATACCGCCTGTGCCACCACTCCATGGTACATGAGACGTTCCGTTGCATAGATTGACATGGGCGATATGCCGGATAACGCAGTTCCTGCAGGAATGCCTTCAGTATTTATTGTATTCAATATGGGCATGAACTGGCTGCTGATTACGCCGACTACGAATAAAAATACAAAGAATGACAGGTACACGATGGCAGTATAGATGAACATATCGGACATCCGTTCTCTTTTCAGGATATAGGACATCTTGGCATCACTTGCGGCGATTGAAAGTACATCTCCGATAGACCCGCTCATCTGGCTGGCCTTCGTGATGAGTGTAACGGTACGGGCGATAAGCGGCGTCCTTACCCTGCTCTCAAAGCGCATCAGCGCGTCAGAAAAGGTGCCACCCCAGTCAATATCCCTCTTGATTCTGCGTATCTCATAGGTGAGAAGGCCCAGGTTGGTATTTACCATGATTGATATTGCCTGGGCGATGGTGAGCCCGACCCGGTTAATTCCTGCCATCCGTTCCAGAAATTCCGGAATGAGCGATTCCATCCCCACAATATTGTGTTTCCAGAGTTCGTAGAAAATTGCGTAGGGGATAAAGACCAGCAGGAGGGCGATGATGATATGGTCGTCCACCACATCGATATAGATCTCCGGGTTATTGTACGTGGGAACCTGAACATATATGGCAATAAGGTAAATTACGGCGAGAGGAATTGTAATGTAAAGTGTGAGCGAGTAATTGCGAATAAATGCCTTGACCGGATGCCGGAAAAATTCCCTGGAATTCCTGAACCTGTCATAATGGATCAACCTGGCAAAAAATTTCTCTTCGCCGCTTTTTTTGTATATTCTCACATCACTGTATTCGTGCAACCACTTTGCCCGGATAAAATGTTCGACGGCTTCGGTTTTTAAGGAAATGATATCAATGAGAATGAGGAATACTGCCGATCCGATGGGAATGAGAGCATAGATAACCATGGAGAGCTGGAGAATGGCAATTCCCCCCATCATTCCCATCACCACCATGATTATGATTAAAAAGAGCGGCCCGGCCACGAACAGCGTGACGTAGGATTCAGCCACCAGGGATAGGAAATTCAGGTACTGTTTCTGTTCAAAACGTGCTTCTTCCTGATACAGCCTCACTCTGCCTGATAAGAATGATGTCAGATCGCCACCGCTCTCTATTACAGATATTATATCCTCTAAAAATTCCTTGAGCCTCTCCGAGGGTGTAGTGTCCATGAGATGCCGGATGGCAGTCACCACATCGTACCCGAAAAAATCGGCATCCCTGACCACCTGACGAAACTCCAGTGCGACTTCCCCGTATATTTTCGCATTATCGGAAAGAGACCGGAAAATTGGCATAAGTTGAGCACCGCCCTTGCGCATTGCATACATGTATGCCACGGCATTGTGCAGTGTCAGATTAATTTTGGTTTTCCTGTTGCTTCTCTGGAGGGAGGGGAATTTAAGGATTATGAAGTACACAACCAGAGATCCCAGCAGGAAAGCAGCCGCCGCAGATACAATCTGCAGGATATGGAGATTTTCTGCAAATGATTCCGGTTCAAACAACGGTATGCCGAATATATTGTATATTCCCGTATATCCGGGACTGGGTGGCCCGTAGATGACATAGCCACTGAGCCAGAACGCAAACAGGGCAAATAAAATACCTGCAACTATGGAAATTTTTATGGCTGTTCCCAGATACGCCTCCAGTGTCACTCCAATCCGCGAAGAGATCAGGCTGGAATAGATCTTCTGGTAACGAAGAGGATCACGCTTGATACGGTTTCTGATAAGGGTATTGAGTTTCATTTAAGGATTTCTGCAAGATCATCTATTGCCGTTACAACCCGTTCGGGATCGATGTTGTAGGTGTGAAAGATCTTTGAGACATCGATATAGTCAACAATATTCTGCTGCTTCATCGCAACAAGAATTCTTTTTCTCACCGAGATTTCTCTCTCCAACTCGTCTTTACTCCATCCTCTGCGTTCCGCGATTTCTGCATAGACTCGTGATCTCCCA
>DATKYO010000098.1:0-27168 GCA_035528475.1 Methanoregulaceae archaeon | reverse complement strand
TATCCGTGGATGAAATAATAGGGCTGGCCGTTCTCTTCCAGGCGGAGGGATTTTGTAATCCCGAACGGGTATACATCCCCGTAGCGTTCAGAGAACTTCAACAGCGAGTAATCATGGTTTCCGATGACGTAGTGGACTTTTCCTGCGTTGAGGCGGGCGATTTTATCGAGGATTTCCCCGTTTTTTTTCTCTGCGACAACGCCTGCATTGTTGCGTCTCCAGAAATCCATGATATCGCCGAGAAGGACAAGGTGGTCAATCGCTTCCTTGTCGCATGAATTCAGAAAACTGAGGAAATCACTCCTGTTCGATGATTCTGTCCCCAGGTGAATATCCGATACTGCGATGATCATGATTACTCACATATTTTATTTTTATAAAATACTATTGATGAAAATAATTGAAAGGAATATGTAAGAGGAAACTGGAAGTCCATTACCCAAATCGGCTTTGAAGGTTCATATGACACACATGCATTCAATATGGCCTGCACCGGATCGGAGGTCTCCGGGGCCTGGTAATATTTAGATGCATTAAAAAAGGGATCTGTGCTGTATCGCCGTCTTCATGCCGGGAAGCCGACCATTCTCTCTTCCATTCTGTTTCCGCACTACCCGTCCGTTGTGAATGGGCATTCCTGCATGGATCACAGACCAAAACTCTTATCGACACCGGCCTTTTCATCCTGTTATGAACATCCGCTTCTGCCGGCACTACCAGGGAGACGGCACTCCTCCCTCCAACCGGTTCTGCCGCATCTGTCCCCTCGCGAACAGGGCCTGCAACTCCCTATGGCGGAAAGTGGTGGAGCTGGCCGGTTCGAATGGTGGGGAGCCGGTCCCCATCCCGGGAACCCGGGCCGCCATGTTCCCCAATCCAAATAGTCCTGATTTTGTCCGCCTCCGGGTCAACTGCACCTGGAACCTCTCCCAAGAAGACTTCCTGCACTTTATCTCTACCGGGCATGCAGGCATGGGGCGGAAGGGGCAGCGCCAGGACCCGGAGTCGTCTCCCAGCATGACACGGCAGGAGCCCTACGCTGGGGCTATAGTGGAGATGCTCGGGGGATGGTGGATTGCGGAGATCGTGCGGGTGAGGGAAGAGATGGGTCGTGGATTGAGTTTCATCCGGAATTAAAATTCTTCGCAATTTTCCCAAAGATGAAGGCAGATATTTTTGGTGGTGGATTTGCCTTCACTAAATTCCACGCCGGGGTATCAGGCCGATACACCGGCACGGTTTTATCGTCTTGTCTATAATGTTTTTCCGGAGACAATTGATATGGACAAGACCTTCACCTGCCCCGGATGCGGAAAACCGACACTGCATGCCGAATTCCCCGATCAATACGAGGTTTGGCTCAAATGCCCTTCCTGTGCTTTTTTCCTGGGCATGAGCCATGATGAATGGCATCGCATGCAGAACAGTCCCAATATCAATGAAAAAATAAGGAAAATGGCAGAGAAGAAGAAATAGTATTTTTTTTATCCACGGTAAGGCAGGTAACATTACGCGACGGACTGCAGTTTGTCACCTATGTGTGCGTTTCCGAAAAGATGATCTGAACACCAGGGCTGTGTGGAAACAGGTTCTGCCGTTCATAAAGATGGCCATTGCCGGTAAAATGTCCAATCTTCGCTTCTCACCTGTAAGGCCATAGCCTGTTCCATTCCTTTAACAGGTCTTCTGTGCTCAGTTCTACCTTCCTCCCTTCCAGCAGGCAGAAACTGTCTTTCCAATCGTCCGGGACTTCGTAGTCCAGGAGGTCCCATTCACAGAAATTGTTGTAGGCTGCCATCCCCATGATGCCATGGGTAAAATATTCGCCCCAGCCATTCTTTTCCAGGAATTCCTTGATAGTGTCAGGGGTGAGGTTCTCCTCGTTTGCAAAGAATTTTCGCATGGATTTATTCCGATCAGATAACGTGCGGTCCCGGTCCCTGCACCACCATTCGCTCTCGTCATTGCAGTAGAAATACTGCCATTTGAGGACAGGGATAATGAACTCCCGGAGAGAGAATCCCCTGAATATGTCCAGCGGATCGCCGGAAGTGTCATATTCCGGCCTTTTCCATCGTCTTTTGCCTCCCACAAAGGATCCTAGCTGGATAAAAGCGGATCGGAAATCTGTCTCGCTCTCCCCGAAATGCGAACCGGTGGTCTCCTGTAAGGTCTCGAAGCGCCTGATCACCTCACCCATGGTGACATTCATATCACCTTTCGCCAGGATGAGGCAGGCGGCAACGATGTCCTCTGATAATATGGCGGATGCCATCTTTTCTCAATCCCCCAAATGTGCTGTACACAATCGCCATGTAGCAAAGATGCACTATGGCCTCTCCTCGGTGTAAGGCTACTTAAAAGTAATGTGAAGATGCCATATCCTACAGGCATATAATCCTCTTCACAGGGACTATGTCCAACCAACGCATGCCATTTATTCTCTGCCCAACGTTTTTAACTTGTTTTGCAGATATCCTTGTTCATTGGTGTGTTTTCATGGCAGATGGAGAGGTCTCGGTGCTCATCGGCGGAAGGGCCGGTGACGGAATCAGCAGTGCCGGTCAGGTCGTCGCCCAGCTCCTTGGGCAACATGGTTACCGGATACACATGTATCTGGATTATCCTTCCCGGATCAAGGGGGGTCACAACTTTACCGTCGTACGGGGTGCAGGGGAACAGGTGGGAGCGATAAGGGAGAAGGTGGATTTTATCCTCGCCCTCAACCAGGAAACGGTGGATCTTCACCGGTCAAAGCTTGGTGATTCGGGAGTCGTCGTCTATGACAAGGGTTCGGTACGGAACACTGACGGTATAGGGGTAGACATAAAAGAAATCCTCAACGCTCTGGACGCTCCTCAGGTAATGGGCAATTCAGCCATCATCGGGGCCTTCGCAAAAGTTGCGGGTATGGACTGGGACACAGTCGAGCGGGTCTTCCGGAAAGCCATCCCCAGGGGCGTGTCAAGAAACCTCGAGGTTGCCCGCCTGGCATATGACTCCGCAGAGGAGCGGATCAGGGTTGCCCGCCTGGACAGGCCGACCCTGCCGGTGTTTACCGGGAACGAAGCCATCGGTATCGGGCTCATCGAGGGGGGACTTGAGGCCTACTTTGGCTACCCGATGTCCCCCACCTCGAATATCCTGCATTTCCTGGTGGGCCAGCAGGAAGATGCACGAATCCGGGTGTTTCAACCCGAGAGCGAAATAGCCGTGGTCCTGATGGCCCTCGGCTGCGCCTATGCCGGGACCAGGGCGGCGGTGGGGACTTCAGGCGGCGGGTTCTGCCTGATGACCGAGGCGATCAGCCTGGCAGGAATCGCCGAGCTTCCGCTTCCGATCATCCTCGGACAGCGTTCCGGCCCAAGCACAGGCCTGGCTACCTACACCGCCCAGGGAGACCTCCATTTCGCCCTGAATTCCGGCCACGGTGAGTTCCCCCGGCTTGTTGTCGCCGCGGGTGATGCAGAGGAGGCCCGGTCCTGGACCACGGTTTGCATGGACCTGGCCTGGAAGTACCAGGTCCCTGCCATCCTCCTCTCGGATAAGATCATCTGCGAAGGCATGTACAGCCTCGATCCGCGAAATGCAGGAGATAACCGGGCGGAACCAATCCTGGCGGAGGACGAACATCCATACCTCCGGTATGCCTTTGCCGAATCCGGGATATCGCCGCTGCTCTTCCCACCAGCCAAAGGAGAGGTGATCAGGGTGAACAGTCATGTGCATGATACGGATGGCATCACCACCGAAGACCCGGACCTGACCGAAGGCATGGCGAAAAAACGGTGGAGGAAAATGGCACTTCTCAAAGACGAGATCGAGGGGATGAACCCGGTTCACGTCCTGGGAGATTCTGATAGTAGCACCGCACTCCTGTGCTGGGGCTCCGGCAAGTGGATCTGCCACGAAATTGGGAAACGATTGGATCTCCGGGTCATCCAGCCTGTCGTTCTCCAGCCGTTCCCTGAAGTGGGCTTTGCCAGTGCAATGGACGGTGTGACACGGTTCTACGGGGTGGAGACCAACGAGACCGGCCAGCTCTGCCGGCTGGTGAAAGAATTCGGGTATCGCCCCGAGGATATGGTACTGAAATACGACGGCCGTCCATTCCTGGTGGAGGAGCTGGAAGCCAGGCTCCGGGAGGTGGTCCTGTGATGGAAGATGAGCTGTACAGCCATGCAGAGGTCGCATGGTGCCCCGGATGCGGGAATTTTGGAATCAGGAGTGCACTCAGGGGGGCTATCCTCGATCTGGACCGGGAGGGAGTCCCGATGGAAAATGTGGTGATCGTGACCGGTATCGGCCAGCACGGGAAGATGTTCGACGTCATGAATATCAACGGGTTCTACGGGCTCCACGGGCGGACCATCCCGATTGCGGCCGGGATCCGGCTTACGAACCCCGAATTGAAGGTGATCTGCATCGCCGGTGACGGAGACTGTTATGCCGAAGGTCTGGAGCACCTGATCTTCGGGGCAAAGCGGAACCTGGACATCACAGTCCTTGTGCATGACAACCGGGTATACGGGCTCACCACCGGGCAGTTCACGCCCACTTCCCCTTATCATTATAAGGGACGATCTACACCCACGGGAACCACCGAGTTCCCGTTCAATCCCCTTGAACTGATGCTTACGTCAGGGGCAACATTCATAGGCAGGGGGTATTCCCGGAATAGGGAACAGCTCCAGGCACTGATCCGGGAATCTGTGCTGCATCCGGGGTTCTCCTTCGTGGACATTCTCCAGATCTGCGTCACCTACAATGACCTGACAGACTATTACAATGCCAGGGTCTATGACTGGAAGGAGGACGATGTCCGGGACTTTGACGCCGGCTGCAGGAAAGCAAAAGAATGGGATTACAATTCCGATGCCCCTATCGGCCTCGGGGTGATGTTCCGACGGGAATTCCCCACGTTCGAGGATAAAAATCCGGTCCCTGCTGCGCTGAAATCCGAAGAAAGGAAGGCACTGGTTGCGAAGATCATGAATGAACGGGGATGAATGCGATGGGTGTTGCACCCATACTGGCCCTTCACATTTCCCAAAAAAACCGAACGAATGAGCCCTACCCCTGTTCTTTTCCGGAGAATCCAATATATTCAAGAGCCCTGTCCCTGATCTTCTTCGCTTCCTCCACCTTCTCCTGCTCTGTCCCCTTCTCGGTGAGGATATTTATGGTGAACGTGACTGAATGAGCTGTCCCTATCCCGCCAAGGACCAGGGAGGTTGTGTTGGCCGAGGGGGCCACATAGAGTTCCTCGATCTGGAGGTCCCCGATATTATCGGGAATTTGTGCCCGGCCCATGTTCGTGTTGATAATCTCCGGGAGGAGGGAGAGGGTTCGCCGGGCCAATAGATGAGCTATGTTTCCCGTATCTTCTGCGAATGATGAAAGCTTTTCGTACCTGGGGTCGTCCTCCGGCACGTCGCCGGCCAGCAGGGTGTAACTCATGAATGCATCCATCAGGGTAGGGTCGAACCGCTCGATGTCCAACGCCGGGCCGAAGAACTCACGCGCCTCAATCTTCTGCCTGGTGACGGCATGGAACTCCTGCACATTACCCCAGAAAGGTTTCCGGCGGTCATAAGTGCATTTTACCTGGATGCTCCCCACGAAGAGACAGAACACGTCTCCCACGGCCCTTTCCAGGCGGTTCCGGAGGTCGTACGGGAGGACGATTGTGTGTTCTCCACAATGCGTGCCGGGTGCTCCCTGTTCATTCTCATTTTCCGTATTCTCCCCTGGTTCCCCGGCACTCCGCGTCACATCAGCGGCTCCTCCTCCCGGATTCTCTTTTCCCTTCTCCCCTGCTTCATCCGCGGTTCCCTGCCTAACTTCTCTTTTTCTCTCCTCCAGGACATCCTGCCAGGCGGCCAGGAATGCCATGGTGATTGCGGAACCGATGGTCACGCCGTGCTCCCTGCAGGCGGAGTGAAGGATGTCGGTCTGATCTGCGTCCAGCTCGAAGAGGATGATATGGTAGGCATACTTGTTCCAGAATGCCCGGTGTATGGCAAGGAAGTCCTGGTGGTCGAAGAAATGGGGGCTCTTCTGCCATCTCTTGTTGATGATCCCCATGGAATAGCCCTTCACGAACCGCTGCCGGAAACCTCCCTTTTCGGGAGGGATAAAGTCGGTAATCAGTGGTGGGGGAATCTCTTTTATTTCACCAGCAGGGTTGTATGCATGGTTGAGGATATCGCGGAGGAGGAGGACCAGGGCGGTGCCGTCGCAGATCGCATGCTGGGAGAAGATGACCAGGTCGGATACCGGGTCCGATGCGAGGAGGATGAACCTGATCATGGGTCCGGTAGAAGGATCGAAAGGAACCCTGTGCTCTAGTAACACCTCCTCAAACCATTGTGTATCCGAATCCCTTCGCACTGTTCTCAGTTGAAGGGAATCCGGGTCTCCCCTGGCGAAAAAAGCCTCTTCCGGCGATTTATATACCACCTTCGCGGCGAGGAGAGGGTGGATATGCGAGACCGCCTCGATCCCCCGCCGGATGTCCTCTTCCCCGACGGTCCCCCTGATACGGGCGCAGAGCGAGATATTCGCAGCAGGGATGTGGAGAAATTTTCTCTCGTTGTTGGCCATCCGGCGGATTATTGTGGCCTTATTCGCTTTCTTATTCAGGCGTTCAGCTGATTTACGGGGAGACATGTACAGGCACCTCCATCATGCAGATGGTTGGACCTGTTCTGATAAGATTTGGTGGAAGAAGAGCCTGAAGAGATAGATCTTGCATACCAGTACATTCTCACTCTTCTAAAATGATTATCGGATCTCTTCACCTGAATTGCAGCCGGCCTTCGCTTTCTTTGAATTTTCATGAAACATTTCCTTCCGGAGGCTTCCGCTGCGGGCGGCCCCATTTGATTAGGAAGTATACTACTGACGAAACGAGTGTAATTTCAAAGTAAAAACCGGCATATAGCAACAGCGAAAATAGCGGCTCGGAACCGACATCCGGCATCGCACTGTCAAGGATCCAGCCTACCAACGGAAGCCGGTCGGCCAGCAGCGGTTCCGGCCCCCCTGCCCATGTTTCGGGGTTGACAAGGAGAGCCCAGATGAAAAATAGTGAGATTACTGCACATGCGAGCAGGACCATTATCCGTTCCCTGTCACTGACTATTCCGTCGAGCAAAGGAAGCGGAGTCACGATGGCAGCCGACGCGATGAGAATAATCAGCAGGAACATGCCGATAGTCAGGATGACGGGGGCCGGCTGGCCCGGATCCTGGAAACCTGATGCGATAGCAGCCGTGAATGACAGGAGAATTCCGGCCGCGAAGGCGGCGAGAACACGGGTCTGCCTCCCGGAAATCCTGGAAAACAGCAAGTAGAAGAGGGTTGCGCAGCCCCAGATAAAAAGAGGCAGTACCAGGATTACCAGGAAGATACTCAGCCATATCATGGGAATAGTGAAATATTCCCTCTACGCTGATAACAGCTTCTCTCTCCCCTGGCTGCTTTATACCGAAAGCCTGAAGGTTACCTCGCCTCACATACACTTTTTCATGAGACCCAGGACACAGCTGGCTATTCTTCTCCTGCTCCTTCCCCCGGTACTGGGAGAACTTCTCTCTGGTTCGGCCCCGCCGGTCGTGTTCTTCAACCCGTTCACCTTTGTTCTCCTAGTCCTCCTCTATGGGTGCGGGACGCTCATAATCCGGGAACTGCGGGTGAGGTGGAGTCTCCAGTGGAGTATCGTATTCCTTGCTGTGGCGTACGGGATTATGGAGGAGGGACTGATGGTAAAGTCATTCTTCAACCCGGGCTGGGTGGACCTCGGAACCCTCTCGGGGTACGGAATGGCCTTCGGGGTGCAATGGCCATGGACACTCACGCTCATCGCCTATCATGCCACGGTGAGCACGCTCATTCCCATCGCCATCCTCGATCTCCTGATGCCTGAACTCAAATACAGGTCTGTTGTGGGAAAACGAGGGTTCATTGCCTGTGCTGCCGGGCTCATCGGCGTCACCCTCCTTGGCATGGCATTCTTCGGGACTCCGACAGCGGATGGGATGATCCCCTACTATCCGCCATCCGCCGTCTTACTCGGGGCATTCATTTGCGTAGCCTTGCTCATCTGGCTTGCATACCGGTTCCGGGAAAACCGTGTCCAGACTGCAGGGCGTGTCCTTTCCCCGTGGGTCTTTGGTTTACTCGCCTTCCTTTTCATGGCTGCGAATCTCCTTATCCCAAATGCCCTTGCATCATTAGGAATCGTTCCTGCCATCACGGTGGCGGTCCAGCTGGCCGGGATCGCCCTGGTCGCGGCGGTTGTCTATTTTCAGCTCCTGAACAGGAACTTTTCCATCCGGCATATCGTGGCACTCGTTACAGGCTCTCTTCTTTTCTGGATCATGCTTACTCCGCTGTCTGAGTTCGGCATGATCGGCAACCCGGACCCCACGACAGGTATGTTCCTGGTCGGTATCGTGACCCTGGGTCTTCTTGTCTACTGGAGAAGAGTAGTGCTGGGAAGACAGGGGTGAAGACAGGTGGAAACATCGCGGTTATGCCCCTTTGCATCCGGCAATACCGGAAGGATGTCGTGTCAATTAAAAAGTAAGATTTATTCTTATTCCATGCAGGAGTTATTCAAATGATATTCTCTTTGTCTTCGGATCTACTCCTTGATTCATACTCCGGGGCCACGGCCAAAAAAAAGGTCGGCCTGTTCCTTATACTTACCCTGCCCCTGAGTACCATAGGAGGTTACCTCGTGGCCACTACCGGCCAGTCTGCACTGATCTTCACCATTTTCATCATCGGGGAGTTCGGCTGGGCTGCGGCGTTGACCATGGTGGCATTCATCTTCTGGCATTTCCGGGGACTGCCTTCCACCGGCAAGACGAGATCAGCCGCCACCGGGGACTGATATTCAATGCGGTACGTAGTGGGGAAAAAATCCATTATCGGCGGATTCTTTTCAGTTTTGCTCTTTGCCGGCTATTTTGCATCCATTACATTTGGAGAATCATTCTGGCTTACCCTCACCCTCATTATCGGGATTGCCGGGCTGGTCTTCGGTGCCATCCTGTCCCGGAATGCCAGGGTTCCCGATCTCCCGTCATGGCGGGCAAATCCATTCAACTTCTCCCTGGTCATGTGGGGTTTCTACTTCCTGGCGCAATACACCTCAGTCTTCTTCCATGAGTGGTCCCACTCCACTGTCGCCTTTCTGCTCGGGGTCATTCCTAATGAACCACTGGATATTAATTACGGGCATGGCTGGACCCTCTCGGGCCTCTCGGAATTTGATGACTGGAGCGTCTACCCGAACCTGATCGAACACGGCCGGGGGACATCTGTCGCCATGATCGCCATTGCCGGCCCCATGATGAACGTGACCCTTGCCGTCATCTCCCTGGCCCTCCTCACCCGGGAACGGGTGCGACGCTCACTCCTCCTCTTCTCCCTCCTCTTTTGGGTTGCCCTCCATAACGTGGCACAGCTCTGGAGTTATATTCCACAGAGGTCGGTAATGTACCAGGGTGGAGACTTCTTTTTCTTTGACTGGGGGCTCGATCTCTCCCCCTGGGCGGTGACCGTGCCGGGGACGCTTTTCATTATTGCCGGGTTCGTCCTCGTGTTCGTGTATGTATTCCCAGCCCTTCTCGCCAGCCTCAGGCCCGCCCTCCCCGGGCTTGTCGGTCTCTTTGTCCTGGGCTGGTTTACGGCGTTCGTCCATTACGGGCTGACCCCGCTCATGTTCACCCTGGACTCATGGACCAGTCCAAGAGTCTGGTTCGGGGTGCTTGACATCGCTGTCGGAATCATCATCGCCTTGCTTTTCGTTCGGGAGCTGATGCGGAAGCATGTAAAAAATCCCTGGATACTACTCCGGGGAGAGAAGTGAGAAAGGAATTCCCTGCGGAACGAATCCCGAACGGGGGATGGCCTTCCCAGGCCGCTTTTTCTCATGAGAAAGATATTATTGAATAATCGATACCGATTTACAATTACGTATCTAAGTTTCATGGTTTTATTTTAAAAGAGACCACTGATATATGGTCCGGTGAAAACCCACAATGACAGATAATATCTCGCAACAATTTGCAGGAGAACTCCGGAGCTTCTTCACATTATCGCTCTTGAACGTCGTGTTCGCGGCACTGCTAACGGCATTTGGAGTAACAGTGACAATAGTATTTGGTATAGACTTCATCGGCACTTCGATGCCGGCCCTGCCGGAAGGGGATATCTCCAAAGTGTTCCCGGCACTCAAGATTCTGTTCGGGGGGCTCGCCGTGGTGGGGGGGCTACGATGGATTTACACAAGCGTGCCAATCTTTTCAGGTATTAAGCAACTCCGCGATGAGTACAGCGGCCTGAAGGAACCCGTATCTGATGAAACTATCACAGGCATGATCATCAGGATGATCAGCATTTACCGGGAAAACAGGGAGACCATCCGGTATATGATCAATACAAGCATTTTTTGGGGTTTTTACCTCCTGATACTTGGAATTACATACAGCCTGAAATTCATATCCTTCAGTACATCATCCGGAACATTTACCATCGACGTTCTTCGCGTTATACCTTTAGCATCCCTCGCATTCTTCATCGCAATAGTGAGCCTGTTCAGCGTGGCTTTCTTCAAAAAATTCAAAAAATATTCAAAAGTCTGGGATTTACGGCAACAGAAAATTGACCGGGCGGAAGAAAATTTGCAGAACTTCTTGGAGCGGGAGTGACAATGGCGGGCAGGAGGACACCGTACGAGATCTACTGGGAAATCCTGGTATTCTGCAAAACCCCCCGGTCATTTACCAGCATCATCAACCGCTGCAACCTTAACTCAAAGACAGGACAGGAGTACCTGGACTTCCTCTGTCACAAGGGCTACCTCTCATCGGTGCAGGAAGGGACGCAAAGCGGTTATCTTTCCACCGGGAGTGCAACCGAGTATATTGAACTCTTTACCCGGCTCTACCAGTCTTTGTTTGATACCATTCCCGGGTTCAAGCTGTAAGGAACCTGCAGGAATTCACCTATCGACGGATACTTTCAGGGAGAATTCATTTCTCACCTTATTCTCACCGGTGCCTCCATTTTTTCGGTTGAACCTACCACAAATCGCTGTTCAAGGCCATGTAACCTGATTACCGGAATCCTGTCCCTGCAAGCATCGTCCGAACCTCGTCAGAGGTGAAGAACCTGGCATTCTTAATGAACTTCGAATTCCCTGATAATTACTGCCTCCCCAGCTCACTCTCCCGGTCATTGGTGCCACCGCAATACTTTCGTCCGTTTCCAGCACCCTTGCTGTTTCATTGAAGGCCTGATCCACTTTAAAGAGAAGATAGATAATGTTCCCATGATACCATCAATTTCCTGTCACGAAGAAAACGGACGATCAGCTTTTACTTTTCTGCGAGGGTAGTACACAGATATCATGGCCAATAAATCGCAGATCCTCGATGACCTCCTGGAAAAGGCCCTCGAACTGGGTGCGAGTGTGGCAGGATATGTTCCCGCGGAAAACCTCAGGGACTGCCCTTCTGCACAGGCAGCAGGAACGCAGGGAGTTCAGACATTCTCGGGCACAATCGTCGTACTCGGGCTGTATCATGATCCACAAAAACCGGAGATGGACTGGTGGGAAGAAGGGCGGGGCACGCCGGGCGACCGCATGCTCAGGGAGATCAATAGGAAACTAACTGCGTGGCTAAGGGAAAACCACAGTATCACGGCACGGGACATCCCCTACCAGATCTATGACGGAGGTATTTACCTCAAGGACGCCGCGGTCCTCGCAGGCCTCGGCTACATCGGAAGAAACAACCTCTTGATCACCCCGGATTTCGGGCCGCGAGTACGGTTCAGGGCCTTATGGGTCGATATCGATGCGGGACAATCCATTAAGCGGGCTATGGAAATCCCCTGTGATAATTGCGATCACCCCTGTGAAATGGAGTGTCCCCAGAACGCCCTGGAAGATGGGAGATATTCCCGTCCCCGTTGTATGGCCCGGATGGATGCAGACAAGGCAGCACCCGCCCGTGATGTGGGTGAAGACGGTAAAAAACGTCCCGTCGACCATTGCCGGGTTTGCGAGCTGGTCTGTCCCGCGAAACGGGAACTTTGAGCAGCCAGCTGTTCAGGCACTTTGTTCTTGTTCAGGGGAGGTTGTTTCGCGAACCGCCGGACGTCGCCGAGTACCCCGCCCTTCGTGAAGAACTGGATGGCGGCGGCGATGATGAGTCCGAGGATATGAAGAAGACCATGATCCGCAGGATATAGGGCACTGCTACCAAGCCTTCATCGATATCGATAAGCAAGAGCAGTGCCAGGACAAAGAGGCTTGAGATTCCAAAGACTATGATCTGCTGGGTAACCACCGGCCTGCTGGTGATGACCGGGGCTTTGCTCGTCCAGAGCAGCGTTTCCACTCCCCTGGTTTATTAATTTAAACATTCTTCTCTTTCAAGCGTAAAAGAGGATTATTTTAAAATTTTATACTATTTTTATTCGCCATGCCCCGTCGGATATGATGCTGAGCACGTAGCGCCCGTCATCGGGAATGGCGACGATGACCGTTCCCTTGTACGAACCGATATGGTAGTGAAGGGGCTGGACGTAAGTCCCTGTTGGGTCAAAGACCAATCCACCGGTTTCGTTGTACAGGAACACAGCGAACGGGCCTGTCCCGAAATTCTCCATGGTAAACGAGGTATTCCCCGCCGGGAGGGTGATGTTCCCGCTCGCCGAGTATCCGGAACCATCCAGGGTCAGTGGGGGTGCCACCGGGTCGTTCGTCTCCGGCCGGGCGATGGTGATGTCCCAGGGCCCATCCGAGGTGACATTCATCAGGTACGCCCCGGCCACCGGGATCCCGATGGCCTGGGTTGCCCGGACATTTCCGTCGCTCCGAATGATCTGCTGGTAGTACTGCTCATTCTCGATCTCGACCAGGAAGAGGGCCGTCCCGTTGTTCTCCATCCGGACCAGGTAGACTCCGGTGTCAAGGTCGGTCTGCAGCGACATATTGTTGCTCCCCTGGTGCCCCATCATGACCGGGGTGCCGGTCTCCACCGGGATGGGGGTTCCGACCGGCGTGATGGACGGTTTTTCCAGCGGCGTCTCGGTGCAGCCGGCACAGAGAGCGAAGAGGCCGATAACAATGACGGATATCAGGATATATCTTCTGTTCATGGGAATCTCCTGAATCAGAGGTATGTACCGTCCTGAAAGAAGAATGATATGATCTGCATGTCGGACCAGTCGGTCGACGATATGGATTGAACGGCTGGAAACGAATGTCATGACGTGCGGAAATCCGCGAGGCTCTCCATCGCCTTTTCCGTCCCGGAATACGGCCGATTTTTAGGTATTCTGGTTCAGATCTCCCACCCACGCTCTTTCATGTGCTGTACTACAAATGGATACTGCTTAAGGTACTCCGTCTCGATGCGGCTCCGGATCCCCATCTCCCGCAGGCGACCTGATAGTTCTGCCATTCCACCCAGGCCGAAAAGATCACCCATCACCGCCGGCCAGGCCCTGACATCGGCATCCTGGAGCCGTTTCAGAGCGCGAAGCGGATAAAGAAAATATTCAGATTTTGCACCTGTGATCTTCTCGAACGTTTCAGGGTTCCATCCCTTGACGCTCACCCGAACCGACACATCACGGGTCACCAGGAAATCGACCAGGTCCGGGTCATATCCCATAATCAACCCGTTCGTCTCCAGAACAAACCGGCCGGCCCGGAGCACCTCCAGCAGGTGGTGAAATGAACGGCTCCCAAGCACCGGTTCCGCACCACTAACCCGGAAGAGCCTGATCCTTTTTTTCTCCCCTATGACCCGAAGTTTCTCCACCACTTCCTGCGGAGTAGAGAACTCCCCATACTTCTCCGGGCACTCGTTTCGCCGGTAGTTCCAGCAATATGAGCAGAGAAAACAGCATCCCACCGCATCTGCGGTCACGATGCCCCCGTAGTGGCGGGAGGCCCGGAAGCGGTAATACTTCCGCATTCCATCCTTCATCACCAGGTCTTCGATGGTACGAGCTCGCTCGATGGGGTCGAAGGGAATCGGGGTGATGGACATGCCGGCCTCCATGCTGCTCCTGGAAATCAGTCTGGCCGGGAGAGACATTATGAGTATCGATGGCTCACATCGGAGATCATAACCGGAACATCCACCGGGGCCGGATTGGTAACGAAAAAGGAATGGTCCGGGTGAAGACGGGTGATGAAAATGTGTTCGAGTCAGGTATTCGCGAAACTCATTCTCCCCAAGTTCTAAGAGAAGCGTTCCGTCGATAAGGGTGCCGGAAGGCGCGAATGAGTGGGGTCAGATTCCTCGATCTCCCCCGTGTTCCGATGACGGCAACGCGAATGGGTGGATGGTTCAGATCTTTTTTACCGTGACTCCCTCCCGGATCCAGGCCCAGGCCTGCATCCGCCGGTCATGGCTGAAGAACCGGGTCTCGGTGTTGGGGAAGACAAAGAAAAAGTCATGAAAACCGGTTCCCATTTTGTCCCATCCTTCCTCGCCAACTACCGCTTCCCGCTCGATATACAGGATTTTCCGGTCCTTATCGAGGAAATCTTCAAGCTGTGCACCCAGATCTTCTCCCTTGTAGTCGATGATCTCCACCACCAGCCGGATGATCCCGTACTTTTCGCTCGCCTCTTCCAGCCCCGGAATGAGGACGTCGGTGATGTCCTCTTCACTGATCATCCCGGAAAACCTGAATCCGAGGATATTTCCCGATGATTCGGGCAATGTCTCGATCATCTTCTGCACTCTTCCCTGTGTTCCGTTTGGACCGTAAACATTAAATGGATTTTTCCCATCCCTGGCCCATGTCGATGAGCGGTCGGACTTCGGTGACCTCGAAGCTCACTGCTGCATGGACCATGCCTGCAGCTTCTTCTCCTGCGTTTTTTGCAATCCCGCTCTTGAGGGCATCGAGCATGGCCCCTGAAGTGACCAGGTCTTTCACCCTGAGATAGACCCGGATCCCCTTCCATTCCGTGATACTCTTCCCCGGTTCCATGATCAAGTACATCGCGTGCGAATTCTGTTGGAGATTGGTGAGCGTGCGGTTTTTCCCAAGCCCCATGAGCACCGTCTTCTCATCAGTCATTTGGGGTGAGCCGAATACCGCAGAATCAACCTTTCCGTCTTTGTCGGCTGTGCTGAGCGTTCCAATCCTTGGCTGCTTATTGAAATATTCCATCAGTTTCGATGACATCATTTCCTCCTTGATAGTGTTGTAACTGGCTCTCCCGCCTTTCCCTTAAAGGTTTTGGAGGTCTTCGATATTCACCAGAGAAACGGGGGATATGGGCAGGCTGTATCGCCAAGTAGCGTGCATGTTCGTCCTGACCAGGCATGGCTGGGGATCGAAACGGGACTTATGGATCCGGATCACCGTTGTTCAATAATCTCTGGCGTGAGGGGAAATTTCAGCGTGTGATGCATTTCCTGTTTTCTTGGCACTATGAGGGGATCTGTAAGAGCCCGGACCAAAAGAAAAAAGGGAAGTTATCTGTTTTTCCTGGAGACTGCCAGGACAAGCATTGCCCCGGCGAGAGCGACGAACGCGAGTCCCATGCCCAGGGGGGCCTTTGTAGTGGGTACAGTTGCAGGGTTCAACGTGGCATACAGGTCCACTGTCTCTCCCTTGGCAGGATACTGGCTGAGGGTCTGGGTAAAGGTGGTATATCCATCCTTGCTCACGGTATAGGTCTTATACGGGGTGCCGGTGGTATAGACCGGAACAGAGAGCTCTCCTGACGCGATTACTCCTTTGTCATCGTTGTCAAAGTATACCGATGCACCATCCACGTTGCAGTGGACCAGGTACCAGCCCTGGTCGCCGCCGATGACCGGGGGCTGGGTGGGTTCGGTCGGGTTTATGGTGGCGTACAGGTCAATGGTCTCCCCCTTTCCGGGAACACCCTTCACGTCATCACTAAATGTGGTATACCCGTCCTTGCTCACCGAATATGTCTTGTACGGTGTGCCGGTGGTGTAAACCGGCACAGAGAGCTCTCCAGCTGATATCTCACCCTTATAGTCATTGTCAAAGAACACTGACGCACCGTCCACGTTGCAGTGGACCACGTACCAACCCTGGTCGCCACCGATTGATTCCTGGGCTGATACAGGGGCCATGATCGAGAAGACCATCAGAAATGCCAGCAGGGCACTGATGGTGAAGATCCTTGATTTTGATGATCTGCGAATCATAGGAGGTTTTACAATGAGAATGGTTTAATAATTTTTGAAGCGCGGTTTGGAGGGAGGCGAGTGGTCCCGGTATCGAAGAAGAGGTACGTGCTCATTGTGAGTAATGGTTCATGGGGATTGGTATGGGTTTTTTGGAATTGGTTTTAGGGGATGTATGGGTTGTTGGGCAGGCGTGATTGAATCATTGTTCACCAGGCCTTTATCGGAAGCCTCGCCCGAATCGGCAGGTTGATCCATGGACCATCTTCTACCTATGCTTTACTGGCTGCAGGGGCAACAGATAGCCCTTTGCAATTCCGGCAATTCGTCCTTTTAAGAATGTTGCAGCCCTCTCACTTTTCATATATTTCAAAAAATCCTTCGTTAGTCCTCACAAAAAAAGCAATACAAAATTTCTTATGGTCTGGAGTCCATCCCCCTGCAAAGGGGTATATCCTTGGGCAATATATTGTTGCGTGGTACCAGCGTTTCCTTCGTGGTGATGCTGGTAATCATGGTGCCGGCGGCAGGGTGGAACACTCCCGGCGCCGACTATTCACGAACCGACTGCTGTTTTAAATCGGGATGCTGGGACAATAAACCTGGTTCGGCGTGCACCTTTACCGCCAAGATCAATACAGCATGGGATTGGCAGATGAAGCAGTGGCGAAGCTATGACAATCCCGACGGCCACATATTCCTGCTGCAGAACGGGATCCGGATCCTCCAGGAGAAGGGCTATGATAACTGGGCTGCCTACCTTGCAGATGAGAACAACTTCCAGGCCCTGGCAGACGGCGCAAGCTGGGCCGACCAGTACAAGGGCAGGTGGTGGGTCACCGTGTATGTCACCGCCCTGCTTGGTGTTATCGAGATCCCGGTGTATAAAGGCGATCCGACCTGTGCGGCAGGCTGGGACCACTACTACAACAGCTTCACCACAGATTCGGATGGAAAGGGGTTGGAGTGCAAAGATGCCTCGATAATCACCCAATACTTCCTGGATGCATTCTGTCCGATTATCACAGCGGGTGCGATCTCCGGTTCTCTGACCATCCTGCAGTTCCTGCCCGCCGTGGGCTTCATTTTCAAGGGGATCAAGCTGCTCCAGGATGTGGGCATGCTGGGTATGAAGGTCCAAATCAGCCCTGCAATTCAGGCATCCTACCCCTCAGCAGCCTACCTTGCCTCAGAGCACTTCGACCTGGGAGTGAAAACATATACTGCCACGCACGATTTGACCTACCGCTACTGGGAACACCGTTCGGCACAGTACGACAGCCTGTTTCAGGCCGGGTGGTCGACGCATTTCGCCCAGGACGTCTGCGTTATCTACCACCAGTACGATATCTATGACACTCTGCAGTACTACCATGCGGACTTCGAGGACCAGGCGACCGGCCTTGGTGACCCGAATGCAAATCCGGCCTGGCACGTCCACGGCAAGGACTGGAAGGTTGCGACCGGCTATGAAACCATGAGTGTTGCGGATATCTGCAGGGAGGGGGCTCTGGCGGTGAACACCCCCTATTACTGGGAGAAAGCAAAGAGCGATAATCCCGCGACTCGGGAAGTGGCCCTGCAACAGGGGCTCAAGGTATCCGAACAGGTCACGGCGGCGATGCTGGCGAAGTACATGATCAACCTGGGCATTCCAAAATACGTACCCGACTTCAAGGGGGCTGTCGTCGATAGTACCAACGGAATACCGGTGGCAGGGGCATATGTCTTCTACCGGGAGAAGCTCGGGTATTCGGGAGACCCTGATGTGGGTGGCATCAAGACCTTCATCGACCAGGAGCGGCCATGGGACTACACCATAACCGATTTCAACGGCAATTTTGCTCTCGACCTGCAGGAGGGGCGGACCTACTTCATCCGGGCTGAACTGCCGGGCTACTATTATACCGGCTACATCAGTACCTCCGCCAAGGAGATAATGAGTAAGACGGTTATTCCCAAGACGGTGGAGTTCACCCGGCCATTTGCGGGAGGGAAAGGAGCACTCACCGATATCTCCTATAACCTCTACATCACCCCGAGGATGAACTGGGCCGTCCCCGTAACGCCGATAAACTCAGGGCCCATGTTCTACAATTACGCCGGACCGGACCCCTCTCTCTCCCTCGGCGCGAGCGTCTCCTCCCAGCTGCGTCGCGACCTGACAGATGCGGTTATGACCGTTCGTGCCGATACGGCGGTCCTGGCCGCCCAGGCCCCGGGCGCCACGTACCCCCTTACGGTCCCCGATGAGACCTACATCGAGATAGAGGTGGCCAACCTGCTCAATGTAGGCACTGCAAAAACCCTGCAGTCGAGCCAGCAAATCGAAACGGTCCTTGCATCGACCGAAACCACCTGGGCACAGTACCGCCAGATTGTCCGCGATCCCACAGCCATTACGGCGTTCAATCCCGCTCTTGCACCGGTGGTGCCAATTACGGTAAGCCCCGATAAATTGCAGCTCAACGAGACCCTTGAGGGAAAGGTCCGGTGGCAGTACAGCGTCAGCCCGGACTTCGCCACCTCCGCAGACACGCTCAAGCTCGATCCTCTTGTCGATGGCGGGCAGGCATCGGTGGACACCGGTTATGCACCCGCAGCCATCGGTACCCTGATCGAGAGTGGCCCCAAGGAGCAGGTGGTGCTCCCCGACGGGAACGTCACCTTCGTTCCGCTTTTTTCCTACTCCTTTGGCAGCGGGAACATGATCCACGGGGATGGCCAGCCCCTGGCCGAGAACCACCTTGGCCGTATACCGGCAGCCAATGCCAAAATTAAGGTAACCCTGGTAACGGAGCTGGGCTGCATCGGGCCTGACTTTACGGTGATTCCTCCAAAGAACCTGCAGATCCAGTATCCGGGGGGTTCAAAACCAGCGGCCGTAATGGAACAGAATACGATGCAGCCGGTGTTTAACACCCCTGTCCCGACGCCAAAGAGCACTGATTCCACCGCAACGTCGCTCACCATGCAGGCCAACGAGGAGGGCGTGGCGGCGTTTGTCCTGAAAAGCGGCAGCCAGGCAGGCAAAATCAAACTCTACATAGACGTTATCGACAATCCCGGGGCAACCGGCATCAAACCCCACCTTGTGCAGGTGTTGGTGGTGCAGCCACCCATTATGAAGATGAACAAGGCCTCGACCGTCACGCTTCCCTCGCTTGGTGTAGTAACCCCCAAACAGTCCCTGGCAGCTACGTATCTTGCAAGTTTCAACGGGAATGATGTCACCATGATCGACACCGGGATGGACCTGCAGGTCACCGAGGCGAAGGACGGCAGGGTGCTGATGAAAATGATCCAGATGAGGCCGATATCAGTGATTTCCACCCCCGTGACCGTGGAAAGTATTGTTCCGGGGCGAGGAGAGCCTCCCTCTGGCTGGTTTGACGCGATCGTCGATGGCATCCTCACCATCCCCAAGAAGATCGGGGAATTATTCGGCGGCGGTGAGCCAAAAGACGCTGCGCCTGCTGACGGTGTACGCTGCGACGATGGTAATGCCTGCACCATCAACGACGTGATGATTGGCGGGGTCTGCCAGAGCGGTGATCCGCTCAACTGTGACGACCGCATTCCCGCCACTGAAGACTGGTGTGACCCCGAAGTTGGCTGCCGTCACGAGGATATGGGTGGCGGCATCCTTCCAGAAGGTGAACGTTGCGACGATGGAAACGCATGCACGATAAATGACATAATGATTGGGGGAGTCTGCCAGGGCGGTGATCCGCTCAACTGTGACGACCGCATTCCCGCCACTGAGGACTGGTGCGACCCCGTAGTGGGCTGCCGTCACGAGGATATGGGTGGCGGTATTCCTCCAGAAGGTGAACGTTGCGACGATGGCAACGCATGCACGATAAATGACATAATGATCGGGGGAGTCTGCCAGGGCGGTGACCCGCTGAACTGTGACGACCGCATTCCCGCCACTGAGGACTGGTGCGACCCCGAAGTGGGCTGCCGTCACGAGGATATGGGTGGCGGTATTCCTCCAGACGGTGCACGTTGCGACGACGGAAATGCATGCACGATAAATGACATGATGATCGGGGGAGTCTGCCAGGGCGGCGGTCAGCTGAACTGTGACGATAACAATCCCAGGACAGAGGATGTGTGTGATCCAGCGGTTGGCTGCCTGCACGAGGATATGAGTGGAGGGGCCCCTGCTGGCGGAACAGACGTGGTCTGCCCCCGTGACTGCGAGTGCCTCACTGATGCAGAGGCCGATGCCAAATTCATGGACTTCGTACAGTGCCTGGACAATCCCTGCGGCTATTTCACTCCCCCGCGGGGCGAGCCTGTACCGAAGTACTGCTACCGGAGTATGGGGTAGGGCCGGGGCCAACGCTCCAATTCTCTCCCCTGCCTTCACTTCTTCAATGCCGACCCCTTCACTGTAACCGACCCCCCGCACATTAATCCACGGGCCCTCTTCCTTCATTCATCCGATTCTCTGCCAAAACATCTTTTATTGCTGGTTGTACAGCACGGGTAACCGGGCGGGGGTCGGTTCCATGGCAATTATTACCGTAATCCCGGGATTTTACACAATTTAAGGGCATAATCCGCCTGAATCTCCCTATCCAGGGTTGGATTCCGGGTGGAGCAGGGCAGGCCTTCAGGATAATTAAGTTAACTTAATTAAATTTATTTTCTCATTAATAAATATAAAGACTTATTTTCTTTGCTTACCATCAAAAAATATGAAGAAAATCATCAGCATTTTTTGTCTCATGGTCCTGCTCGGAGGTGCCCTCCTTCTCTGCGGATGCACCTCGACCGGGACAACAGATACAAACGGAGAGACCACCCCGGTTGGCACGCCTGTTGCAACAGCAGTTGCAGATAAAACCCTGTTTGTCTATTGCGGTGCCGGGATGAGAGAGCCCATGGACGAGATCGCACAGGTCTTCGAGGAGAAAGAAGGCATAAGGATCGAGTATACCTATGGAAACTCAGCCCAGCTGCTCAGCCAGATTGAGCTCTACCAGACCGGAGATGCCTACATGCCCGGAGCACTCCCCTATATCCAGACGGCAATGGACAAGGGCTTTGTGGACAGGACTCAAAACGTCGTTTACCACGTGATTACTATTGTCGTCCCGAAGGGGAACCCGGCAAATATCATCTCGCTTGAGGACCTTGCAAAACCCGGTGTCAGGGTGGCAATCGGTGAGCCGACCGGCCCGGCCATCGGACGAGGAACGAAGAAGATGCTCGAAAAAGACGGCCTTTGGGATGCTGTCAGTGCAAATGCAGTCGTAAGAACCGCAACCGTGAACGAGTTGATAGTGTATATCGCCATGAACCAGGTCGATGCGGCACTCATCTATGAAGACCTGTATAATCCTGAGGCCATGAAAAAGATCGAGATCCCAAAGGCACAGGGGAAGGTTGACATCGTACCAATCGGAACCCTGACCTTCTCAGAAAAAGTGGAAGATGCCGGGAAGTTCATAAATTTCGTGGCATCTGACGAAGGAAAGGCAATCTTTGCAAAACACGGGTTTGAGACCTATCCCTCGGCAAAGTATGGGGATGCCTGAAATTTCCCGGACATTCAATAATTTTTCCATTCGCCACACGAATAGCGTTTTTAAGCAATCCATCCGGGATTAACGAAGAGGGACGCCTATGAAGATATCAAATGAGCATGGAGAACGGTGGAAAAACAGGGACATTCTGTTCCACCCCATAGGAATCATCCATTCTGAACACACTGAACACGAAAACACACCGATTCAGGGTATTTTTAACCCATGCAAGGGATATGTCGAGGTCTTTTCCGAGTATGAACAGGGGTTATGCGATATCGAATCATTCACGCACCTGTACCTGTTGTACTACTTTGACCGGGCGACCGGCAAAAACCTCCTCCGGAAACCGTTTCTTGATGGTGAAAAAGACCGGGGGATATTTGCCATCCGCCACTTCAACCGGCCAAACCCGATCGGACTTTCGATTGTCCGGCTCTGCAGGGTGTGCGGGAATATTCTCGAAGTAATTGGTGTCGATGTCCTTGACGGAACCCCGCTTCTTGATATCAAGCCATATGTCCGGCAGTTTGACCACCGTGAAGAGGTAAGGAGCGGGTGGGTCGACGACCAGCACCTGGATGATATCGCCGAATGGAACAGCACTCCAAAAGAGTTACGAAACCGAAACAGAACACGGTCATGACGGATATACGGAACTCGTGGCTGAAATATGCGACGATTGGGACGGGTGTTCTGCTTGCCATTTTCATCGTCATCCTGCTGGCGCTTATCGTGACGAAGCCAACGCCTGAAGGACTGATTACGTCTATTTCAAGCAAAGAGATCCATTTTGCAATCATTTTAAGCCTGCTGACATCGCTTGTATCGACATTCCTCTGTATTCTTATCGGTGTCCCGGCGGCCTACGCCCTTGCCCGGTATTCATTTAAAGGAAAAAACATGGTGAACGCGTTGCTTGATATGCCGCTTGCACTCCCTCCGCTTGTCGCCGGACTCGGACTCCTGCTCTTCTTTGGAACGACCAGCATTGGCAGGGGCCTTGCAGAGATTGGCCTTGCATTCGTATTCACACCGCTTGGGATTATTACAGCCCAGTTTTTTGTCAATATCCCTTATATGCTGCGTATCATGCGTTCCACCTTTGAATCGATCAGTCCCCGGTACGAGTATGTGGCAAAGACGCTCGGGTGCAGCGATGCACAGGCCCTCTGGCGGGTCACACTCCCGATGTCTTCCTCAGGATTCTTTGCAGGGTCAGTCATCACGTGGGCGAAGGGCATTGGTGAGTTCGGAGCAGCACTGCTGCTTGCCGGGGCAATCATGTGGAAAACCGAGACCCTGCCGATTGCACTGTTTCTGAACATGTCATGTGGAAACCTCGACATGGCAGTCTCAGCAGCAACAATTTTGATCATCATCTCGGTGGTGGCACTCTATATCTTCGAGCGATATGGCGGTGCGTCCCGGTTCTAGGAGGAGAAACGATTGCTGCACATTCAAAACCTGTCAAAAGACCTGGGTGAATTTGTCCTTCGAAATATAACGCTCGATATCGAGCGTGGTGAGTACCTGGTCATCATCGGCCCGACGGGTGCAGGAAAGACCATCCTCCTTGAAACCATCGCAGGGATCTACCCGCCTGATTCCGGCACCATCGTCCTCGATGGCAGAGACATCACCGGACTCCCGCCACGGGAACGGAATATCTGCGTTGTCTACCAGGACTACATGCTCTTTCCACACCTTACCGTCGGGGAGAACATCGGGTTTGGCCTGGTCTCGAAGAAAATGCCAAAAGACGAGATAAAAAAACGTGTCACCGAGGCCGCTGCCCTCCTCTCCATCGATCACCTCCTCCATCGCTCCCCTGATACGCTAAGCGGCGGGGAGCAGCAGAGGACCGCGATTGCACGGGCGATTGTGATGGACCCGGACCTCCTGCTCCTTGATGAACCCTTAAGCGCCCTCGACGGGCAGACCCGTGAGATGCTCCGGAAGGAACTCCGGCGCCTGCACAGCCTCTATAAGATCACGGTCGTGCATGTCACCCATAATTTTGAAGAGGTCTTTGCCCTCGCAGACCGGGTCATTGTGATGAATGACGGCGATATCCTCCAGGCAGGTCATCCCGACGAGGTGTTCCGGAAACCGAACTGTTCATTCATTGCGCACTTCACCGGTGTGGAAAACATCTTCAGGGGGACCTGTACCCTGCGGGATGGTACATCGGCCATCACTGTCGGCGGACTGACGATCATCTCCACCACCTGCAATGGGGAGGGGGATGGCGAGGTGTATGCAACGATCCGGCCGGAAGACATTCTCATCTCCAGGGAACCGGTCAAATCAAGCGCCAGAAATTCTTTTAAGGGAACAATTACCGATATTGTGAATAACGGGATGGTCATAAAGGTGACCGTCGATACAGGAATCCCGTTTGTTTCAGTACTGACCCGCCAGGGATACGACGAGATGCAACTCAACGAAGGCGAAGAGGTATATCTCACCTTCAAGGCGTCTGGAGTCCATGTGTTCTAAAAACCTGGTACTTGAGGGAGAGCAATGATCGAAGTGCCGCGAGGCAATTTCCCAGTTTTTCAAACTCTACCTGGATATCCGATCACGTATTAAGGATATCTTCGATTTGGCGAAAAATGCTCTTTCCCTTAAGAAATAGCATCGATATTCTCGTCAGCCTGTGAAAATAATTCGTGTGTCTGAATGTACTTTTTGCCGGGATCTTTATCCTGTGGTTGGTTTTGACTCAAAAGTTACAATTACAGGCCCTGGCTGAGTGGCAAGGGTACGAGGGAGTTACCCCTTTTATTTACAAGAAAAACTGATATCCCTACATGGTTACCGAAAGCATCCAGCGGTACGGGGAAATTATCAGGATCCTATCAAAAAATGGATTTGGTGCTTTCTTTCTGGAGGATATTTCACCGGGACTGGCAAAGATGGATCTCCAGAGGCGTCTTCATCCTGAGCTTGAAGGGTATACGAAATATGAACTGATGAGGTTCGCCATAGAGGAGCTTGGTCCTGCGTTTGTAAAATTCGGACAGATACTGAGTACCAGAAGGGAGATGATTCCTCCTGAGGTGTACGAGGAACTTATCAAGCTCCAGGACAAGGTTGCGCCGTTACCCTATGAGGCGGTCGAGCCTACCATCGTCAGGTACTGCGGACCGGTGGATGAAGCGTTTCAGTCCTTTGAAAAAGTTCCGTTTGCAGCTGCATCGGTATCGCAGGTTCACCGGGCGGTACTGAATGACGGCACGAAAGTGGCCGTAAAGGTCCAGAGACCGGGAATAAGGCGAGTGATTGAGTTAGATCTCCCGATCATGCGAAAACTGGCGGAGAGGCTGGAGAAACTCGATCCCGATCTCGCGGTTTATAATCCTTCGATACTTGTGGACGAATTTGTAACACAGATCTACAAGGAGCTTGATTTTGTTCATGAAGGTCAGAATGCCGATACCCTGAACAGGAATTTTGAAGACAACCCAAAAATCAAAGCCCCGAGGATATACTGGGAGTATTCGGGAGCCGAACTTCTTATAATGGAGTTCATTGACGGCGTGAGGATTGACAACGTCACGGCAATAAGGGAGATGGGCGTGGACCCGGCCGGGATCGCCGAAGCCGGTTTCCAGGCATACCTCCAGCAAATTTTCATCGACGGTTTTTTCCATTCGGATCCGCACCCCGGAAACCTGATGGTGAACAAAGGCGGGGAACTTGTGTTCATCGACTTCGGCATGGTGGGTATGTTGAGGCCGGAACGCCGCGACACGTTCATTGAGGTTCTCCTCGCGTTCGTGAATGCTGACGTGGACGTACTTCTGGAGTCATTCGAGAACCTGGGTATCAGGATCGATGAAGAGAAGAAGGAGCAGCTGAAGGATGAACTCTATTATGTGCTCCAGAGTTCGCAGTCTTCGGAGCTTGACCGGATGGACTTTGGAAGCGCGATGAGTTCGGCACCGGAGGTCTTTAACAAATATCATGTCCGGGTACCCTCGACGCTCATGCAGGTGCTGAAGGTCATATGGATGATCTTCGATGTGGCAATACAACTTGACCCGAAGTTCAACTTCAATGCCCGGGTGAAGCCCTATATGGCGGAGGTTATCAAGGACAGATATGCCACCCAGAAGTTCCTGAAACAGATCCCTATGGCAATGATGAATCTCACGCAGGGAATTGTCGCACTGCCAAAGGCGGTCAACAATGTTGTCACAAAGGTCAGCAAGGGCCAGTTTCAGTTTGAGATTACGTCGAAAGATATCTCAAAGCTCGGCGCTACGATCGACTTTTCGACCGACAAGGTTGTGATGGGATTGATAATCGCGTCGATGGTGATCGGTTCGTCGCTGGTGCTCAATGCCCCCTTTATATCAAGTTACCCGCCCATATACTGGCTTGCGACAGGGATATACGTCGCCGCAATAGCATTTGCAATATTTTCATTGGTTAAGATAATGAACCGCAAAAAATGAAAGGAGGATATATTTACTATTCTCTTGCCACGCTGATGAGGCGGTACCCGAAATATGACAATGCAAGTCCGATAAGAAGTGCGATGAATCCTGACAGTTCTTCAACCCAGGGCATGACCTCCTGGATATTGAATATGAGGCTGATACCGGTCAGGATAAATAAAATTCCCACAAAGAGTGCTCCAAGTCCAAGGTAATCCATATTAAATCTCCTTATTATGCAGAAGTGGTCAATTTTTGTATATTATTCTTTCTTTCATCTCCTCAGAAACCGGATCTTCTCTCTTCTGAAAATGGGAATATTGTAAGACAGGAGTGGAAGGGCCAACATGCAGTATCTCTACTACCGACGAATATCATATTCTAATATATCCTCTTATGAGGTATAACTCCCCGAATTCCCCCAGGACCTACTCCACCAGTTATACCAGGGTTGCGCCTGCTGGATCGTCAAGCCGGGAGCAGGTGCCATGAGCCGACCTGTCCTTCCGCAACTTCCGCAGACTTCTGCAATACTTCCGCAACTGCGGAAGGATACGAAAACGATGATGTGACTTTCAATTCCCAATATAAGAGTACTAACACACACATGTGTGTAAGTGAACATCTATCCTTCCGCAATTCCGAGTTTATGCAGTGCGACCCGACAAGCCTGTTCTGCCCCTCCCTCTCCCTGTAATTCCGGAAGTGCGGAAGAACAGGATCCGAAATGTGAGGATCATCTTCCGATGATTGAAAAAGGACCGGAAGATGCGGGAATTACACTTCTGCACCTGCGGAAGGATAAGGTGATCTGCTGCAGGATAAGGTGATGTTGTTGCAGGACAGGGGGATGTTATTGCAGTTGCAGAAGGACGGCGGATGAAAGTCCGGGCAGCCGGCAACAAGAGGCTGGACCTGTCCGGGAACCGGAACCCATGTGTGGCCATCCCCCTGGCATCGAAC
>DATKYO010000097.1:0-9730 GCA_035528475.1 Methanoregulaceae archaeon | reverse complement strand
GGAGTATATAGATACATCCTGCATAAAGCCCCCAGATCGCGACCTGGAGTATGACATCAAGACTCCCCTCCATGTTTTCTCTTCTCCCTTCTGGGCTAAAAATTAATGGGGGAATTATTCACTGCCTGGTTCAAACCAGTCAGGTAGGACAAAATCAGTCTCTTTGAGATTTTCAGGCCAGACTATCATCGGCCTGGTCTCCTGTTCCTGGTCATCCCAGAAGAGCTGCTCCATGTAGAGGTCGAATTTGCTCTCCCGGAAATCACTTGAGAAGTGGATGGTCTGGTTTTCCATTGCCTCCACCATCTGGGGCATCTCAACTCCCGCGATTGCATCACGCACCTTCACTTTATCCAGTGTGCCCGCGTCCTCTACCGCCTGGGCTGCAATATAGACACCTTCGTATGTTGCGGCTCCCATCATTCCCGGGAAGCCATTCCACTTTTCGTCAAAGTCCAGGACGAATTTATCCACTGATACCTGGATCGAACCCTTCGGTACTGTGTATGGGCTGAAGCGGCTCTGGATGATTGAATAGTCCCCATATCTCCCGACTCCGCTGTAATAATCGGGATCGTCGTTGGGTTCGACCGCAATAAATATCTTGTTGAGCCCTACGTCCCTTCGTGCCTGTGTGACCAGCGGTATCTGTTCATTGAGGAATGCAGCCACGTATACCACATCGGGATTCGCGTTTTTCACACCGGTCAGAACGGTCCTGAAATCATTTTCGCCCATTTTGAAGGTTTCCTCTGAAATGACATCTATATTCAGGTTTTCGTTCACGATTGTATTTTTAATGGCTTCCTGCTGCCCCTTTCCATACGGGCTGTCCTGGTAGACAATAGCCAGCTGAAGAGGCCGATCGGCAGCAAACCCGAATTTCTGGTTGATAGCGGGACGAATTGTGTCATCAATAAAGATGGTCGTCTGACCTCCCGAATCATCAGTTGTCGGCGCATGATGGAACATGTAATAGGTATCGATATCTGTTCGCCGGGTGATGATCGGGCTTGATGCGCCGGTAATGATATAAGGAACTTTATGCTCGGCGACAATGGACTGGTGAGCCGAGACCACCGCACTGGAGAATCCGCCAACCAGGATATCAACATTGTCCTGGGTAATCAACCTGGATACCGCTTTCTGGCCGCCTTCACGGGTCGACTCGTCATCTCCCTGGATCAGATTGATAGGTATTTTTTTATCCAGATCTTTCACATACACCCCACCTTTGGCGTTGATCTCATCTGCAGCCAGGACTGCCGACTGCCAGACATCTTTCCCCGTAGTGCTGGCCGGGCCTGTCATCGAGGCCACAACTCCGATTTTTAGCTCTTCTGTCTGTGCCTGTTGTTCTGTACATCCTGTAATGATGACAAAACCGAGTATAAACAACGTTGCAACCGCCAACAAAAACTTCATGTGTTACCTACCTTGTTCAGTAGTATGCTATGTTATAGCATGACATAGTTGGCCTGAATTCGAAATAAAGATTTTTATTTGGATTGCCGCCAAATATTCTGTGATGTGGGGATTACCCAATACTACGATACTAGCTGTGGGCGGGGCGATTGCCCTTACCATTATCCTCCTGATCCTATGGGCATTTTACTATAGGGAGGCCTGGTGATGGCAGAAACCCTGGATATCAGCATCCTGGCAATTTATCTTTTGGTATTGCTGGGCATTGGAATTGTTGCCTCAAAAAAGATCAAACATTGCGAGGACTTTATCTGCGCCGGGAAATCGCTGGGATTCTGGCTCTTCACTATTCTCATGGTGGGTACTGTATGCAGCGGCATGTCCCTCCTGGGAGTAAGCGGGTTCGGATATATATCAGGCTGGCCGGGAATCTGGGAACAGTTATTCGTCCCTCTGGCCGTATCCTTCTGCGTAATCTTTTTCGGGGTAAAACTCCAGCACGTTGGAAAAACGAATAATTATATGACCGTTCAGGACTATTTCGCCCATCGCTTCCAGAGTCCCACGGCGCTCAGGAGCCTCTCTGCGATCTCAGGAATTCTTGTCTCTCTTATCTATCTGGCGGGACAATATACTGCAATCAGCATCGTGCTCATATGGCTGTTCAATATCCCGCACTGGATGGCCCTGGTAATTGCCGCGGTGATTGTCACGATCTATACAACACTGGGGGGGTTATACGCCGTTGCCTGGACGTCCCTCTTCCAGGGCCTGCTCTTAATCATTGGTGTAGTAATCATGGCCCCCCTGGTGATAATGACCGCCGGAGGCATGACTCATATCAATGAGGTGCTTACCGGGATCGATCCCAACATGGTCCAGCCCTTTTTCCCCTCGCCCCCGTATGCGGCATATGCATTCTGTACTCCGGAGTTTCTCTTCTCATTTGCCATACTGCTCATGGTGGGGCTGGCATGCGCACCGCATGTTATCAATAACGTCCTGGCAGTAAAGGAATCGAAGTATTTCAAATGGGTCCCGCTGTGCTCGTTTTTAATCTATCTCGTGGTGATGCTGCTCATTAAATTTTCAGGATTTGCCGGCAGGGCACTTGTTGAAGAAGGGACCCTCGCCCTTCCCGCAGTTGCAAATGCACAGGATTTCGTCTTCGTCTATGCCGTCCAATACGCCACGCAATCTGTGTTCCTCTGGGGAATATTCGGGGTGATCGTACTTGCAGCGGTGATGTCCACCACCGACCGCCTCATGCTGACAATTGGTTCATTGTTTGGCTGGGATATCTACAGGAACGTGCTTCGACCCGATGCGAAAGACCACCAGGTACTGAGGATAAGCCAGATCGCCACGGTTATCGGAGCAGTAGTGACACTCTTCTTTGCCATCAATCCCCCGGAAATCCTGGCATTCCTCATATGGATGGGTATCGGCGTCATGCTCTCAACATTCGCAATCCCCCTCCTTGCGGGGCTCTACTGGAGAGGAGCAACACGGCAGGGGGCCATTGCCAGTATGGTCTGTGGACTGATCGCTTCGGGAGTTATTGGCTATTATTACCAGTTCGTGGCGAAACTCCCCATGCACTTCAGTATCTATGCACTGGCCGTATCCCTGGTGGCAATGATCGTAGTAAGCCTGGCAACAGCCAAAAACGATGACACCATACTTGACGAGACCCTGACAGGCTGGTACATCCAGCCCAGGTAATCAATATTTTTTCCCGGCCTTCCGCTAATCCTTCGCCTTCAGGATCAGCCAGTCATTGTCTCCCTGTTTTTTGAAGCGCACAAGGACATACCTGCCGGATACACGCTCGCCTTTCATCACCACCTCGATCTTTGCATCCTCCCATAGCAGGGTCTCATAAATCCCCTGATCCCATATCGATACCCTGCCGGCACCGTATTCACCTTCAGGGATAGTTCCCTCAAAATCAGCATATTCAAGAGGATGGTCTTCTGTGGCAACGGCCAGTCTTTTTTCGCCGCTTTTCTTGGGTATATCTTTGGGAACCGCCCAGGATTTCAGGACACCATCTCTCTCGAGCCGGAGATCAAAATGATGGTGTCGTGCCGTATGCTCCTGGATGACAAATATCGGGTGCCTGCCCCCGGAAACGGAATGCCCAACAGGTTCCGGTGTGCGAATGAAATTTCTTTTTTGCGTATAGTTCTCCAGTGACATTTGTATCACTTCCCGGAAAAGATAATTTAATAAGACAAAATAAGTGTATGAATACCTATTTCGCCTTCATTTTTTCAAGCGTTTCTTCAAGAGCCGCCATGAGCTCTTTTGCCTCCCGGGCTTTTGGCTTTTCTACCTTTATAGTCTCTCCCTCCATTTTTCTGATAATGGCTGCCTGCAGTCGTTCCATGTACGAATCACGGTATTCTAAAATGTCAAAATCTCCTGTGAGGTCATCGATTATCTTTTCTGCAAGGTCAAGCTCTTTCCTTCCTGGCACCGGGATATCAATGAGTTCTTCAAAATTCACGGGATCAAGAATCTCATTGGCATAATGGAGAGTTGTAAGGATCAGTGCACCATGGTACACCCGTATAAGAGCGGGATACTCCTTGGTCCGTAAAGTGATACGGCCCACCCCTGCCTTTCCTGACTCACGAAATGCTGCGAGGAGGAGAGCATATGCCTCTGCACTTCGATCGGGAAGAAGAATATAACTCGTGTGGAAATACACCGGGTCCACCGAAAGAAAATGAATAAATTTGTCCAGGCTGATTTTTCTGTCGGATTCGGGCTTAATTGCTTCCAGTTCATCTTTCTCAAAAACTACATACTCACCGCTGGAAACCTCGTACCCCTTCACAATATCTTCCCAGGGGACAACCTCGTCATCACCCTCGCAAACCCTCATATACCTGATGGGCCGGTTGTCCTTGCCATGAAGGAGCCGGAATGAGATGGAGTGATCCCGGGTCATAGTAAGCAGTTTTATGGGGATATTGACCAGTCCTATACTGATGGTGCCTGTCCAGAAAGGACGATGTGCCATTGCGTCCGGTGCTTTTTCTTTCGATTCCATCTCATTTCACCACAATTTCCTGGCGATTCTCAAAGATATCCTGCCAGGGATCTCCTTTTCTCGAAATCACCGTGGCTACATTAAAATCTTCGGGTTTAATATCTTCCAAAATCTCCCTCCACGAAAGGGGTGTGGACACCGTTGCACCCTTCACCGGCCTGATACTGTAGGGACATGCCATCGTCTTCCAGGCACTGTTCTGAAGATAATCAATAAAAACCGTACCTGCATCCCTGCTATCCCTGAACTCAGCGCGGATATTTTTTGACTGCTTTTCCATGAGGAGACCTGTGCCATGAACAAAATTCTTGACCTGGTGGAATGAATAGCCCTCAATTAAGGGGATCACGACGTGAAGACCCGATTTTCCTGAAGTCTTTATATAGGACCGGATTGCCAGTCCGTCAAGGATTTCCTTAAGAATCAATGCTGCATCAATCGCATCCTGAAAACATGCAGGGGGTTTTGGGTCGATATCGAAGAATGCCAGGTCCGGATCCCCGGGGCGGGGCACACGGGAGAGAGTGATATTGATCTCGATCGCCGCCAGGTTCGAGAGCCATAGCAGGGTATCAAGGTTATTGCAGAGGATATACTCAGAATCCAGGCCTTTTTCATGAAAACGTGAAAATGTATCCACCCATTCGGGTGTTCCCGGCGGTACGCTTTTCTCGAAAAAGCCGGAGTGATCAATACCGCGGGGAAATCTCTGAAGTGAAAGGGGCCTGTTTTCGAGAAATTGCAGCATCCACGGGGCTATCCGTATGTAATATTCAATGATCTGCCGTTTTGAAATTCCAGGATCGGGAAATAAAATCCTGTCCAGGTTGGAAAATTCCACCCGGGTCTTCTCCTGTCCCATTGTCCTTTCCCGACATCTATCACCCGCCCACGGTATAAATACACGCTGCCATGTACCGGGACTTCGGGTGTGGAACCGGAAATATCAGAATATGGGAAAATTCCCGGTGATGGTCAATCATATAAATCCTTCCTGCGAAGTATAATAGAAGTGAAGACGGTCATTCTTGGAGGCGGCCTTACCGGCATCACCCTGGCCAGGTTATTACGGGAAGATGGGAAGGATGTCACTGTGCTGGAGGCCGAAGAAACTACCGGTGGACTCTGCCGATCAAAAAAAGAAGCGGGATTCACCTTTGATACCGGAGGATCCCATATTATTTTTTCCAGGGATATGGAAGTACTCCGCTTTATGCATTCATTTCTCGGGGATAATATCGGGAATCGTGAGCGTAACACAAAAATCCTCTATAAGGGCATCATGGTCAAATACCCGTTTGAAAACGGCCTCTACCAGCTTCCAAAGGAAGATCTTTTCTTTTGCATCAACGAATTTATCCAGACCTTAATCAGGGCCGAAATGGGCAAAATACCCGTTCCGACCAATTTTAAGGAGTGGATATACACTACATTCGGAAAGGGCATTGCCGAATTATACATGGTCCCTTATAATGAAAAAATCTGGAAGTATCCCACAGGGAAGATGTCCCTCCACTGGGTGGAGGACAGGGTCCCCCGCCCCCCGGTCGAGGATGTGATAAAATCAGCCATAGGGATCGAAACCGAGGGATATACCCATCAGGCCGTATTTTCCTATCCCCTGGAAGGAGGAATAGAAGCCCTTATTCAGTCCATGGAGGCTGGGATGGAGGATATCATTCACACAGGCTTCCGGGTTACGGATATCAGGCAAAAAGATGGAAAATGGCTGATTACGAATGGCGATCAGGCAATTGAAGGTGACAGGATCATCAGTACCATCCCTCTCCAGGAACTGTGTGCTTCGCTTGGTAATGTGCCCGAAGAGGTAAAGGACGCAGTTGATTCCTTACGCTACAACTCGGTCGCCTGTATCTTCGTCGGGATCAAAGGAGAGGTCCCACCGATTTCATGGCTCTATATCCCTGACGAGGAAACCGGCCTGGAGAACCGTATATCATTTCCCTCGAACTACAGCCCGAATGTTGCCCCGGAAGGAATGGGCGCAATCCTTGCCGAAATCACCTTTAATGAAGGTGATCGCATCTCGGCAATGACGGATGATGATCTTGTTGACCATGTGATCGGGTCCCTGGAAAAAATGGGCATTGTCAACAGGAGTGATGTGGTCTTTACGGGTGTCGAACGCCAGAAATATGCATACGTGGTGTACGATCTTGACTATCTTTTAAATATTGCCATTGTGAAAGATTTTTTCGGGCAGAAGCAGATATCACTTGTAGGGCGGTTTTCACAGTTTGAATATCTTAACATGGACGGGTGTATACGGAGCGTTTTCGATTTTGTGAAAGGAGATGTATGAAGGTTAATTTTTACGTGGAAGACCTGCTCTTCTTCAAATACATTGGCTGCGCCACGGTGGCAAAGACCCTGTATCGCCAGCTCCTGGAGATGGACGGGGGGGTTGAAGTCACCTGGAAATCGAAAGAAAATCAATCCGATATAATCCATTACCATACCTTTGGCCCATTCGCCCTTCGCAACAGGAAGCGTGCCAGAGGAAAGAAAGTGCTCACGGCGCATTCCACCCCGAGGATAAATGAAGGAAATATTGCCCTGGCAAGGACAATCAATAAAAGATATCCAAATATATACCGGAAATTCGATCACATCGTTACCATTTCGGCGCCCTGCCACGAGGAAGTCAGGCGTATGGTGCCCGATATGCCGGTCACTCTCATTTCAAACGGGGTCAACAGGGAATATTTTCAAAAGAACCCTGAAAAAAGAGAGGAATTTCGCAGGAAATACAATATTACAGAAGACCAGGAGATGGTATTATCCGTCGCCCAGCAGACCCCGCGGAAAGGATTGTATGATTTCCTTGCACTTTCGATGAGGTATCCGGAGAAAATATTTGTATGGGTGGGTGGATTTCCTTACGGCGCTCTCTCCAAGGATTATGTAAAGATCAAACATCTTAAAAGGAAATGCGGGAAGAATGTCATATTTACCGGCTATGTGGATGAAATAATCAAGCCATACAGTGCAGCTGACATTTTCTTCATGCCCTCCTACGCAGAGACTTTCGGGCTGGTTATTCTCGAGGCATTGTCATGTGGACTGCCGATAATTGCCAGGGACATTCCCGAATTTCGCGAGATCTTTGGGGATAATATCCTCTATTTCTCGGACAGGGACGGTGCTGCAGACCTGTTGGAGGACAGGCCGAAACAGATGAAGTACGCACACGAAGCACGAGCGTTTTCGGCACAATTCGACATAAAAGATATTGCGGCACAACACCTCAAACTCTACAAGGAGCTCCTGGAATCATGATCTCAGTGGTTATCCCGGCCTATAACGAAGAGGCAAATATCGGCAGGTGCCTGGAATCTCTCTCCAGCCAGACACTTCCGAGAGATGCATATGAATTAATCGTTGTTGATGGGAATTCACGCGATAATACAAGAGCGATAGCAGAAAAATTTGCAGACCTGGTCTTCATACAAACGAGCAAAAAAGTCGGAGGCGCCAGGAATGACGGGGCGATGCGGGCATCCGGAGATATCATTGTCACCACCGATGCGGACTGTATCATCCCGGAAAACTGGCTTGAAATTATCCAGAAAGATTTTGATTCCCATGATATCGTCCAGCTCTACGGCCCGGTAGAGCCCATCGAAGAAGGGGCAAAACACTGGATTTACCTGGCCCTGGCCAATAATTTCTCAAGAATCGGATATTACACGGGACTTCTTTTCTACACGCTGGGTTGCAACACGGCGTTTCGCAAGGAGGCTTTTATCAAGGGCGGCATGTACCGGGTCATCGATGCAGGGGATGACCTGGAGATTGCAAAGCGAATGAGAAAGCTTGGAAAAGTAAAGTTTGACAACCGGATGCGGGTGAAATTTTCCATGCGCCGGTATGAGCAGTTCGGGACATTAAAATCGCTCTATGAATGGCTGTATATCGTCGTCCATGGCGGATCTTCCGATAAGCATAGTTATACACGCAGGGAATATAAATAAAAAAATTATCAGTTCTCCCGCTTTTTTGGATGAACCACTATGTCTGACCGACCACCCACCCGATCTCTAATAAAGCCCATCGATGAGGAAGAAGCCGACTTCAACAGGTGCGAATTTGCCAGGCTCCTTGGAATAGAAATTGTTGATACCTGGCCGGGCGGAGCCAGGCTTAGGATGGATATGACGGGGAAGAGAAACCCGATTGGAAAAGTGCATGGCGGCGCAATATTCTCACTCGCTGATCAGGCTTTTGCCATTGCAGCGAATTCGGGGGAGATTTCACAGGTAGCATTGACTGCCCAGATAAGTTTCATCTCACCTGCGACCGGGACACTTGTTGCGGTTGCAGAACAGATCTCTCAAAACGAGTCCGGTTCACTCTATAAGGTTACAGTCCACGAGGGAGATCGCCTGGTGGCAACCTTTGAAGGAATCGGGGTGAGTGTCAGAAAACCCGAATAAACCTGCTTGCACTCCAGTAGCCAACGGATTTTATGAATACGCTTTACACCTGTTGCAGGCCTACCCTGTTCTGCGGTTCTCCGCAGTTGCAGGAGTGAGTGAAGCGAAACCCTGGGAGCGTCTAATTTTGACCGGGTTTACGCCATTGCCAGGAACATTGAAAATAATTAAAAATTACCGAATAATCTGTCTTCCAATGAGACAGGACGCTTTTTTAAAAAAAAAATTGTAGATCCCGACAGACAACGGTTCAACTGTAAGTCCTGAACGCATGCTCCTGGTCGTATATCTTGTAGCGGTCGCCGTTCACTATCGTGACAAACACTTCAACCCTGTCCGTCCCGGTCGAACCCTGCACCACTACCTCGTCATTGACCTGTGGTTTGTAAAGGGCATCCGGGGTAATCACCCGTCCGTCAGAGGTAGTTACCTTCACTTGCAGTGTAGAGACAAAGTTGATCCCTTTCCCGCCCCTGTAGGTGATGGTGATTTTCGGATCGATAGATACAGTATTCCGGTCCACCTGGACATCAACACTGTATTGCGACGGAATCGGGCCTTCGATATAATCGGGAGTGATCACCGGGGCAACTGTCGCAGAGGTTGTGGGAACAGGAGTCCCGGGAGGCGCTGTCGGGGTGGGTGTTGCCGGAGGAGCGGCAGGCTGGGTGCATCCTGCCGCGAGCAGGAACAGTACCGCCATTATACAGAACGAGATGAGTATTTTCTGCTTCATGATCAGGGTTGTACTACGCCGTCTTATATGAGGCTTCCTGATAGTGGGGGG
>DATKYO010000096.1:0-23288 GCA_035528475.1 Methanoregulaceae archaeon | reverse complement strand
ATTATCTTATATCTATTATAATAGATAAATAATTTTCATATCGTTTGGATGAAATACAGAGCATCCGCTCCTTTAACAAAAATCAATAAAAACGAATTCCAATTTTCGATGCTAGTAAAGGGTAATTGCAGCGTGGCATGGTTCCTGAGGACCCGCATACCTCAGTACAGCATATTACGTGAGTCGGCTTAACTTCTGGGTTCGGAATTAATCAGGATAATTCCCAGATTCTACATAGCAAATATCAAATCCCCACCACGGGTCACGATCCCGTCGCATCCTTTAAGATGACGTGGTACAGAGCCTCCGCTCCTTTAACAAAAAACCAATAAAAAAATCATAAAAAACAATTACCAATTTTCGATGCTAGTAAAGGGTAATTGCAGCGTGGTATAGTTCCCGAGGACTCGCGTACCTCAGTACAGTATACTACGTGAGTCGGCTTAACTTCTGGGTTCGGGATGAGTCCAGGTGTTGCCCGACTGCTATGGCCGCAATTACCCAAAGCCAAGGTCCGGATTCGAACCGGAGTGTAGTTGATCTGCAGTCAACCGCGTAGCCTCTCCGCCACCTTGGCAGCCGTGTAACTGCCTTATTATTTTGTACATAATATGGCTTATAGTTTCAGATTTGCACTCAGAATTTCGTCTGGGTTTGGCGATGCGAGCACTAGCGCTTCGGACGTTAGTACCTGCGGACTGAACACGTCGTTGCCTTCGTGCGTACATCCCAGGCCTATCAAACCGGTCTTTTACCGATGTCCTATGACGGAGTCTCTTTTTAGGCGGGGTTTCAAGCTTAGATGCTTTCAGCTTTTATCCCTTGGCGCGTAGCTGCTCGGCAATGCCCTGTCGGACAACCGATCGACCAGTGGCGCCGAATGAAAGTTCCTCTCGTACTATTTCATTCTTGCCTTCAGACTCCTGACACTCCTATTAGATAGTAACCGACCTGTCTCACGACGGTCTAAACCCAGCTCACGATCCCCTTTAATAGGCGAACAACCTCACCCTTGGCTGCTGCTGCACAGCCAGGATGGAAAGAACCGACATCGAGGTAGCAAGCCGCCGGGTCGATATGTGCTCTTGCCGGCGACGACTCTGTTATCCCCGGGGTAGCTTTTCTGTCGTCAATAGCCCTCACCAAAAGGGCATATTGGTTCGTTAGACCCGAGTTTCCTCTCGCGATTGCTTGCTATGCGCAATCGCGTCAAGCCAACTTTTGCTCTTTCGCTCTATTGTGAGTTTCTGACTCACATGAGTTGACCTTAGGGCACCCTTGATATTTTTTCGAGGGTGTGGCGCCCCACCCAAACTGCCTACCTACCGATGTCCTCGTTAGAGTTAGAGTTACAGTAAAACAAGGATGGTGTCTCATTTTTGGCTCCCCGTTCCCCACAAGGAACGGATCAAACGCCTCCCATCTACACTGCGCATGTAATACCGTAACCCAACGACAGGCTGCAGTAAAGCTCCACGGGGTCTTCACTTCCCAATAGGAGTCCCTAGTCTCTGCACTAGGACAAAAAGTTCAACGGATTCGTGTTAGGGACAGTAGAGCTCTTGTTAATCCATTCATGCAAGTCGCCAATTAAGCGACAAGGTACTACGCTACCTTAAGAGGGTCATAGTTACCCCCGCCGTTTACGAGTCCTTCGTCCCGTTGGACCGGGTGTTCAGATACTCGCACTGGGCAGGAATCACAGACTATACTAGTCGTTTCCGAGTTGCAGTCTGCTATGTTGTTATTAGACAGTCAGAGCTCCCTGGTCACTGCGACCTGCCTGATCTCCAGGCAGGCACCCCTTCTCCCAAAGTTACGGGGCCAATTTGCCGAGTTCCCTTAACACGATTAAATCCGACACGCCTTCGCCTTTTCAGCGAGGGGCACCTGTGTCAGTTCTCGGTACGGACATTCATCTCCCTTTTCATGGACTCCAGGAATTTGTCGAGTTTCCTCATCACGCTTTCTCTCGCTTCTCACCATTGCGGTACTCCCCGAGATTATACGCTTAAACGGGGCGACGACCCCGCTCAACATACCCCGAAGTGTCAGGGTTCCGAAGAACTTCAGATGAATGGTACAGGAATATTAACCTGTTTCCCTTTCGATGTACTCGAGTTACGGTACACCTTAGGACCGACTAACCCTCGGCTGACGAACATTGCCGAGGAAACCTAGCCCCTGCGGCGGTTGGGATTCTCACCCAACTATGCTTCTACTATTGCCAGAATTCTCAATTCTACACGGTCCACTGGAACTTACGCCCCAGCTTCTGCCCATGCAGAACGCCTCTCTACGAGATCACCTTGCGGTGCTCCGTGGTCTCTGTAGTAGGCTTTAGCCCCGTCCATTTTCAGCGCCCTAAACCTTGACTGGTAAGCTGTTACGCACTTTTTAAAGGATAGCTGCTTCTGAGCTCACCTCCCAGTTGTCTTTGGCCTAGGACTACTTTCAGTGTTGACACTTAGCCTACATTGAGGGACATTAACCACGGTCTGGGTTGTCTCCCTTACGGACTACAAGCTTACCCCGTAGCCCGGACTGCCGGCCATCTAGGACGATGGGGAGTTTGGAGTTTGGCAGGGGGGTGAGGGATTTCTCCCCCAGCTCCCCCAATCAGTGCTCTACCTCACCATCTATCTCCGGCCGGGTCATGCTGCGGCATGTTTCGAGAGGAACCAGCTGATGCCCAGTTCGATGAATCTTTCACTCCTATACGCAGGTCACGCGAATGATTTGCATATCAATACCGCCTGCGGTCCTCCACGCAACTTTCGTCACGCTTCAACCTGCCCACGCATAGATCACTGGGCTTCGGGTCTTATCCTACTGACTCCACGCACTTTTAATACGTCGTCCCACGGCCTTGCGGCCTACGGACTTGTTGGTTTCCCTTCGGCTCCCCTAAACGGTTAACCTTGCCAATAGAATAAACTCTCTGGCCCGTTCTTCAAAACGTACGTTATGACATCGGCAACCACACCCGTACTACCACCTCACGATGGGTTCCTTCGTGTGGAAGATCCTTTCATGCCATAACCCACCATCACCTGTCAATTTCAGGCGCTTTTAACCACCTTTCTAGGGTTACTTTTCAGCTTTCGCTCACGCTACTATTTCGCTATCGGTTTCGAGTAGTATTTAGTTTTAGAGGTTGATGACCCCTGAATTCCCGCGAGAATTCCAACCCGCGGTACTCAAGACACCACCCGGCCTTCTCTGCATACGCGTACGGGACTATCACCCTCTACGGTGCAACGTTCCAGAAGACTTTCGCTTCGCATTGAAGTGCCTTACGGTGGGCTTATAACACCATATCTCCCTTGCGGGATTCGGTTTGAACTGTATCGTTTTCGATCGCCTCTACTTACGATATCTCAATTGATTTCTCTTCCTGCCCCTACTAAGATGTTTCAATTCGGGGCGTTCCCGATCCTCAACGGATCAACACCGAAGTGTTGGGATGTCCCATTAGGGAATCTCCGGTTCAATGACTCCTTGCGTCTACCCGGAGCTTATCGCAGCTTGGCACGCCCTTCTTCGGCTCTCGAACCGAGCCATCCAATGACAGGTTTATGGCTAGTGCTCCGTCAAACCCATTTAACGTCCTGAGTGCAAACCTTTACACAGCTTCTTTGAGTCATTGGCTTGACTCTCAGCCCTTCCCTGGTGATTCGCATCTCCAGGTGCATCGAAAGTGGACTCAATGGGATTTGAACCCATGGCCTCCGCCTCGCAAAGGCGGCGCTCTTCCAACTGAGCTATGAGCCCCCTGTCCTTGTCAATACCGGCAATTTTACGGTTTGTCTGATAACCGCACCCCATAATATATTTCGTTAGGAGGTGATCCAGCCGCAGATTCCCCTACGGCTACCTTGTTACGACTTAACCCCCCTTGCGAAACCTAGATTCGACCACGGCAACAACCGCAGCCTCATCAAGACCTCACTCGGGTGGTTTGACGGGCGGTGTGTGCAAGGAGCAGGGACATATTCACCGCGCTATGTTGAAACGCGATTACTACAGATTCCAGCTTCATGTGGGCGAGTTGCAGCCCACAATCCGAACTACGGACAGGTTTAAGAGATTGCCTTCACCTTTCGGTGTCGATACCCATTGTCCTGCCCATTGTAGCCCGCGTGTAGCCCGGATAATTCGGGGCATGCTGACCTACCGTTGCCCATTCCTTCCTCCTCTTTAGCAGAGGCGGTCCCAACAGTGTCCCCATCATCCCGGAGGACAAGCTGGCAACTGTTGGCGTGGGTCTCGCTCGTTGCCTGACTTAACAGGATGCTTCACAGTACGAACTGACGACGGCCATGCACCTCCTCTCAGCTAGTCAAGCAGAGTCTTCAGCCCGGCTATCATTCCGCTGTCTTATCCGGTGAGCTTTCCGGCGTTGAGTCCGATTAAACCGCAGGCTCCACCTGTTGTGGTGCTCCCCCGCCAATTCCTTTAAGTTTCAGCCTTGCGACCGTACTTCCCAGGCGGCGCGTTTCACGGTTTCCCTTCGGCACCTCGGTGACTCGTGGTCACCGATACACCTAACGCGCATCGTTTACAGCTGGGACTACCCGGGTATCTAATCCGGTTTGCTCCCCCAGCTTTCGTCCCTCACTGTCGGAGCCGTTCTAGTGAGACGCCTTCGCCACAGGTGGTCCCCCAAGGATTACAGGATTTCACTCCTACCCCTGGAGTACCTCTCACCTCTCCCGGTCCCTAGATTGCCAGTATCTCCTGAACGCCTATCGGTTGAGCCGGTAGATTTCCCAAGAGACTTAACAACCCAGCTACGGACGCTTTAAGCCCAGTAATAGTGGCCACCACTCGAGCCGCCGGTATTACCGCGGCGGCTGGCACCGGTCTTGCCCGGCCCTTTCTTCACCAGTTATTTACACTGATGGACAGCCCGAATTTACGGGCACTCGGGGTTCCCTTATCACGGTTTCCCGCATTGTAAAGTTTTCGCGCCTGCTGCGCCCCGTAGGGCCTGGATTCGTGTCTCAGAATCCATCTCCGGGCACTTGCTCTCACAACCCGTACCGATCAAAGGCTTGTTGGGCCGTTACCCCAACAACAACCTAATCGGCCGCAGACTCATCCTAAGGCGGCGGACCTTTGAACTTGGGAGCATTCCAGCTTCCCAAATCTATGGGGTATTATCCCCAGTTTCCCGGGGTTATCCCCCTCCTTAGGGTAGATTGTCCACGTGTTACTGAGCAGTACGCCGAGGGCCGAACCCTCTCAACTCGCATGGCTTAATCGAACCCCGATAGCAGTGGCCTCTGGCAGGATCAACCAGAATTCTTGAATTTTAAGCACACTATATCTGAATTACTTATGAGGAATTTAGCGGTTACCAAACAAATTTCCGCATTGCCAGTACCAACGTCAGAACCAAATCCGGTCAAAGCCGGCATTGCTTGGTTCTCCATCACAGAGGGTATTATTATAAGCCTTGTTGGTATTTAACCATTGTCACTTTGTCCTGACGACAGAGTGATACATCGAACGGACAGATCGCAGACCTGTGTTTTCCGTCCACTTCAGTCCAAGGCAGCGGGAAAACACCGATGAAAATCGGCGAGTTTCATGCCCTTCTGACTGTATATCAGAACAGGAATGGCCTCTTTTTATTCCGGTTCATCATTGTAATATGAGGATATACAAGTTGATCATTCTGCTATATCAACCTTGTTACCCAGCATCCCATACAGATGCGGAACCTCTCCATTTTGAGGAGTATATTCCAATCCCTGTAAGCCATAACTTATAAGCACGACTTCTATATATAATTTAACCATCTATCCGGCTTCTCACCCGAAAAACCTCTGGCGTGCCCTTTCTTTCCCGGTCTGGGACACATGAAACCACGCGGGGAACCGGGAGAATAGGGGAAGTCCATCCGGACATAGTTGTCAATCGGCAGGAAAACCACTGGATTTTACTCCGCGCGGCATGACTGCCCCAGGATCTCCCCTAAAAACTACTCCTGCCAGAGGACCATTTATCACTTCGCTAATACAGGAGCAGCACGACGGGACCTTTTCATCTCCCATGGTAACCAGAGGGATCGAAAAATTTCCGATATATTCCAGTTCTCCCCAGACAAGGCCAAGAACTTGCGGAATATCTGTACCATTGATTGATTTAATTGTACATTTTAAAAACCGCAAAGGAATCATGGCCTTCATCTCCATCCTTTTTTGCATGCGAAGATTCTATTTATGACCAATCGTAATGTTCCAAAAGAAATTCAAGGATCCTGTACTATGAATTCGGATACTTATCCCTGCAAAGAGGGAAAGAGATGGTAAAAGCCGCCATAATCGTCTTTGCAGCCGCATTCACATTCATGCTCACTATTGGAGCGGCGGTGTATGCTTCTGACTATGGTAAATCAGAGATGGTCCACTTCCGGGTGGCAGTGCCTGCAGGTAATATCACATCCCCACAGGTCATCAAAGGGGCAGGAGCTCCCCTTGAAATGGCGCCGATCATTATTAATTTACAGCAGAGAGGAAACCTGAAAAAAGTACTGAACCCCGGTATTGAGGGAATCTCAACCCACTGGATTACGAACATCGGGAAGAAACCCATAAAGATACGGATGGAACTCGTGAATGCCTCGATCCCGGTACGATGGGAGGTGAGTGCAAATCTTCCGTTTGACCCCGATACCCGCACATTCATCGAACCACTACCACCGAGGGAATCAATCCGGAACCTGGGAATCGACTGGTTCTTCCTTATCCCCGAGGATCGGCTCTATGATGATATCGTCTATGAAGGAGGACTCCTGTTGTCAGATGCAGATACCGGCGAAACGCTCACCTTTCTTCCAATCACGGTGATGAACGGTGCTGGCATGATCAATGGAAGTGGAGGTGACTGCCACTGATGACTGTAATTGAGACAATTCAAAAGAACCGGTGGCGCTATCTGTCACTCGTCATGGGATTTTTCCTATTCGTTGGACCGTATGCGATCATCGCTCGTATGATTAATACAGCGACAGGAAGCATGGCATCTCCCACGCTACACACCCTGTGCTATCGGATGCCGATCGACTGGCTCTTCGGGGGCCGATGGTATGCATTGCTCGGTTCAGTTGCGGCAGTGTTCATCCTTGCTGTCGTTATTCTCGCCTTCTTCATGGGGCCGGTGTTCTGCGGATGGCTCTGCCCGGTAGGGTCGGTAAGCGAAGGTGTGAGCAGGGCCACACCTCTGCCTGACCGGTTCAGGCTCCGGATTAGAGATCCCCAGATAACAAAAGGACTCAGGTACGGGTTTTTTGTCGGATTCATTGCGGTATCCATGATCGTAGGATACAAAATCGCGTCAATGAGCAGTGTTTGTTGCCGGTACTGCACTTCCTCGATCCTCCAGAACATGGCGAACGGGCTGACGGGGCAGATGTCTGCCATTACCTATTGGCATACGGGATCTCTCATTACCCTCTTTTCATGGTTAGTTATAGGTGGAATTTTTATGTCCGGTGGACGGGGTTGGTGCCTCTTTTTCTGCCCCCTTGGTGTCCTCTCAAACCTCTCCCACACAGTGGGAAAAAAACTTGGAATGTACCGGATATCTTACAACGCGGATAAGTGTCAGGACTGCACAAAGTGCCAGGTCAGCTGTCCAACCTGGGCAATAGATACCGATAAGTCCGTTGATTCCCATCTCTGCATAACCTGCAAGGAATGTACAAATGCCTGCCCCCATGAAGCCTATGAGTACGGGAGGAGAAGATGATGCCCGTTATTCCAGGAAAGGAAAGAAAGGGATTATGGGCATTTGTGATCGCCAGTGCGACAACCCCGCTTGCACTCATCATCCCAACATCCTGTGGCGCCGCATGCGGAGTATGTCCTGTCCCGGGGGGTTGTTTCGCCCTGCCGGCTATTGTTGTCCTGATAGTTGCGCTGAGATCGCGTCTTCAAGAAATGGGAACCAGAATCCTCGGAGTGATACGATAATTAAGCCCTGGTATCCTCTTCCTCGGCTATAAGAAAGGTCAGGGCAATCACAAGAGCGGAAGAAGAGCATAAAAGAGATGGAAAAAAAAGTCATTAAATCCATTCTTCTTGGTCTGGAAGTTGTTATACGTGAACAGGATCCTGAATGAAAGAATTCCCCCTACTCTTCCGCCCGGCATGCCTGCACAAATATCTCGCCGAAAAATTCGTCCTGCCATATTGCAAGTTTTCCTTCAAACATCAGGAAAAGAAGTGGGATATAAACCTCCGCGATGCTCTTTCCCAAAAGTTCCGCAAGCTCGTGCAGGGTCATGACCTCTTCCTCGGAAAGCCGCTCCTCGCACTGCCCCATCACCGAGATGGCCGCTTCCCTGTAGCCTTCTTCATGGGCAATGTTCACCACGTCATCTATATCAATGAGATCGCCTATGGGCGACCTGAAACGCTGTTTCCTTCTCTGTTCTTTCTCCGCATCTTTTAGCTCAAGGATTAGTTCAAAGAGGGTGACAGGCCTCTTCCGGAGGTGTTTGCGTTCCAGGCGACGTCTTATCTCGTGTTCCAGCTGTTCAATGGGACCTAGCGATCCTCCCTCGCCAAACACTCCGGGCAGGCCGAACTCATCCAGACCTTCCATATCCTCTTCAAACCCTGCCTCATCCTCCATATCCAGTATTCCCAGATACTCGGATTTCATCCGCAGGAGAAGTGCGGCATAAAAAAGGGTCCGCCCGGAGATGCGGAGGTCAAGCTCCTTTCTCCTGTCAAGCTCGGCCAGGAACCGGTCGGTCACCTCAACAATATCAATATTCCAGGGGTCAATCTCCCCCTTCTCCGCCAAATGCACCAGAATTTCAACCGGTTCTTCAACCATTCGCCTTGATTCCGGTCACAAACGAGCTCTTGTCCGGGAGGAGCGTGACTCCCACGATACGATCCGCCCCCTCGATCATCGGTTTTCGCAAAGAAACGATGATAAACTGGGATCGGGAAGAAAGCTCCTTGATCATCTCCCCAATCCGCTCCACATTCGAGCCGTCAAGAGACATATCCACCTCATCAAAAGCATAGAAGGGGGCAGGGATATATTGCTGTATCGAGAAGATGAATGCCAGTGTGGTAAGAGACTTTTCGCCTCCGGAAAGCGCAGAGAGCAGGTGAACAGGCTTGTCCCGCGGCTGAACCGCAAAGGAGAGACCCCCGGCGAACGGATCCTCCTCGTTTTCCAGTATCAGGTGGCCGTTCCCGCCGGTAAGGCGGGCGAATACTTCCCGAAAGTTCGCGTCAATAGCCCGGAAAGCGGTCATGAAGGCATCATACTTCATCTTCTCAAAACTCTCGATTCGCTCCAGCAGCGTTGTTCTTTCCTTGGAAAGCACCTCCTTCTTCTCGGTTCTGTCTTCCACCCTGCCCTGCACCTTCTCGTATTCTTCTATGGCAAGCATATTCACTGCCCCGATTTTGTGCATCTTATGGGTGGCCTCTGCGATACCATCCTCTATCTCCTGAAGAGTAAGATCCGTATCCTGATCCCCCACTTCATTCCGGAGAGTCTCAATCTCGGAATCCAGTGTCGCCCGCCTCTCTTCCAGGGCCGAGATCTGGATCCTGATCCGTTCCATTGAAACATCGAACTCAAGGAGCCGCTTTTCGGATCCCCTGATCGCCTCCGATACCTCGTTATGCTTGGTCCGGAGCCCCTCCAGTTCACCGGAAAACTGCTTCTGCCGTTCCTCAATCTGGGCTATCTGTTCTTTGCTGGACTCTATCTGCTCCTCTGCAACTGAAATCTCCTCATCAATCTCCCTGTTCCTTCCAGTGATACGCCCGATCTCTTCTTTCAGCTCTTCCACCCTGGCATTGAAGTGCTGGCGCTCCCTCTGAAGATCGTTGATATCCGCCTCCTTATTCCGGAGCCTCCTCTCGATATCCTCGGCTTCCCTCTTCTTCTTTTCCAGCTGTTCGGATAGTGCTGGAATATCCGTGTCATCAAGGCGTTTTTTGATTGCGTCGATCTTTTTCGCAAGCTTATTGATCTCATCAGTGGTATTGTCAAATTTTACTTCCAGTGCTGCAAGTTCGGTGGTACCGGTCCTTACTTCTTCGGCAATGGATTCCAGGGCCAGTCCAATCCTCTCTTTTTCCTGGTCCAGTGTGTCAGCCTGTTTCTGGAATTCGCCCTGCATCATCTCAAGGCGGCTGATTTCCTGCTCCATATCTCCCCGGGTTCTTCTCCGGGCATCGATCTCTTCTGTGCCTCTTTTCACAGCACTCTCCAGGTCTGCAATCTCCACCCCAATGGAATCCATCTGCTGGCGTAACCTGACAATCTCGTCTTCTACGGCCGCACCAAAACCTTTCTGGACTTTTTTAAAACTGCCACCCGTCATGGCCCCGCTCTTTTCCACAAGCTCCCCGTCAGAGGTGACCATACGATATCTTCCCATCAGTTTCCGGGCCGTGGAAAGAGATTCCACCACTACGGTAGTGCCAAAAACTACCTGGAATGCAACCCTGTAACGCGAATCGAATTCCAGCATATCCACTGCATATCCCAAAATCCCCTCCCCTTTCAGCGGTGAGAGCGCAGGGGGCTTCATTTTATTCAGGGGAAGAAACGTCATCCTCCCCATTTTATTCTCTTTTAAATATGATATGGCGGAAGTTGCCACCCTGTCATCTCCTACCACCACGTAATGGAGCCTCTGGCCGGCAGCCACATTGAGCGCAGTGGCATATTCAGGAGGCGCTTTTCCAAGCTGGGATATCGTGCCGTATACCCCGTCCATGCCCCGTACTGCATCCAGTGCACGGCTTCCGCCTCCACCCCGCGCCTGTTGCTGGGCCTCAAGTCGTACTACCTCCTGCTCATATCCACGGTATTCATCCCTCACTCGTTCAAGCGTGGAGCGCTTTGCAAAGAGGCTGCTTTCAAGAGAGGAGAGTTCACGGTCCAGGCCCTCCTGTTCTTTCCGCTTTGCGTCAATTTGCCCTGCACACCCATTTCCCTGCTCTATGCGGGCGTCCAGATCCTCCACAATTGTACAAATACGCTCTTCAAGCCTCTCCTTTTCCGAAGTTCGCAGCCTGCTCTTCTCCAGCAGCATATCTTTTTCATGGAGGATTGTGGAACGGTCCGCTTTCTTCTCCTCCACCACGTTCATCAACGCGAAGAGTTCGTCCCTGGCTCCTTCGGCATCCCTGCTCTGGGCCTTGATCTCGTTTTCCGTATTCTCAACCTGTGCCCGGGCTGTTGCTGCCCCCATGGCCAGGTTGGTACGGTCAATGTTTAAGTCCCTGATGGCCTGGCTACATTCTCCCACACGAGTCTCCGCCCGTTTCATATCAACGTAGGTGCGGTTAGTGGCCTCAAGATTTGATTCCTTGTCCCTCTTATGGCGCACGATGCTCTGTTCGGCCAGCTTTATCGAGCCTTTGGCCTCTTCGAGTTCTGCTATCAGCTTCAGGTACTCAGAACCGCTCTTCTGGTTAATCTGCTCGTCAATATCTGCCAGATCTGCCTGAAGGTACGAGAGTTCGTTTTCTTCCAGGCTCTTATCCGAAAGTGCCCTCTCCATTGAAAGAGTATGCTCTTCAATCACCCTTACCAGTGCAGCCAGTTCCTTCTCCTGTTCATGAAGCAGGGCTACCGCCCGGCAGCTCTGGAAATGATTGAGCTTTTCCTGCCACTGCTGGTATATCAGAGCCTGTTCACGTTCTGCAGCGAGCTCCTTGAGCCTTATCGAGAGCTCATGCAGCAGCATCTCTTCCCTTTCAATCCTCTCCCGTACCACCTCGAGTTCGATAAGGGCCTGGTCACGCTTCGTATCGAACTCTGCAACTCCGGCGATCTCGTCGATGATCTTTCTCCGCTCAAAATCACTCATTTCGATGATGCGGGTAATGTCCCCCTGCATCACCACATTGTATCCATGGGGCTTGATCCCGGATTTTGCCAGCAGCTCTGTAACATCAGCCTGCTTGCAGAGGCGATCATTGAGATAGTTATAGCTGTAATAGCCGCTTGCGGTCCGCTTTATCCTTCTCCTGATCTTCGTGCCGTCAGAGAGGGTAATGGTCACTTCGGCAGTATTCTTACCCGAATTCAGGTTAATAAGGTCAGTCAGTTTCTCAGCCCGAAGAGTCCGGGAACCTGAAAGTGCCAGCACAAAAAGAATGCTGTCAATGATATTGCTCTTTCCAGACCCATTAGGACCCGAAATGACCGTGAATCCGTTGTAAAAAGGAATTTTTTTCTTTTTAGTGAATGATTTGAAATTATCTATCTCCAGCTGCGTGATATGCAAAGACCAAAGCCCCTGTCACTTTTTACCAGATGAATCTTCTTCGTCATCTTCGGCGACGATTACGTCACCGGATTTTGATCCGCTCCCAAATCCCAGCTTTTTTTTCTTTGTGTATCCCGCCGCTGCAACGATATAATCACTCGATTTCCTTTTTTCGGGCTTGAGGGTGCCGTCCGGCTGCATGATCATATCCATCTTCTCCGGCTCCTTCTCCGGAATGGGCTGGGGTATCCTGACGCTGCTCTGGATGGGGGCGGTCTTCTTTTGCATTACCACGGTTTCCGAAGGACCGGGAGAAGACTTTACATTTCTAAGTCTCTCCTCGGATTTCGTCAGCCTCATGGTAACAGATTTCAGATCGAGCAACTCATCGGTGAGACCCTTGACCAGGGCCTCCATCTCCTTAACCTTCCTCTCCAGTACGGCCACACGCTCGTCAATGAGAGGGACTTTCCCTTTATCCTTTATTATCTCCATTTCTCTCTCCTTCGGTGATCAGGTGCATGCATCGGCAGTGAGAGCTTGGCCGACAGGCATCATGTGAGGGCTCACAGCTGATTCAGTTGCACAACGAACCCTGCTCCCATGGACTGCAGAGTGCATAATGGGGTCAATATACTCTCCATAGTGTATGCAGGTGGGCATCATTGATTTTGCGCTTTTTATTAATTGATAGAATGCGTTTCCATATTAAAATGCTTCCGCTGCAGAAATAAATGCAGAGATGGCGAAATTTAAGTAAGAAAAAAATATTCTCCCCTTATATTGACCGGATTCGAAAAAAATTCAATAATATCTCTTCTATGCTGCAGACAAGGACATTTTCCCGATTATTCATTACATAGTATAAACCACGCCGGAGACCCAGGTTCTTCTCACAAAAAAATAGCGACGTATTCAAAAAAAGTGAGAACCATAACGTTGCTCTCTCCCTCATATATATTCGCCAAAGTCTTTGTTTTGGGTAATTTTGGCGCGTTTTCTTCCCTCTTACTTTCCTAAAACAGCCTGTTTCTCCCTTTTTTTATTATAGAGAAGAAAAAGTATTACCTGATCAGGACGACTTTTCTTTATATGTCTTATCTGGCCACCACAGATCCAGAAATTTCGGATATTATAGAAAAAGAGCGTATTCGTCAACGGGACGGTCTTGAACTCATCGCTTCAGAGAACCTGGTAAGCAAGGCCGTGCTTGAGGCGATGGGATCGATCATGACCAACAAGTACGCTGAAGGCTATCCCGGCAAGCGGTATTACGGCGGGTGCGAGTTCCATGACATGGCAGAGAACCTGGCCCGGGACCGCCTAAAAGAGCTCTTCGGGGCTGAGCATGCCAATGTCCAGCCCCATTCCGGGACTCAGGCCAATATGGCGGTCTATTTTGCGTTCATGAACCTGGGAGACAAGCTGATGAGCATGAAGCTGACCCAGGGCGGACACCTGTCGCACGGTTCTCCGGTCAGCTTTACCGGAAAGTTTTACGAGGTCAGTCAATACGGTGTAGATGAAAAAACCGAAATGCTGGATTATGGGGTCATAGAAGAGATGGCAAGAAAGGAAAAGCCAAACATGCTCGTCTGTGGTGCTTCAGCATATCCAAGGACTATTGACTTTAAGGCATTTCAGGAAATTGCCGATGAGGTAGGTGCATACTGCATGGCAGACATCGCCCACATCGCCGGCCTTTGCGCCACAGGCGTACACCCGACCTCGGTGAATGTTGTGAACTTCACCACCACAACCACCCATAAAACACTCCGCGGCCCACGGGGTGGGGCTATCATGTGCGACAGCGAATATGCCGCAAAGGTAGACAAAGCGGTATTCCCCGGCATGCAGGGCGGCCCACTCATGCATACGATTACTGCAAAGGCTGTATGCTTTAAAGAGGCCCTGAGGCCTTCTTTCAAGGAATATAATCGCCAGATCGTGAAAAATGCCCGTGCTATGGCCGAAGTCTTCATGGATGCAGACCTGCGGGTGGTCTCGGGCGGTACTGATAATCACCTGATCCTCCTTGACCTGACCTCGCTTGGCATTACCGGGCTTGAAGCGGAAAACGTTCTGGGCGAAGCCAATATCACGGTCAATAAAAACACCATACCTAATGAGAGCCGGAGCCCGTTTGTGACCAGTGGTCTTCGTGTCGGTACCCCTGCAGTCACCACAAGGGGAATGAAGGAGGAGGAGATGCGGATTATCGGTGAATATATCAGCACTATATTAAAGGATATCCATAACGACAGTATGGTAAAGAAGATTAAGGAAGAAGTCCGCGAAATGGCCACGAAATTCCCCCTGTATCCCCAGTAACATGATCCTTGATGGAAAAAAGACCTCTGAAAAGAGACTGGAACTGCTGAAACGCGAGATAGAAAAGTCCGGCCTTCGTCCCAGGCTGGCCACTGTCATCGTAGGGTCGGATCCCGCCTCCCAGATGTATGTCCGGATGAAACACCGGGCATGTGAACGGGTGAATATCGGCTCGGTAGGGATAGAACTCCCCAAAGACACCAGCACTGAAGTGGTGGTGGGGGAAATCTGCCGGCTCAACAATGATCCCGATATCCATGGCATCCTGGTCCAACTGCCGTTGCCGCCTCATATCGATACAAATGCGGTAATATGCGCAGTGGCCCCGGAAAAGGACGTTGACGGATTCCATCCCCTGAATCTGGGCCGCCTGTTTTCAGGAAACCCGGAATTCGCCCCATGCACTCCGCTTGGAGTAATGAACCTCCTTTCTGAATATGGCATCGAGCCTGAAGGGCTCCATGCCGTGGTGGCAGGAAGGAGTGTCGAAGTGGGACGGCCGATGGCCGCCCTGCTGCTCAACAGCAATGCCACGGTCACCATTTGCCATAGCAGGACAGAAAACTTAAAAGATGAGACACAACGCGCCGATATCCTTGTGAGTGCCATAGGCAGGGCCCGGTTTATCGGGCCTGAAATGGTGAAAGAGGGTGCGGTGGTCATCGACGTGGGTACGAACATGGTGGATGGAAAACTGTGTGGCGATGTGGATTTTGAGAGGGTCAAAGACATCGCAGGGGCAATTACCCCTGTTCCGGGAGGCGTGGGCCCCATGACAATCGCTACACTCATGGAAAACACGTTCCTGGCAGCACAACGCGCTTCATGCATCAGTGTCGAATAAACGGGATATCCATCGGCGGAGGGGGCCCGGTGAGAGTCATGGGTGTCATCAACTGCAGCCCCGAATCCTTTTTTTCCGGATCATTTGTTAAAACAAGTGCTATCAGGGCCAAAGCTGAAGCAATGGTCGAAGAGGGGGCGGTCCTGATCGATATAGGTGCCAGGAGCACCGCTCCCGACTCACCGCCGCTGGATGAGAAGAGGGAGAGTGAGCGGATGGCCTCGGCGTTGGCGGAACTGGACGGGAGCGGTATTTTGGTATCGGTGGACACCACCCATGCCTCCGTTCTGGAAACGTGCCTTTCTCATGACATCCATGCCGTCAATGACATCGGGGGGCTGGCACACAGGGAATACGCGGAAATAGTGGCCGGGTCAGGCCTGCCGGCATTCCTCATGGCCTCACATGTCCGACCCGGCGATGCCATGGGTTTTCCTGATACGATTGCAGCGCTGTCCCGGGTAGCATCCAGGTGCACCGAGCACGGCATTTCCGAATATGTGCTCGATCCCGGAATTGGAAGGTGGATTCCCGAACGGACTCCTGCAATGGACTGGGATCTGTGCCGGCACTTCGAGGAGTTCCGCAGGTTTGGCAGGCCACTCCTTGCTGCGATATCACGCAAGAGTTTCCTCGGCACGCTGGTAGAAAAAGGACCGGAGGGAAGGCTGCCAGCTTCGCTGGCCCTGACTGCGGTTCTGATAGGAAGCGGTGCGGACGTGATCCGCACCCATGACGTAGCCCCTACGGTGGACGTGATCAAGGTAATGGAGGCACTTGGGGGGAAGAAATGATCGAGGAATTCACAGTATATGGAATCCGGACCGGCCTGATCCGTGAAGGCGATGATATCCCCGCCATCCTGGCAGAGGCAACAGGTCACTCCGGGGCGGGAGAATTCCGGGAAGGTGACGTCCTGGTCATAGCGGAAACGGCGGTGGCCACCGCGGAAGGATATGTAATCAGCCTCGATTCCATAACTCCCGGCCCGGAATCGGTAGAGATGGCCCGGAAGTATGACATGGACCCCCGCCTTGTGGAAGTGGTCAGGAGCGAAAGCGACAGCATCGTCGGCGGCATTCGTGGATTTCTCCTCTGCATGAAGAACGGGACACTTCTCCCCAATGCAGGGATTGACGAGTCCAATGCCCCGCCAGGATGTGTGATCCCGCTCCCGCCCCGGCCGGATGAAAGTGCCCGGAATATCAGGGAACAAATATTTTCTCTCTGCGGTGTGCATATCGCGGTCATAATCGCCGACAGCCGGACTCATGCCATGCGGATGGGGTGTTCCGGGGTGGCTATCGGCTGCAGCGGAATCCCCTCCGTTGTGGATGACAGGGGGATGTGTGACCTCTTCGGCAGGGAACTTGAGGTCACCAAACAGGCACTGGCAGACAACATCGCGTCTGCCGCAGAGATCGTGATGGGTGAAGCAGATGAGTGTACACCTGCGGCTATTATCCGTGGTCTTGGGCTTCCGGTTGGCGACCAGGAAGGGATCGAGACCATTGATGCGGAAGAATGTCTTTTCATGGGACTGATTACCCGTAACCGAGATGAAAGGGAGATTTCCTGAGCTGTCCGGACCTATCTCATTATTTAGCCGGGCCTCTCCCTGTCTGGCATAATTCCAATTAGAACCTCCCCTCCAGCCCTTCGGAGAGCGAGGGTCTCTTCTCCCTGTTCAGTCCCGTGATATAATCTTCGAATTTGTAAATACGGGTGCTCACCGGGAACGGGATGCCGATGGTGCTGATGATCGCCTCTCCCCGGTCAAGTGTCTGGATCTCGATCTCCATCCTCGAGAGGTCCTGTTTCGCACTTCCGATGATGATGTCCCGGTCGCCCCGGTCACCTAGAGCCATAACTACGAATGTATTTATCTGAGCCAGGACCTTGGGGTCAACATTTTTTGGCTGCTGGGTAATCACGCAGAGACCGACGCCGAATTTGCGCCCCTCCATGGCGCATTCACGGAATACCTGTGTTGAAGACCCGCCGCTCGCAAGCACCCGCTGTGCCTCCTCAATTGTGATGAGTACCTGGTGGGTGTTTTCCTGCCGGTCGTCAATTCCAAAACCCCTTGCCTCTGAACGATGCCGTTCCATGATCATCCGCGTAATAATCGAGAGCACGAAGAGTTCGCTCCTTTCGCTCATGTCAGGGATATCGATCAGGACCACGCGGTTGTTATGGAGATCCCTGATAATCTCAGGGACAGAAGAGCCCCTGGAATTGAAAAACGCCTTGTTCCCATTGACGATATTATCGATATGGCTCTTGATCACCCTGATGGGTCCGCCCATGGAATTCCGGATCTTCCATGCCAGGCTCCCCTCCTCGATCCCGGACGCTGCAGGGTCCCTGATAGGAAAGATTTCCGGGTCTATCATTCTGAAAAATCCGATTACATCGCTACCCTTTACACCGGAAAACGCTTCCACGATCTCGTGCTGTGCTGCGGAAAGGTCATAGAGGATGGAGAGGTCGCCGATCCTGAAGTCATCGTACTCGATCGAGAGCCGGTTCATCCCGTACTTCTTCCGGTCGGATTCAGGCCGGATCGTGAAGATGGCAAGACCTTCCTTCCCTGCCGTATAGTGGACAAGTCCTTTTGTCGGCTCCCCGATGGACGACCTCCCGCCACTGACATACTCGCCGTGAGGGTCGACGATAAGGAGGCCGAACTTCTTTTCTCTCATGCAGGAGGCACAGAAGGTCTTCATGAAGTTGCTTTTGCCCATACCGGTCGTCGCAAATACGCCCATGTGCTGGGGGAGGACTTTACTCGGGATACGTACGGCCACGTCACGAATCACATCCTGACCGCTCCGCATCAAGCCTACCTCGATCTCTCCCATCTGCTCGGTCAGGAACCGGAAATCACTGGCATCAGGATCTCCGACGGTGGAGAATTTGGAGGGGATAGTTCGGGGCTTATGGAATTTTCCATCGGCACTGTCCACGAATCCAAGAGGCACTGCATCGACTGTGATAAATACGTCCTCCCCAAGCCCATAGAACTGCTCGGCATACACCCGGGTGTCCCACCGGGTATCGGCAAAGTTGCTGTCATGAGAGAGGTCGGTAATCTTTGCAAAAAACGTGACTCCTTTTGTATCGTCCGTGATCTTCTTGATATCCCCTATATAGAGGGCCGTGTCATAGGGGGCTATGAACCGGTATGAGAGGACGCTTCGCCCGATCAACCGGTATTTTGAATGATCGTTCCTGTCAATATCGCGCAAATTCTTCATGATAATCTCCAAACAGGATCTCATAGGTCTGTCGCTCGATGCCGGTCCCTGCGATGCGGCGCATCAGATCCGACCTGGCCTGCTCTACTATCTCCTCGGTGAGCACGACGGTCCGGTGGGCGTCAAACAGGGGATAAGGATACCCGGGAATACGCCCGTCCCCGGAACAGGCTGCGAGGCGGTTCATGATCGCCTTCGCTTGTGACTTAGGGAGATCCTTCGTGAGTTCAATCTTCATCGGAGACCGTGCCCGGGGGTGCAGGCAGGCGACGTACATCTGCCCGTGCTGCCACCGGGGAAACTGGGCGTGGTCGAGGATGACCGGGTCGATCCGGATCCACCAGGGGGCTTTTATCCCGAAGACTTCTGCAAGCCCGTTGACAGAAGGAAGGAGAGGATGGCCGCCCTCCCAGGTGGCCGATGTACGTTTACTCACCCCTGCAAGATCGATCTTCCTGGACCTGCATAACTGTTCGATCCTGGAAAGGACAGGGTCATGACTCGCATGGGATACCCGGAGAGGTCCGTCACGTAGGAGCAGAGCACCCGTGTCGAGAGTAGCTGCCATCTGTTCAGTAACCCAGTACTCAATAGTATCCCTCAGTATCCCCGCAGTCCGGGTCCGGTCCTCGTTTCCGAGAGGAGTGCCCGGAGCCTGGCCGAAGCATTCCTGGTAAAGCCGGGGAAAATCTTCGTTTTCCGCGCCGGAACCGATAATTGCGAATTCTAACGGCGAGAGAGATCTCCGGCTTCTCTCCATGTTACGAAATGTGCTCTGCGCTGCCCGGAACAGCACGATCGCCATGCTCCCGGATTCCAGGAGGACGGTATTGCTCCCGTCCACTGCACAGATCTCTTCACAGGGCACCGGTGTGCAGGAACAGAAATCTTCCTGTGAGAACCCTCCCGCCTCCCTGAATTGTTGTACAAGATTTTTGGGGACACTCGCACGGATACGTCCTGCCATGGAATCCACTGATTTCTCATACTCCGGATCGGTTGCCATCATGTCACCTCCTGCACCCTGCTCGAGAGGTCTGTCCCCATCTCCACCATGAGGGTATTGGAAAATTCTCCCTGGATATCCGGGATATGGGAGATCAGGATGATCTGGGGAAACCGCGATTCCTGTGTCCTGAGTGCAGTAAGGAGGTTTGTCCGCCTTTCTTCGTCCTGGCTCCCGAAGATTTCATCAAAGATCAGCAGCGTGCTCTCATGCACCTTGTGGAGCTCTGCAAGGTACCGGGAGAGGGCAATCCGCAATGCTACCGCGATATTGTCCTGCTCTCCGCCGCTGAACCTGTCGATCGGGTAATCGTCGTCGATGTCCCGGACCAGGAGGTTGAAGTCCTCATCAAGGAGCACCTGTTCGTACCGTTCCCCGGTGATCTCACTGATGATCAGGCTCACTTCCCCCTCGATCCGACTCCGGACGACCTGCATGAGGTAGAGTACATACTCCCTAATCAGGGAGCGTGTCAGCCGGAGTAGCCCGATTTCTTCCTCGAGCGCCGTTTTGCGGAGTTTAAGTCCGGCGATCGCTTCCTCACCCCTCTTATGCCTCTCAATTTTCTCTTCGGTATTCCGGAGCCGTTCCGTTGTCCCTGCGATCTCTGCTCCCGCAGTCCGGAGATCAGAATCGATCACGGCGAGCGCCTTCTCAAGCCCTTTTTCTGTCTCGGGATCGAAATCAGACTGGTCGATCAAGGCTTTAATCCGGTCGAGCTCGCCCTTTTTCTCCAGGATCCGGGTACCAAGATCCGCTAACTGTGCCTTCAGCGCCGAACCGTGAGCTATTTTTTTCCCGATTTCGATGAACCGTACCTGGATTTTTTCGAGAGCTGCGACTTCCTTCTCGGCTTGCATTGACGCTGCTTCATTGAAACCGAGTTCCTGTATCAGGACCGCGAGGGCCTGTTGTGCCGCCTCTTTTGCGTGTAGTTGTGAAAGAAGGTCCCGGAGCTCGGTTTCAAGAGAAACTCGGGTTTTTAATTTTTCCGAGATGCTCCGGATCTCATGGAGAGCAGGTTTCTGGTGGCTGATCCGGTCCTTTTCTGCGGTCATCTGTTCCTGCTCATCGTACACACCCAATGCAACCTGTTCGATCCCATCGAGCCGGGACGAGAACTCTTCTTCGATCTGTCCATAGTGGGTGCCGAGTGTCTGGCGGCAAAGCGGGCATACTCCGTCGGAACCTGCATCTTTGATCGTATTCCAGTCCGAGACCAGTTTTTTCCTTTCACTGACCAGCTGATTCAGCCTGGCCGTCAGCGTCCCGATGGTATGCAGGACTTCTGCCTCCCTCGAAAGGGTTGCCTGCTCCAGATCCGTATCAGGGATCTCCGGTCCGAGATCCAGCAATTCCCTGACTCCTTTCCGCAACAACGCCAGCCTTGTCGCGTCCTTATCAAGACCTTTGATCTTCGCCCCGTTTTTCTCCATCCGGCTCCTGAACTCATCACATTCTTTCCCGGCGAACCTGTGTTCGGATTGGAGGTGTTCGAACTCTGACTTCTGTCTACGCAGCACCTCAAGATTCTCCTTCTTCTTTTCAAGCATTGATACATTCTTCTCCAGAGCATGGCACTCCTTCTCCAACCCGGGAAGATCGCCCATCTGGGTCAGAAGAATGTCCTTTTGCCGGAGAAGCCCCCGGGTCTCGGTCAAAAGAGATGTGTGCCGTTCGACATGGCGGGCATACTCGGTTTTTTTATCGGAAAATTGCTGCATTTCCAGTGCAACCTTCTTTCTCTTCTCTGCATTGTTCTCGATATTCCGGTTCAGATCCTGGAGCGTAGTCCTATATGCGGCCACTGATGCATGCAGGTTTTTCAGTTCTTCAGGGTCCTGCCTCCCGATAAGTCCTTTGAGTTCTCCCTCCAGCAGCTGAAGCTCGCGGTCTTTTGCATCGATCCGTTCTTTTAGCAGACTGTCGCTCTCGGTTTTCAGGTAATCTATACCGAGTGCACGAAGGAACCATTCCTTTCTTTTGCCCGGCGTGTTTTCGAGCAGGGTGAGGAGGTCTTTCTGGGCTGCATAGACCGTGTTCCGAAAGTCGACCGGACCCATGCCAAGAGTCCTCCGCACTTCGGTCTCGACCTGGCTCACCCCTGTTGCACGGAGTTTCCCCCCCTTGTGGAAAGTCGCGTCGTGCTGGATATTCTTTCCCTTCTTGAATGTGCGGAGGACAGTATATTCGTCCCCGCCGATCCGGAAGTCAAGGCGCACTTCGCATTTCTCCTTCGGGCCTGCAAAAGAAGAGACGATATAGTCCGAAGAAATCCCGGTTGCCTGCACACCATACAGGGCAAAAAAGATCGCCTCCACGATGCTGCTCTTCCCTGTCCCGTTATTGCCGAGGATGCCGGTAATCCCGTCTTTGAACCGGATCTCCTGGAACCTGAAACGCTTGAAATTTTTCAGGGTGATCCGGTCAATGATCATTCCCGGCCTCCGGTGAAGTGCCCAGGCTGTATCCCCTCGTCTTCCGGGTTTTCCCTGCGGGTGATCATTCCGCCTCCTCCCGGTGCCGGTCCATAACCGTTCGTAAGACATCAAGGCCACACTTGGCGACGTACTCCTTCTGCTTCACATTAATCTGCTGTTTATCGAGGAACGATGAGAACTCCTGCAGATAATCGATTGCCCGTACGTCCTGCTGGAGCGGGACGACCTCCCCGCCCTGGTCTTTGGAGATAACCCGGACCTTCAGGTCGAGCAGCTGCTCCCGTACACGGGCGAGATCCCGCATATCGATTCCCTTCCCGTGCTCTCGTGAGAGCCCGTCGAGCGTCACCTGTGCCATTGCCTGGACCGGTACTTTCTGCCCCGTGACCCGCGATATTATCTCCCCGGTAATATCCATCGGGTGCATTCCTTCGCAGATAATTTTCCCGAGATCTATCATCGGCGTTCTGGGAAGTGCGAACGGGCTGACGGCGGGATAGTCCCTGCCGGGTGAATGGTCAAGATCGATAAGGAGTCCGCCTTTGGGATCGGAGACCTCTCCGTAGGTGAGGTATTCGAGAGAGCCCGAGTACCAGGCATTGTCGGTAATCTGTGACTGGCGGTGGTAATGCCCGAGTGCGATATAATCAAACCCATCCGAAAGAATTGTGTTGTCCAGCTCGTGTTCTGCCACTGTTGCAAGCCGTTTGTCCTTGATCGACGTCGCGAGCCCATGCGTCACGAGCACATTATGGTAATCCCTGGATAATTCCACCTCCTCATACGCACTGCGGTAATCCTCCGGACGGAGCATATTTGGGATGAGGTGGAATATCGTATCCCCGATCTCCACATTTTCGTACCGGAACGAGTATGCCGCGGTGATATCTCCGGGATGGTAGACCAGCACTTCAAAAGGCGATGTGGTGTACCGCGTCTTCACCATGCTGTGGTTTCCCGCAATGACTACAAATGGAATGCCCGCCGCATGGAGCCGTTCGAGTGCCTCCATTACCGTCTTATACGCACGGGTCTTCGGCTTGACCTGGTCAAACAGGTCGCCTGCATGAACCAGCACATCGGGTTTCTCTGCAATGATCCGATCCACCGCCGATAAAAAATTATCATAGATCTGCTT
>DATKYO010000095.1:0-9905 GCA_035528475.1 Methanoregulaceae archaeon | reverse complement strand
GTCTTCTCTGGTGTTTACATTGAAAGCCAGCCTCGGGTCATTGATCAGCAGCGATAATTCCTCCTGGGGTTTTACAATACGCGATCCAAGAAGAATATTGATCCCGGAAGGGCATGCAGCAACACCATCCACTTCCCGGACATACGAAGCACGGCATCCGTATTCATGAGTATATGAACGGGGAACCCACACTGAACAGGCATCTTTTCCTGATTTCTGATATGCATCAAAGACTATCTTAATGATATCAGCTCCAATGCAGGGGATATCTGATACACTGGTAAACAGTGGCCCCTCCTCTTCAAGGACCTGGACCGTCTCTACGATATCCTCAACGTATCCTGCCCCGACGGCTGAATAATGGCTGATGTTTCTTGCCCGGCACCAGTTATGAGTATAAGGCGTCCTCGGAGAAAGAACCACTAACACTTCGCATCCGGCTTCTTCAAACGCCCGTATAATTAACTCGATCATGGGAATTCCATTCACCATGACCAGCGGTTTCTCACCGAGCCCCAGCCGTGTTCCTGATCCCCCTGCCAGTATCAATGCACGCATCGAATAAAAGCCTCGATTAATCGTCTGTTTTCATCCCGTGTCCGCACGGCAACCCGGATACAGGTGGGGAGACCGAATGAATGGCAGTCACGAACAAGAATTCCTTCCCGTTCAAGCCCGGCGCAGAGATCCGTTATATCCTCTCCGAAATCAAGAAGAATAAAATTGGTTGACGAGGGATATATGCGAACCGGAAAATCGGAAAACTTGTTCATTAACCATTCCCTTTCCTTGTGGATATATCTCCTCGATGCTTCAAGGTCCTGGTAATGGCGGAATGCCTCCAGGGCAAATTCCTCTGCAAATGTATTCACGGTCCAGGGGGGACGGACTGCTTCCATCTTCTCAATAAGGTCGCAATCACCGAATCCATATCCAAAACGTATACCAGGCACTGAAAAACTCTTTGTAAGTGACCGCAGGACAAAAAGTGACGGGTCGCAATTGGCCACCATGCTCTGGGACGGATCGGAAAGCTCGATAAAAGCTTCATCAAGAAACAGGATACGGTCCGACTCAGCGCAATCGCGAAGATATCCTTCCAGATACTCTTTTGTTACCAGTTCCCCTGTGGGATTGTTTGGATTACAGAAAAAAGATGCCTTCGCACGTGATTTACTGTCTCCTATTTCCGCTCCATAAAGACCTGCAGAATACGCATATTCCCCAAATGTGGGTTCCTGAATGTGGACAATGTCTCCTGGTTTTAAGAAAGACGCGCAAAAAACCCGGATGATCTCGATTGAACCATTGCCGACGGTGATCTCTTCGGGCTTACGGCGGAATATTTTCGAAATCGCTAATTTAAGGGCATAATAACTATCATCCGGATAATAGGACAGATTTTTTGGGTCAGGAAAAAAATTCAGTTTCGGGGGAGCAGGGTTTAAGTTGGCGCTGAAATCAAGAATATCAGGATTACCCCTTTCCCGGATGCTTTTCACTTTTCCTCCGTGAATGACCTTATTTAAAAAATTACGGCTCACCTAATCTTACCTCTTCTACTGGTCAGTACTTGTCCGGCTAAATTAAAATGATTGCAGATCCGCCTTTCCATGTTAAGGAAATGTATATATACTATAATGTGTAAGTAGAAAATATCTGCCTAAGTCAGACAATTGAAAGCTCCAGAGCAGACATATGTCAGACATATGACAGACAATTGTCATATCACAGGAGACCATTGATGAAACGAATCACGCTCAGACTACCGGATCAGCAGATTGAATTACTGGAACAGATGGTGGAAGCGGGGGAGTTTCCCACCATCTCCGAAGCAGTAAGAGATGCGGTCCGTCAACTCATCGAGAAACGAGCAGGTCGTATCCTGAAGGAGAGTGACCAGGTTTCATTCAAGGTTTAGGAGGGTTAAATCATGCAGAGTATTATCAATGCCGCGCTTAAAAACGCAGAAATTGAGAAAGAAATGATAACTTCATCAGATTCGCTAGATGATGATTTTATCGGCCAGCCCCGCATCGTGATCATCGGATGCGGTGGCGCCGGGAACAACACAGTCAACCGGTTGCACCATATGGGTGTCTCCGGTGCAGAAACAATCGCTATCAATACCGATAAGCAGCACCTGGATATGATCCAGGCAGACAAGAGAGTCCTTGTCGGAAAATCCCTTACCAAAGGCCTGGGAGCCGGTGGTTACCCCGATGTGGGGAAGAGAGCCGCTGAAATGGCCAGACCAACCCTGGAGGCCCTTTTGGAGAATGTCGATCTCTGCTTTATTACCGCAGGAATGGGCGGGGGAACGGGAACAGGAACAGCCCCTGTCGTAGCACAGATTGCCAAGGAGCAGGGAGCCATCGTCGTAGGAATGGTCAGCTACCCGTTCCAGGTGGAGAAAGCCCGCCTTATCCGGGCTGAAGAAGGGCTGGAATTGTTATCTGCCGCTGCAGATTCCGTCATCGTGCTCGACAACAACAGGCTGAAAAATTTTGTACCCAACCTCCCGCTCGGACAGGCATTCTCAGTGATGGACCAGCTGATCGGTGAAACAGTCAAGGGTATTAGTGAGACTATCACAGAGCCTTCACTGATAAACATTGACTACGCCGATGTGCGAGCGATCATGAGCAAGGGAGGGGTAGCAGTAATGCTTGTCGGTGAGAGCAAACAGCAGAACAAGGCAGAGAGCGTGGTTCGGGAATGCCTGAGCAATCCCATGCTGGATATTGACTATCGCGGTGCCACCGGAGGCCTGATTCACATCACAGGTGGAAGCGACCTGACACTTCAGGATGCTGAAGAGATCGCCACCTCGCTGACTTATGAACTCGATCCTCATGCAGATGTCATATGGGGAGCACGGGTCCGCAATGAGATGGAAGGCAAAGTGCGCGTCATGGCAATCATGACCGGAGTCCAGAGTAATAAGATGCTTGGGACCAGGTCGTCATACAAGTCTGTCCTGGAAGAAATTTCCTTCAAAAAGGAGCACCCAATAACTCCGCCGCTTCCGAGAAACCGCAAAGCCCGTGAATTAGCAAGTGGAGGAACATTACTGGAATGGGTAGGTTAAAATCATTAGATTCGAAAAAACACCTTGATTCACAACTGCATCGGTAAATGGTGCCACCATACTACCGATACCAAATTTATTGCCATTAATCAGGTTTTGCCACCTGGTTTTTCTCTTTTTAAAAGACATCCCGAAATTATTAAGTGGATCAATGTCTTCTACATAATAGAAATCTTTGGATAATCCCTCACGATAGGAGTGCTGACGTGAAGGGCGCCAAAACAACGAAGATTTTCTACACCCTTCTGGTATCGGGAGTTGAACACGATGGATAGACAGATGAACACGGGCCTAAAAAACCCAATCGGCATAGTAACCGAAGACCGGCTTTTTTCTTCAGTGCATGGACAAAATTTTTCCATCAAGGCAGCGTATTTGAGGTTATATCCGTCCAATTCATGCTGTTTTTTGCATCAATCCGTAACTCCTTTCGTACCGGGATATCTGACCCGACACCGTGTCGAGGATGGTAATGCATGTTGAACGAACTGATCGAAAAACGAAAAAAGATTCTTGCCGAGTCTGAACAGCATAAAAACCGTAGAAACGAGTTGAACTCCACCGCCAGTTCATGCGCTCGCGAGCGGAATACCTTGAACGGCCAGACACGCGAGTTTGTTGAAGAGGCCCAGAAAAACAAGGAACTTCGTGATCATTATAACAACGAAGTCCAGAGCCTCAAAGACCAGCGAAACAAGATTAACGAACAGGCAAATGCCCTGTTCGAAGAGATCGAAGCATTCAAAAAAGAACATGGCGGGATTAAAAACCGTGGAATCAAGGAGCTCCAGAAACAGATTGAGCACCTTGAATTCCGGCAGCAGACAGAGGTCATCAGTACTGACAAGGAACGGGAACTCATTGACAAGATCAAGCAGATGAAGGAGTCAATGAAAGAGCAAGAGGCCGAACTCGAACAGAATAAGGAAATAAAGGCCAAAATCAGCACTGCCCGTGAACTCCGCAAAGAGGCGTCCGAACTCCATGCCAAAGTTACTGAAATGGCCGAGCTGGCCCAGAAACATCATGACCTGATGGTGGAATTCTACCGAAATGCAGATAAATCCCGGGAAGAGGCAGATAACGCGCATAAAAATTTTGTTGAAGCCCAGGAATCCGCTGATGCCGAACATAAATACTTTATCACATGTCAGAAAGAATTGAGAGACTACGATAAGGTAATCGGCGGTCTTCGGAAGAAAACAAAGAAAACAAAGGTTACAAAAGAACAGAAGGCTGTGCGGAAAGAAGCCGAACATCTATTCAAGATGTTCCGTTCCGGGGAGAAACTTACCACTGATGATATCCTGCTTCTCCAGCGCTCAAAACTCATATAACATCTTTTTTTTTTACTTCCCCCTGAAAGTAATGATTTAATAGATTAATCACGATTTCTATAATGATGCAGCAGGGTCGGACCCTTGTCCTGTGTGTTGATCGTGACGACGATATTGGTTTCAAGGCTAAGATAGTGAGTCCGGTAATTGGACGTGACTCCACCCTTGCCGCGGCAACTACCTTGGGCCTTGCCGATCCCGAGGATTCTGATACAAACGCAATTTTTCAGGCCGTAAAAATTTACGATGAACTTAAGGAGAAGGGGGAGGATGTAGAGGTCGCTGTGATTTCCGGTAACCATATGCATATGATCGAGGGGGACCGGAAAATTGCATCCACACTGGAAGATGTTGTGGAAAAAACCGGGTCCACCACCTGTATTGTCGTCACCGACGGTGCTGAAGATGAATTCGTTATTCCTATCGTCCAGTCTAAAATCCCTGTCTCAAGCATAAAGAGGGTCGTAGTAAATCAGATCCCAAACCTGGAAGGGACATACTATATCATAAAGAAGCTACTCAACGACCCCAAGATAGCCCGCCTGTTTCTTGCCCCGTTGGGACTGGCCATGATGTTGTGGGCCATCGCCTATCTGCTGGACAGGCCCCAGATTGCAACTTTTATCGTCGTCGGAGGGATCGGGATCTATCTTCTCTACCGGGGCCTGGGAATAGATGAACTCTTTGAAGGATTTGCCAACGCATTGAGGACCTCATTGCACAGGGCAAAATTTTCATTCATCACATATATCGCAGGCGTCCTTCTGGTGGTTATCGGAATTGTCATGGGCCTCATGAATGTCCTGATCTACTATGCAGAGGTGGGAATACTTCTTTATTTCCTCATATTCGTGTACGGGGCGGTATTGTGGCTGGCCCTTGCAGGAATAATATCATCGATCGGAATTATCATCGATAATTTCTTTTATGATCGCCAGAGCCTTTCAAAAGTCGTTGTCTTCCCCTTCTTCATCGGAGCAATCGGTCTTATCACCTACGGCGCCAGCATTTATGCGATCACTGCAAGCAATATTCCCGAATTTCCGTTTACGTCGGAAAATGCATTGCAGTACATCCTGTTTGGAACAGTTGGCGGCCTGGCCTGTGCATTTGCAGGAATTGGAATCCAGTATCTGGTCAACAAATACCTGATCACCCTGCGGCAGACGGATATAATTGAAAGTGTCTGAAATGAAACCCGGACAGAATACAGGGGAATTATCGCAGTTTTCGATCTGATTTTCTTTCTTCCCGCCCCGGCTTTTCTCCAATAAGAATCACCCGCACGAGTAAAAAGAGAGCATTGGGGGTTTCTAATTCCTAATTCAACAGAAGGACCCTATGGGCGGGTGCAATCACTCTCCAGTCCGCAGGAAATGCAGACGGGAGCACAGGGAAATGAAATTAAAAGGAGAACCCCGGGATTCGTTTCAGATATGCATCAGGTGTCGAAATATCCCATTCCATCTGGAATTTCATCGGTAGAGGAGTATTCCTTTGATGCCTGGGGTGTGAAAATTTTCAGCGACGGAATAAGAACATTGAACTGGTGGTCAGGGAACCAGTAAATCCCGCGCCCATAATTATAGGATACGTCCTCTACAACCAGATCGGCACTGTCCATATCGATACTGGTAACCTGGGCATCTTCATAATTTATGATTTTCAATATTTTGTTCTTCAGATCCTGTTTTCCAAGAAGCAATACAATTACCCGGGTCGGCTCGTCCAGGGTGTATTGCACATTAATATTGGCCTTATCCTTATCAAGAGTAATATCAACATTCTCTACTGTGATATACCCATATTTTTCATCATTCACCGCGGTGACCGGGATTATCAGGGCTCCTATAAGAATCAGGAGAACCGCGATGGCTTTACCTCTCATTGCGTATAATATGAGGTATGTCTTTTTAAATCCTTTATGGTAGTTCTATCCTTGAAATTTGAAGTGAATAATTGAACTAATTGGGTATATTAAAAAAATGGGGTGTTTTCTCGTTCTTCATTAAGATATGAATTTATTTATTTTTGCACAATATGTATCCCTTCCGGCCCGCAGAAAAAAAATCGTTCTGGAAATCACTACTGCTTTGAGAGAATTATCTCGATGCTCGATACATTCGTTTTTCCGCTATCAGTGTCAATGATCTCTGTTGCAGTGATAACATCCTTCTTAGTCACTCCTTCCAGGAATCGGTTGAGAGAGATTTCAGCGGTATCCACCGCCCGGGAAATTGCCTTACCCCTGGCCTTGATTGAGACATCCTGTGCTCCGTTATTGAACTGCGTCACAACCGCGAGAACATAGTTCATCACGGGTTTGTTTCCAACGAATACTGTGTTATCTTTTAGCATGCTGAATCGCCTTCAGAGATATTTCTTGCTATGGATTAACTCTGCATTTAGAACGGACGCGCCCGCAGCGCCACGGATGGTGTTATGGCCCATCGCGACGTAGCGTATACCTTCGCGGAGTCTGCCGACAGATACGGTCATGCCTTCTCCACGCATCCGGTCCAGTCTCGGCTGGGGACGGTCCGGTTCGTTCATGTACTGAACAGACAATGGAGGCTGTGTGGGGAGATCCCTGATTGGTGGAACATAGTTCTGGAATGCATCCTTTACTTTCTCCAGGGGGTCTTTGATATCCATCCAGATTGCCATGGTATGGCCATCCAGAACAGGTACCCGGTGGCAGCTGGCGCTGACAGAAAACGGAGCGGGACGGATGGTGCTTCCATCAAGCGTTCCCAGAATTTTTAAGGATTCAGCCTCCATTTTTTCCTCTTCCGAACCAATGTAGGGAACAACGTTGTCAAAGATTCCCATCGCAGGTATTCCTGCAAAGCCTGCACCGGAAATAGCCTGTAAGGTGGCCACGCGAAGATCGGTAAAGGCAAACTTGAGGATAGGTGCCATGGAAAGACACATGACAATCGTAGAACAGTTCGGATTGGTCACAATGAAGCCGTCACGGCCACTGTCTCTCTGGACATCGATGAGCCCCAGGTGATCGGGATTGACTTCAGGAATAACCAGAGGAATATCCTTCTCCATTCTGTGAGAACTAGCATTACTGCAGACGCCAATCCCTGAATTGGCGCATTCGGTCTCGATCTTTCCCGCAACTTCAGCAGGGATGGCTGAAAAGACCAGATCGACGTCTTTTAAGCTGTCAACATCAGTCCGGCTGACCCTGATATCGCCCACATTCTCAGGAAACGGTACATCAAGACGCCAGTTCACAACCTCGCGATAGAGTTTTCCGGCACTCCTGTCCGAGGCTGTCAGCGTGTGTAAATGAAACCAAGGGTGCTCCGCAAGGAGCTGGACAAATCTTTGACCTACTGCTCCTGTCGCACCAAGCACTCCGACATTAATCATGGATGAGAAAAATAATACGCCGGAGTAATTAAAGAGTTTGTTTTATTCTTCCAGGGTAATTGCCTCTGATGGACATACATCCACACATGACCCGCAGTCCACACAAAGGTCATTGTCAACTTTTGCCTTTTCGTTCTCTATGGTTATCGCTGCTGCCGGACACTCGTCAACACACGTTTCACAGGCTGTACACTTCTCTTCGTCAACGATTGCTGTCATTTTCGCACTTCCCTTTACATTTTTTCATGAGAAAAAGAAATAGGTTTCTATTTTACCATTCATAACGGGTTTATTTGAGCTGGAGGACATCGTCCATGCCATAGATGCCCGGTTTTTTACCGGCAACCCATCGGGCAGCCTTCAATGCTCCCTGGGCAAAAACCGATCTGTCATAGGCCCGGTGAGAGAGCTGAATGGTTTCGAAGTTTCCGGAGAAAAGGACCGCATGGTCACCGACAATATCTCCTCCCCTGATGACGTGAACACCTATCTCCTTCCCGCGTTCGGTCATTCCCTCTCTTCCATACATCTTCTCACGGGCTCCCGCTTCTTCATCGAGGATCTGGAGAATTGTCCTGGCAGTCCCGCTTGGTGCATCCTTTTTGTAGCGGTGGTGTGCCTCGATCACCTCGATATCATAATCCTTGAGCATCTTTGCGGCTTCTCTGATCAGTTTCCAGAAAATATTGACCCCGATACTGAAATTGCTTGAAATAACTGCAGGAACATTGCCTTCGATTGCACGTGCCATCTCGGCCCTCTGATCCTCTGAAAACCCTGTTGTCCCCACAACCAGTGCAGCCCCATTTTTTGCCGCTGCCTTTGCATTCTCCACGGCCGCATCGGCGATGGTGAAGTCAATTATCACATCCGGCTTCTTCGCAGCAAGAAAATCGTTGATATTCAGGGCTTCGGTGACTTCAACACCATAAAACGAACCCGCTGTCATATCAACGCCTCCCACCAGTTCGAGATCCCGCGACTCATTGACAAGTCTGCCCACAGTTGAGCCCATTCTTCCCAATGCGCCGCATACCACGACTCTAATCATACGAATCCAATACCTCTTTTAACTGATGTGTTTTCTGCGGATCAAGATCGGCGAGAGGCAACCTGACCGGTCCTCCGGCCATACCCCTGAGTTCCACGGCTTTTTTGACAGGTATCGGGTTTGTGTCGATAAACATGGCCCTCAAAAGAGGCGAAAGCTCGTAATGGAGATCCAGGGCCATACCAAGGTCCCCCTCACAGAAGTACTCAAACAATGCAGCCATCCTGCCGGGTTCCACATTGGCCGCGACCGATATGACACCCGCTCCTCCCAGTGCCAGCATCGGCAGGGTGAGAGTATCGTCTCCTGATATCACCAGGAAGTCCTCATCAAGGGTCCCCTCGATGATCCTGGATACCTGGCTGATATCGCCGCTGGCCTCCTTGATCCCCACGATATTCGGGTGACTGGCCATCTCGATAACAAAGTCAGGGGCAAGGTTCTGTCCGGTACGGCCGGGCACATTGTACATCACCACTGGGATATCGAGATCTGCAAGAGTAGTGTAATGTTTCACCAGCCCGGCACGATTGGGCTTGTTGTAATAGGGACTGATGACCAGTACCCCGTCGGCCCCCAGATCCTTGGCCGTTTTTGTAAGATTGATCGCTTCTGCGGTGTTATTCGAACCTGTGCCTGCAAGTACGGGGACCTGCCCGTTGACTACATCAATAGTCTCGGCTATCACCCGGTCATGCTCCTCAAAAGAAAGAGTCGCTGATTCTCCTGTCGAACCGCACGGCACTATTCCGTGCACTCCATTAGCCAGCAAAAATTCGATATTTGACCGAAGACCCTCCAGGTCAACATCCATTGCTGAATTTTGACGGAAAGGGGTAATAATTGCGGGAAGAACACCCTCGAACATACAGTAGGACTATGAGTGTCTTCCAGTATTTATTTTTCTTGTGACATACCCGGCGACCCGGTTCCGTACTCTCTTGCTCTCAATGGTGGTGACTTCCGCTACGATCAGTTTGTTCTCATCAAAGTCATTGGAAAAGCGTTTTCCATAAAGGGAAAGAAGCTCTATCCCGAC
>DATKYO010000094.1:0-34624 GCA_035528475.1 Methanoregulaceae archaeon | reverse complement strand
CATGATTCCACACAAGGACTTTGCAAAAAAATGCCCCGATGGGCACACCGGTTACCCGGCACCGGTTCCGCACTGGTTACCCGAGAGAATCTAATTACTTTATTTCTTACAGTTTGCCATCAGTTTCTTACAGTTTGCCATGCCATCAGTTTCTTACAGTTTGCCATCATCTTCACCATTCAATACAATGAATAACCCATCATCCTGTTGAATGATCCCCATTCATATTCCCTCCTCATCCAACCCCTCTCGCCTCTGCTCGTTTATTTCTCCTTTCCAGTGCAAGCAGGTAACCCAGCATTAAAATGCACAGCAATAACGTGCCCATGATATAGCTCCCTATCACGTCGCTGGCCCAGTGAGCCCCCACGTAGATTCGGGATGGGCCGATGAGCATGATCAGGGCACCGCAGACCGCAATGACGGTAAGCCGCTTCCATCCCGCGAGATACACCCAGGCCAGGAATGCCAGGAACCCGAAGAATGCCACGAAGAAGAGGACGTGCCCGCTGGGATAGCTGTACTGGTTGATGAACCGGAAGAAGTCGGCCGGATCCGGGAAAAATGAAGGTGGGCGTGGGCGGCCCACCAGTACCTTGATTGCCGAAGCCAGGAGCACACTGCTTAAGGTAGCCACAACAAACACCGCTTCCAGCCGCCGGCGTCGCAATACAAAGATCGCCGTGACAGCCCCGGCCAGTATGAGCGGCATCCAGCCGTCTCCCAGTGCACTGATCCCCTTCATAACGGCTGCAAAAACCGGGTTTTCCTCTTCCTGCAGATCCCGGGTGATCGCAAGGTCGAAGGGAAAAAATGCAAACACGCTGGCTGCAAGGGAAAGGGTAATGCCGCAGGCCAGCAGCAGGAACAGAACGGGTAGCAGTCTTTTGTCCATCTTTCGTTTTTGCTTCTCCATCTCCGGGCCTTTATAGCCTCTCATCTCTTCTTCTTTTTATTCTCCTTCTTCTTCACCGTCATCTTCCCGTAATTCCCTTTCTAGGTCTTTATGTTTCTTTATCTCTTCGGCACTTCTCCTCTCCTGCAAATCTTCGTTTCCCATTATCCAGGTCTCAGGATGGTTCTATCCTTTCAGGCCTGGTCAAGGTAAGCCATTTTCACTCTGTTCGAAAAATGTTCGAAGAAAAAATAAATCATTATGAGGGATTAAGCGACCGGAACGGGACAATCTCGTCGTATACCTTGATCGTGCCCACCTGAGGCGCCGTTGCCCATATCTCGATCCTGTTCATGTCGGTGCTGCAGGGGAACTGTACGTTCTCACCCATGGAAAACGGCTGTTTCATCACCTGTGTCTGGACAGATCCATCCGGCCGGGTAAGACTGACCTCGACCTGGGAAACGAAGTTCATGCCATTTCCTCCCATGAGTCCCACGAACATGAGCGGGTTTACCATGTTCCCGTTCGGGGTGACCTGGAACGTCAGGGAATACTGGGGAGGAAGAGACTGTGTCGGTCCCGGGATTCCCATTCCTTCAGGTGGGGAGGGAGTGAAGAAAGCAGTGGGAGTGGGGGAAACCGGAGTGGCAGTGGGAGTCGCCAGCGGTTCGGAGGGGGCCTCCGTGCATCCTGCAGCAACCATGAACACGGCGGCCAGGATGAGAACCAGTGCAAATACGGTATACTTCATGGATGAGTATGAAGAACACCACATGATATAATTATTTTTACGGAATGATTCCCGTAAACGGACAGAGGGTTAGAAGAGAGGACAGCCAGGAGTATTGCAAGTTAAATAAAGAATTGACGCCCTACAAGCCTCCGGCATTCATGCTGCCGGTGCAGATCGCGGACCGGCATAATCCAACCAAAAGGGATTGATTATTTGCGCCGAATGTAAACATCTGCCAATGATTCAATATTTAACATAAGGTAACGAACTTTCAGTATAAGTTGGCATCATGATCAAGATCTCACGTGGCATACCGGGAGAAAATAGAGGGAGAATCGCATTTCTTTTCCTGGTAATTCTCACAATTTCCCTCTTATCCGTACCTCCCGTTACCGCACAGGTCACGGAGCATACAGAGGTTTTGGTCATCCTCTCCTATCATCCCGGGATGGTGTTCTCTGATGAAGAGATCCGGGGAATCCGGGAAAGTCTCGCCCCCCTCGAGGATACTGTCGATATCAGGGAAGAATACATGGATACAAAAGAGATCTCTGATGAGAAGCATTTCCAGAACCTTTACGCCCTGTATCAGCATAAATACCAGAATACATCGATAGATGTGATCATTGCCGCAGATAACAGCGCTTTTGATTTTATCACAATATACCGGGATAACCTGTTCCCCGGGACGCCTGTTGTCTTCTGCGGGATCAACTATTTTTCAGATGACATGATCGAGGGCATAGACAATATCACGGGAGTCGTCGAGGACAAGGATATCAGGAGCACTCTCAATACCGCATTCGTACATTTTCCCGGGACAAAGGAAGTGTATGTCATCCATGACACCACGAACACCGGCCATGCAATTCACCACCAGGTCATACAGTTCGTCCCTGAATTTGAAAACAAGGTGAATTTTACATTTATATCAGATGTCACCATCAGTGAACTGCTGGACAAAGTCGAAGTCCTGCCCGAGGATTCCATCATACTGCTCGAGGGATTCAACAGGGATGCAGAAGGCAAAGTAGTCACTCACGAGGAGCTGGGGGATCTGATTTCGACCCATACTGATACTCCCATTTACGGGAACACTGAAATGTACGTTGGTCATGGGATCATCGGCGGAAAGATCACCACCGGCCATTCCCAGGGACAGGTCGCCGGGGGCATGGTCCTCCAAATCTTAAACGGTGAACCAGCATCATCCATTCCGGTCGTAAAAAACAGCCCGAATGTTTACATGTTTGATTATAACAAGATCATGCAATACGAAATCGCACTGTCTTCCCTGCCGGAAGAGAGTATCATCATCAATCAACCCAAGCAGAAACAGGTGCCGGCATGGATATTGTATGTTACGCTGGTAGGACTTGCGTCCATGGGTATAGGAGTGGTCGTCCTGGTGTTCTTCCTGCGGGTACGAAAAGAGATAGAATCAGACCTGCGGGACAACATTCTCGAGAGAAAAAAGGCCCAGGAGGAACTGGTCCGCACAAACGAGGAACTCAAAGCCGCCTACCAGCAGCTCAAGGCTCAGGAGGATGAACTGCAGCAGAACTATGAGGAACTACGGAAGACAGACCATGAGCTCAAGGAGAGTGAATCGCGGTACCGTCATGTGGTCGAAGATCAGACAGAATTTATCTGCCGTTTCCGGAAAGACGGTACCATCATCTTTGCAAATGACGCATTCTGCAGGTATTTCCAGAAACCAAGCCATGAAATAATCGGCCATAAGATCAAGCCAGATATCCCTGCCGAGTACCGCCTCATGCTCAGTGAGCATTTTGCCGCAATAACTCCCGAAAACCCGGTGCGGTATACCGAGCACCGGATTCGGATGCCGAACGGGGAAGTACGATGGCAGCAGTGGTCTGACAGGGGAATATTCGATGAAAAGGGAGAAATCCTCGAATACCAGTCTGTCGGAAGGGATGTGACCGATCGTAAAAATGCCGAGGAAACACTCGCCCTTGCCCGCAGGAAGCTGAATGTGCTTAACAGCGTGACATTCAATGATATAAGGAACACGTTGTTCAGCCTGGCCGCATATCTTGCACTGGCAACGGACATGGAAAAGAATGAAGACCTGAAACAGATTTTACAAAAACAGGAATCACTTCTCGCACAGATTGGAAGTGCGTTGACCCTGGCCAACACCTACCAGGACATGGGCATCAAGCCACCCCGCTGGCAGAATGTGAACCAGACTTTCCTGTATGCCATATCCCACATGGATTTCGAGCAGGTCTCCAGCATATCCCGGAACGTGTATCTGGACGGGCTGGAGATCTATGCAGACCCCCTGCTGGAGAATGTCCTGTCCAACCTCACCGACAATGTGTTCAGGCACGGTGGCCCTGTAACAAGGATCTCCATATTCTACAATGAAGTCCCGGACGGGATCATGCTGGTCTTTGAGGATGACGGTCAGGGCATCCCGCTGTCAGAAAAAGAGAAGATATTCGAGAGGCAATACGGGGAGAGCAAAGGGCTTGGGCTTTACATGGTCCGCGAGATCCTGGGAATTACCGGAATTACCATCAGTGAGACAGGAGAGCCTGGGAAAGGGGCCCGCTTCGAGATGTTCGTGTCAAAAGGCGGCTACAGGTTCAATGTATAATGCGGGGCAGTTTTTTTCCAGCCATTGCCTGCACGATAGTAGATGCGGGAGAGTCAGTAGAGGCCGCAAGCCTTGGAGGGCCCGGCGCCGCCTGGACCGGAATCGGAGCCCTTGTCCCCACCCCGGGAATCGAGAACTGGTACGCAACCGACCTCTTTGGTGAACCGTCAATGCTCCCCACCCCGCTGATCAATGACTATGGCATCACGACCTCCACGGTTCCCGACTGCACCGCCTGCAGCGGGGCCGTCTGCGAGGGCAAGTCCACCCTGGTCATGATCTCCCGCATGGAAGCGCCGGTATTTAACAAGACCCTGGCTCCCGGGCAGGAATTCATCTATCCTGACAAATCCGACAATTCGAGTATGTAGGTGAAATTCATATCCGGGGAAGCACCTGCGATCCTCTGCCCGAATACAAGCCCTATGGCAGGATCACAGCCAGTCTCGGTATTCGTGATTCACATAGAGCCGGCTTTTATCGTCCCGCCGGTGACCACCACGAAAGCAGCGCTGATGAATGCCACTGCACTCCTGGCCCTGGCAGGGCTGGCAGTAATCCCCTCGGCCATGAAAAAGAGAGAGAATAATTTTTTTTTCAACATTTCTCGCCGGTTCCATAGTTCCCGTACAGGATCGGGCCTTAATAAAACGCCTTCTCCCATGTCTCCCATTTCCGAAACGCCAGCCTGACGAGAATGTACGCAGGCAACAGGAGGAGCAGGGATGCAAATGCATAGAGTATATGTATTGATGAGATGCCGATCAGGGCCAGGAGTACAGGGCCGATAAGTACCATGGAGGAGAAAAGCACCCGTACATCATAGACCATGACTGCCGGCCAGAGTCCTGCCAGGTATACCATTACCGCACAGGCATATGCCGAAACAGAGATGGCAAGGACCGTTACCGGTATAATGGCTGCGAATTCACCGGATATGACTGCCACTCCCGCAACGGTGATAACGGTGATGAACTGCAGAATCAAGAAACTGGCAAGCTTGCTCCTGATCAGGTCCGGGGTTCCAAGTGGGAGAAATGTGTAGGTGCCGATTGTGTCGAACTCGGTAAGCCAGGTATACATCGTGGCGGCGATGATCCCGGCGACAACTGCAAAATTTATGAGTATTTGTACCCCGGGAAGCACGGACTCGAGCACCGAGAGAGTGACCCATATAATTGCCAGGGGGAGGAGAAAGGAGAAGAGGATCTGCCCCACCAACGCCCCGCTCCGCCAGAGATCGAGCAGGTCCTTCGCCACCAGCGGTGCAGAGCGGAATTGCGGGAAAGCCGCAGCCAGGGCGTTGTAGCGGTTGGGAAACCGTTTTATCCTGCCCATGAATTCAGGGGACATGTACGCGATGGAAAGCGTAAAAGGAATGATAATGGCCACCAGGGAATAAAGGAGAAGGAGAGGCGTGAATGATTGGTACAGGGCAAAGGGCGGGAAGAGATACTGCAGCCCCGTATTGCCGGTCCCGGAAACCACCAGGGCAGATACACCCCCTGCGATGAGAACGGCGGCAAGCAGGACAATCGACCGGGTATAAAGCATGGAGAGCAGGAATACGATGGCAAGCCCGAAGAGAAATGCAAGGGTCAGAGTGACGGCGACTACCCCTGCAAAGGATAGGGAAAGCCCGGAGAAGGGTATGCCAAGAGTTATTCCTGCAATGAAGGGGAACACCCAGAGAAGAAAGTAATAGACCGTGTCCTTGGCAACGAAGGTTGCAAAGATGTGCCGGTCAGAGAGGGGGAGACTCCGGGAGGAATAGGCAAGAAGGCTTGCCTGCCCGAACCGGCGGTTCATGACCTCCTGCCCAAGCAGGCCAAAACCCCCCACCATCACCCCCAGCAGGAGGAACTGGGCATGGATCAGGAAGGAGAGCATCTCCCCCGGTACGACTGCTTCGAGGTAGGGGAGGATCACCGACCCCATGAAGGTGATGGCCGCGATGAGTACCGGGAAAAGGGCGAAACTTATACTCCCGAACATTGTAGAATGGATCCGCCATTCCTCGCGAAACATGGCAATGAATAGTTCATACATTGCTGCCTTTCCCCACGGCATCCAGGAAAAATTCGGAGAGATGCTCCTGTCGGGACAGGATCTCGGCCACCGGGCCGCAATGGATGATTCGTCCCTTGTGGATGATTGCTATGTCCGAGCATATTTCTTCGGCAATCTCCAGGATATGAGTGGAGAGAAATATGGTCCCTCCTTCTTTTGCGTAATTTTTCAGGAACTCTTTGACCGTATTCTGCAGCACGGGATCGAAATTGATGAGCGGTTCATCGATCATGGCAAGGACGGGTCTGTGGAGGAAGGCCTGGGCGAACATGAGCTTCTGCCTGGTCCCCCGGGACAGGTCCTTGCATAACACATCTTTTTTATCTGAAAAATCCAGAAACTCGAACCACCAGTCCGCACGTTCTTCCGAATCATCGATTTTCCGGATTTTGCCCACAAAAGTCATGTATTCTTCGGCAGTCAGGAAACTGGGAGGAGTCTCCTGTTCGGGAATGATGCCTATCTTTTCCCGGACGGCGACAGGATTTTTTACCACGTCAACCCCGAGTATCGTTGCCGAGCCCGATGAGGGCCGGATCTGCCCGGTAAGCATCCGGATCATTGTTGTCTTCCCCGAGCCGTTGGGGCCAAGCAGTCCAAAGAGCATTCCCTGCCCGACCCGCAACGATACTTCATTTACTGCCGCCAGGTCACCATAATATTTCGAAAGAGAACAAGATTCAATAACCGGACACATATTCAACCCTTTCCAAATTCGTACAGAAAGATATCCCGATACTCCTATATCCCGTTTCCCATGGCTGGAATTCCATACAAAAGGGGACAACCCCACATCTAGCGAAATACCCTGTAGCCCCTCGTGGCAAGAATCGCTGCAACCTGATCCTCCCATTCGTCATCACGGGGAATATCCGGGGCATTAACCATTTCCTCCCATATTTTAGCCAGATCGGGATCATCGGCACAGAAATGCCCCAGATCCATGATTCGCCCGGCCCGCTTCCCCCGGGAATCCAGGATGAGCATGCTCCAGCAGGAATATTCCAGGCAAATCTCGGGCCAGGTGCCGTGAACCGTGCAGCAGGAAAGCCCGTCAGCATCCCTTCGCAAAAAAGGGCAGGCCCGGGGCTCTTCTTCCAGGATAGTCCGGTCTTCGAAGAGGCTTCGCTTATCGTCATCAACCCTGACTCTTTTCTCCTCACCGGTGTACTGGTAGAATATCCGGAACTCAAGGTCGCCCAGTTCTTCCCTGATACGGATCATGTCCCCCATAATACTGCAGCACTCCCCACACCGCAAGCAAAAAAACGCCATTATACTTACCTTCCTGATCGGCCATGAAACTGTAAATATCTTGGCATTGAACCCATTTTCGATGTCGGCCCTGTAAGAAAAGGCCTAAAAAGTGTTTTATTCCTCTCCGTCTATCACTGTCCATGAAACAGCTGTACCGCTCCCGAACAAAGCGAATGCTTGCGGGAGTCTTCGGGGGGCTTGGTGAATACTATGATACCGATCCCAACCTCCTCCGGATAATTTTCGTGGTGTTCCTCCTCCTTTCTCTTCTTGTCTGGGCTTTCCTGCCAATCGGCGTCCTCGGGTATTTTTTTGCCTGGATGCTGCTTCCCGAGAACTCCGGACCGGAACGCTAAGATACTCATCACTTACTCGTCCAGTCCGAACCCTTAATGCACGGGACCGCCGGGACAGTGATGCCGTCAGGGCGATCTTTAACCGCCACCGCAGGGCGATTCGATCGGAAATCACCAGGTTACAGGAGAACGAGGGAGTCCTCAAGGCAGGGGACTCATCGGTGGAGATGATTCATATGACCACCAGTGAAATCACGAAGAAAGAACCGGAGACGATACGGGCATTCTCCAAACGGCGCCGCGGACCCATCGGCCCCACCATCGAATCGCTGATGCAAAACTTTTGTATCGTCCTGTCGCCGGAGCACGGAATCCGGGTCGCCTGCCCATCACATGCTCCTCTACCATGACCTGGAATTCTTCATGAATGATGCCCAGAGACGGGGAATATTCAGAAAAAGGTACGCAGAGCCCTGGACAATTTCGTGGACGGGTGTTACGGGGCCAAGGCCATGCACCATTTCTTGTGGGAGTACACTACGGTGTGCCGGATCACTCATACCCTCAGTATCGACGGGTCGATGAGCCCCACCGTGGATCCGCCAATACCCGCCAGGATAAGCTGGATTCCGATTGCAGCGAGGACGAGACCCATGAGGCGGACAAGGATTTCAACCCCCTGTTTTCCAAGCAACCTTGAGATAAATTCAGAGGTTACGTTAAACAGGGTGATGATGAGCACGACGACCCCCAACACACCCACTGCAAGGAGAAATGCAATATCATTCGGGGCCTGCGTCCCTATCAGCACCGCAGTGGAGATAGACCCCGGTCCGCAGTAAATTGGTATTCCGAGCGGGACCAGGATCTTTGGGAGGAATTGCTCCGCCTGCCGAAAGTCATCAACATCACGCCCGCCTGTGACGATATTCTTGATGGTTTCGGTATGAAGACCGCTCATCATGGACACGGCGATGGAAAATATGATGATACCGCCTGCGATCTGGAATGCAGGTATGGAAATGCCGAAAAAATGAAGAACATCATCTCCGAAGAGCATGGAGAGGACCATCACGGCAAAGACAAATCCGGAGAGGAGAAGTGCAGTATATCGCTGCACTCTTGGGGGAAGGTCTTTGGTATATGCCAGGAAGAGAGGCATGTTTCCGGGAGGGTTCAATATGGCAAAAAACGCCCCGAAAGCCCCAACCAGAAAAGTCATGTCGCTCATAGCCATTCCACTCCGATAACCGTTTTTCCTTTCTCCCTGACCACTATTAACATAATCGTTTCCGGGGGACCGATTGGCCGGGAACACACTCTTTCATATGCCCTGCACGATGCCGGGAATGAGAATATTCCGACATTTCCAGTAAAACCAGGGAAGACCTCCCCTCCCGTAGATCGGGTGCCCTGCATAGCAGGCACTTTTCCGGATAAAAAGGGCTTAATTTTTCGAGAAATCAGAAAAGAGTGAAAATACCATCCGGTACTTATGATTTTGCTCCCGCACTCTTTCCTCCTTGAAATTGCATAGGTTTTGGTATGATTTCATTTCCGGGAGGAAATAATCGAAATAATACCCAGGTATCAATAAACTGTTGAAAAAAACCTAGTAACGCTGGAACTCTCTCCTTGGCCTCGGTGGGCGGGCTTCATCCACTCTCATTGTACGGCCTTCATATACCGTCTCGTTCAATGCTTCTTTTGCTTTTTCGGCCTCTTCGGGGCTGGACATTTCAACAAATCCAAACCCTTTCCGCTCGATAATACGCACATCCTTTACATCGCCGTAATTTGAAAACAATTCATTCAACTGTTCTTCGGTCACGGAGTAGGTGAGGTTTCCTACATACAACTTACTGCCTTCCATGATGAACTCCTTTTGCTCCTTCAATGTGTGGGGAATCCTTATTTAACTTTTGTATATTCACATAAAATCCCGGGAATTTTTAATGATGGATCTTTTGCGGTTTGATAATCACATAAATATGGAATTTAACGTTCCAGCATGCATTTCACAGGGGTAGGCTGATCTCAAGACACACCCAATACAGAAAAAATAACCTCCTGGTTTTTCACACTCTAAATTCCGCGTGGAACAATGATATTCCTGTATTTGACCGTCATTTGTATTTTTAGCACGCCTCTATTCTTTTCGCTATCTGTATCTACGGGCAGGTAGTGGAAAAACAGCGAAAATTTTCGGACAGACACATTAATAGTAGTTCGCATCATTTATGTAACAATTAAATACAATCTTCAGGCGTAGGTGTGAACCATCGCTTGTCCGGGAGTTGATTAACTGACAAAACCTTCAAAATATAATCAACCGACCACAGAAATTGTCCGTGTACGGTTGCCAAAGAAACGAAACAAAGAAATGTTCGCCCAGGCCGATCTGATGCTGGGCGCAAACCATATCAGGGTGCGCTGTTTTGACGGGATTACCCGGATGGGACGGATCAGGGGTAAGATCAAGAAACGACTCTGGATACGGGAAGGCGATATCCTCATCGTGGTCCCGTGGAGCTTCCAGGACGATAAATGTGACATCTTTTACAGGTATACCCGGCCCCAGGTTGACTGGCTTCGGAAGAATAATTACCTGAATGACTGATAAATCATTTTTCGCGATTTTTTCATTCTTAAGAGATATATTCTGGTTTTATCAGTTTGTTACCAGTGACCGGCGTTCATTTCCAACAGATATATCGGGATCACCCAATTCCCGGGACTCTCCCCATGCCTGGCAATACTGCATGCAGCAAGGAGAGGCTTTTTCGTAATGAAATGCATCTATATTCAGGAAATAAGGGAAAATACCCGCTCGTTGGGTGCTTTCCGGAAAATCTTGAATAACAATACAGCAATGAACGGAATTTTTGTGCCTGTGTGCCAGGGAAGCCATGACTGCAAAAATATCGGAAGATAACCCCGCCGAACCCGAACGGGTGATAGAGAAAGAAATCACCAGGGGAGTTGCCATTCTCAGGGGAGATCCCAAGAATGCCATCAAAAAACTCTCCGGCCCCATGATCGTAGCCATGCTGCTGCTGGCCGTCTATAACCTGGCAGACGCTGTATGGGTGGCAGGGATGGGAGCGGATGCCCTGGCAGCGGTGGGATTTGTCACACCCGTCTTCATGATCCTCATCGGCCTCTCGAACGGCCTTGGGGCAGGGGTCACCTCATTGGTTTCCAGGCGGTTAGGAGCCCATGACAAGCCCGGGGCCGACCGTGCGGCATTGCACGCGATCCTCCTTGGAATCGCAATATCGCTGGTCCTGACTCCTGTCCTGGCACTGAATATCGAATCCATCGCCGGTTTTCTCGGTGCAGGGAATATCGCGGGCCTGGCTGCAGAATACGGGAGCATCGTCTTTTCCGGCACCATCTTTATCTTTTTCGTCCAGATATCGTATGCCATACTCCGGGCGGAAGGGGATACAAGGCGCACAATGTATGCCATGGGAGCGTCGTCAGTCCTCAATATCGTGCTTGACCCCATCCTCATATACTGGGCGGGGATGGGGGTGGCAGGAGCGGCACTGGCAACAGTAATCTCGGTAGCCAGTGTGTCTTTCGTGGTCTATTACTGGTTCAATATCAGGAAAGATACGTATGTCACCCTTTCCATGCGGGAATTTACTCCTCATGCCGGCACCCTGAAAGACATCCTTGCCGTCGGGCTGCCTGCCAGCCTGGAATACCTGCTGATGTCACTCATCATGATCATCAACAACATTATACTGGTCTCCGTTGCAGGCACGGATGCGGTGGCAATCTATACATCCGGCTGGCGGGTGGTGATGTTTGCAATCGTCCCCCTCATCGGGATCACCACATCGCTTGTGGCAGTCTCGGGTGCGGCATATGGCGCACGGCAATATGAAAAGCTGCGGATTGCCCACCGCTACTCTATCAGGATAGGGACCGGCCTCGCGATCCTGACTGCCACTCTCACATGGGTCTTCGCTCCCCAGATCACCATGGCGTTCACCTATTCACCGGAGAGTGCACATCTGGCCGCCGGGTTCATCCTGTTCTTCCAGACCATGTGTCTCTTCTATCCCTTTGTGCCGGCCGGTATGTTCTCATCGTCAGTGTTCCAGGGAACCGGCCGGGGCATCACCTCGCTTTTGATCAGCCTGATGCGAAACCTCCTTTTCATTGCAGTCCTGGCCTACTTCCTTGGTGTCGTCCTGGGACTCGGAGAAATAGGTGTATATTTCGGAATCGTCACCGGTAATATCCTCGGCGGAACAGTGGGCTACCTCTGGGCCCACGCTTTCATCTCACGGCTTATTGCCACCGAGGCTCCTACAGGATACACATCAAAGTAACCGTGACGGTCGGTAGTCACAGGAAAGACTGCCCGGCAGTCACAAGCTTCCACTCTCTCCGGTACGGAAATTATCAGGCCGAAATATAGTGCATAGCGTCGTTTGCCGCAGGCCAGCCATAGTCAATGGCAATACCGGTTTAGGGAAAAAAACGAAAGGAATCGAATTTGGGGTTAATTACGATTTTTTTCAAAGCGGAGCAGGGTTTTCGCACATATCATAAAATTCAGATTTTTCTGATTTTTCAGAAATTTTAATATATTCAGCGATCCAGTATCATATACACATGACTGATGAACAGACCGAAAATGGCTGCGTCGGAGATGCACCCTGCCATTGCAGTGTGGAAGCAGTCGTGAGCGTGGATGCCAGGGGTCAGATGGTCCTTCCCAAGGAGATCCGCGAACGGGCGAATATATCTCCTGGTGACCGGATGGCAGTTGTATTCTGGGAGCACGAGGGCAATGTCTGCTGTATCACCTTAATCAAGGCAACGCATTTTTCGGGCATGGTAAAATCGCTGCTGGGCCCGATGATGGAGAACCTCTCCTCGTGATCAGGAAGAACAGAAAACGTGGTGAATTTTATGAAAGATGATGAAATACGAAAGCTTGTACGGATAAATTACGGGAATGTCGCCAGCCAGAGCAGCTGTGGATGTAATTGCGGACCTTCATGCTGCGATACCGGCGAGACTGCCGAATCAGTAAGCCTGGGCATCGGCTACTCGGAAGAGGACATCTCGATTGTGCCTGAAGGCGCAAACCTCGGGCTCGGGTGCGGAAACCCTGTCGCAATCGCTTCGCTCAGGGAGGGGGAAACGGTGCTCGATCTCGGTTCAGGAGCGGGTTTCGACTGTTTTTTGTCTGCACAGCGCGTCGGAAAGACCGGACATGTTATCGGAGTCGATATGACACCCCAGATGCTTGAGAAGGCCCGAAAGAATGCAGAAGATAGCGGTTATTCAAATGTGGAGTTCCGGCTCGGGGAGATCGAACATCTCCCGGTTGCCAATGCGTCTGTCGATGTCATAATCTCGAACTGCGTCATCAACCTCTCCCCGGATAAAAGCCAGGTATTTCAAGAGGCCTTCCGGGTCCTCCGTCCCGGCGGGCGCATCATGGTGTCAGACATAGTCCTCACCGGCACCCTTCCCGAAGCCATAAAAAACTCGGTTCAAAGTTATACCGGATGTGTCTCCGGGGCGCTCCAAAAAGAAGATTACATTGATAAAATCGTCGGTTCCGGCTTTCATGATATTACAATAATGGGCGAAACCGCATTTCCCATCGACTTCATCATCAGCGACCCGCATATAAAAGATATACTTGCGGATTTAATGTCCGATGAGATGGAACTAAAAAAATTAAAGCAATCGATAAAAAGCATCAAGATCAGCGCGAAAAAACCAGAATAATCTTTTTTCGTTCGTATGCCACCGGGGTTATATCCCCTTTATCCTCATGCCCAATAAGAAGGGCTATATTCCCGGATTCGCCCTCGTCGGTTGGAATTATTTCCCAACAACTATGGTGAGGAAGCGCTGACATATGGAGGTGTACTGTCATCCTGTGGTCCTGGTCCATGGGTGGAAGAGCAATCCCGCAATCTGGGACGGCCTTGTCATCCGGCTGGAGGAAGAGTCCGTCCCATGCTGGAATTTTGACCATGCTGCTATGAAGGATGTTTCCCTTGAAGAAATTTCGCACGCTCTCCGGCGTTACATATCAACAGAGCGTGACACGTGCGGATACAGGGGTCCGATAGATATTATATGTCACTCAATGGGGACCTGTATTGGCCGGTATATGCTGGAGGTCATTGACGGCGAATCCCGCACGGAAAACGTCAGGCAGCTTATTGGTATTGGGCCCCCAAACAACGGATCATCCCTGGCAGAATTGTTTAACCATCCCCGCCATGGCCGCGAAATCATCGAAAAACTTGAAGGTGTTTTTGTTCCCCGCAACTATGATCCGAAAAAAGACATAATCGTCCAGCAGTTCCGGCCCGGGAGTCCGGCCATGACCAGGCTGAAAGAAGCGGGGGTCCGCAAAGATATCGTCTACCGGATCATCCTTGCCGCAAATACAACCGGCACCGAAAGTTTTTTTCCCAGTTTCGGTGGCAGGACAATGGAACTGAATACAGAAGGTCAGCTGGAGACTACGTACTCGGGGGATGGGATTGTCCCTCACCGCGATTCCTACCTGCCGGGAGCAAAAATCGATGTATTACCGGCCGATCCCCAACAGCTGGGACTCTGTCCCGACATGTACTGCCATATCAACCTGCCAAGGAATACCGAGGTAATTGACAGGATTATGGATTATCTGTGCGACCCGCCTCACGTTGCATAAATAGTGGAACGTCAGGTTATTCGCTCCTTCCGTACCGGTTTTTTGAGATTGAGTGCAGGTCAAACAGGGCATCTGCCTCCTCTTCTGTAAGAATACCCTTCTCAATCGAGATATCCCTGATGGATCGCCTTGTTTTTATGGATTCTTTTGCAATCTCGGCCGATTTAAGATACCCGATCTTCGGTGAGAGGAGGGTGGCAAGTATTGGATTCATCCGGATATATGCAAGAAGCCGTTCTTCGTCCCCTATAATGCCATCGATGCACCGGGAACGGAAGATGGGGAGGTAACTTTCGAGCAGGGCGAGGGACTCCAGGATGTTGTACGTCATCACAGGCGTCATCACATTGAGATCCACCTGGCCTGCCTGGGCGGCCAACGAAACCGCGGTATCATTTCCTATCACCTGGAACGAGACCATGTTCAGACACTCGGCCATGACCGGGTTGACCTTCCCAGGCATGATTGATGATCCGGGCTGCACGGGAGGAAGCACGATCTCGGCAAGGCCGGTGGTGGGACCTGAGCCCAGCAGCCTGAGATCGTTTGCTATCCTGATGAGCTCCAGGGCCAGCTCCTTAAGAGCTCCTGAAAATGCCGCCATCTGTGACCGGCTCTGCAATGCCTCGAGACTGTCGCGGGCAGGAACAAGAGGCAGAGAGGTTATCTCTGAAAGCCTCGCGATTACCTTTTCCCGGAATTGAGGAGGCGTATTGGCCCCGGTCCCGGTGGCGGTTCCTCCCATTGCGATCTCCAGGAGGCTGTCCCGCCTTTCCCGGATCCTCTCTGCTGCCCTTGCAACGGCTGATCCGTATGCGAAGAATTCATCTCCAAGGGTCACCGGAAGGGCATCCATCAGGTGTGTGCGCCCGGATTTGGGCAAATTACGAAATTCATCCCCTTTTTTCCCCAGCCCACCTGCCAGATCCGCAAGGACTGCATCCAGGCGGTCTGCCTGGATGATGATGGCGATATGGGACGCTGTAGGGAAGGTGTCATTCGTGGACTGGGCCCTGTTGACATGGTCGTTGGGGCTCAAATACGAATAGTCCCCCCTTGACTTTCCCATGATCTCAAGGGCACGGTTTGCAAGCACTTCATTGACATTCATGTGAAATGAAGTTCCTGCGCCGGCCTGGAAGACATCAACAGGAAACTGGTCGGCAAGGTCTCCGTTGAGAACTTCATCTGCGGCCTGTATGATTGCTTTACCCCTCTCACTGTCAAGGGTGCCAAGCTCCATGTTGGCGAGAGCCGCCGCTTTTTTGACCATCGCGTATGCCCGGATGAGTTCGGGACGCTCCCGCCGGCCGCTGACAGGGAAATTTTCCATGGCCCTTGTGGTCTGGATGCCGTAGTACACCTCATCGGGTACATCCATCACGCCAAGCGAATCTCTCTCCTTGCGCATGCTCACGTATCCCCCGTTTTTTCGGGTTTTTTCCCGGATTTTTCAAGTTCCTGCCGGGCATGGCCGATTGCCACGATGGGCGGCACTCCACGGGAACAAACCTTCCGGCAGTTCCCATGGAACTCACACGCCCACCATCCATCCGGGGTATTCGCCTGTTCAAGGCGTTCCATTCCCCGATCTTCACGGGGATCAATGCGGAAGCGGTAGAGCGTGGCAAGAGCCGCCGGACCGGGATATTTTGGATTTTTTTCGTCAACAGGGCAGCTCCCGAAACAGGCGGCACAGAGAATGCAGTTCGTGTACAGCTCAAGATCTTTCACCGCTACAGGCTCCATGTGGCGTTCCCTCACCGGATTCTCATCGGTTGGCCTGAATACCGTATCCAGCATCCGGTAAAACCGGTAAAACGCACTCATGTCAACTACCAGGTCCCGGATAACAGGGAGATGGGGAAGCGGCTCAACCAGTACTTCCTTACCAGGATTCCAGGAAACTGTCTCATCCAGGGCAGGATAGTGCGAGAGTGAAATCTTTTGTTCCCCCTTGAGAAGTGACCTTACCTGGGTGCGGCAGGCCAGCCGGGGGACCTTGTTGATCAGCATGGCACATGAACCGCAGACGGCTCCACGGCATGAGTACCGGAATGCAAGCGTGTCATCAATTTGCTCCTGGACCCGGAATAGTGCACCAAGAACAGTCATACCGGGTGTTTCAGCGATCTCGAAGGTATCATACCGGGAAGCATCCATCCCCTCCCTTTGCCTGAATACTTTCAGTTTCATCAGTATACACGCTCCTCGGGTTCAAACATCCCAAGGGTAACCGGTTTATACTCAATCATTATCCGGCCGTCCCTTATTACGGCCAGGGTATGATTCAGGAACCGTGAATCGTCCCGCTCCGGAAAATCAATCCGGGTATGGGACCCCCGGCTCTCCTCGCGGGCCATGGCGCTGCGGGCCACCACCTCTGCGATCATGAGCATCCCTTCCAGTTCCAGGTAGCGGACCAGTGCCTGGTTCACCGCCCGCTCTTTATTCGCAAGGGAGACCTGCAGAAACCGCTCCTGCAAATTCCTGATTGCCAAAAGCCCTTCATGCATCGAGCCGGCGTTGCGGAAGATTCCAAACTCTGCAAACATGGTCTGCTTGAGAGTATCCATGATGGAGAAGAGGTTTCCCCCCCATTCTCCCCCCAATATACGGCTGATTTTTTGCTCAACCTCGTTCTTTGCCGCCTCAACCGCTTCGACCCGCGGCTCCGGCATCCCCCCTGCATCCCTGATAAGTGCGTCTGCCACCAGCCGCCCGAATACGACCGTTTCAAGCAGGGAATTTCCTCCCAGCCGGTTTGCCCCGTGGACACTGAGGCAGGCGCACTCCCCGGCGGCATACAGCCCCCGGACGGGTGTTGCCCCATTCACGTCCGCGTCAATCCCTCCCATGGAGTAGTGCTGTCCTGGCTGGACCGGGACAGGATCCTCCACCGGGTCCACACCGGCAAAATCAATCGCGATTTGCCGTATCCCCGGCAGGCGTTCTTTGATGCGGTCCGATCCCAGGTGGCGGAGGTCGAGCTGGACATACCCTCCCTCGAATCCTTTCCCCTCCGCGATCTCGGTTTCAATTGCCCGGGCCACCACATCACGCGGGGCCAGGTCAACCGATGACGGGGCGTAACGTTTCATGAACCGTTCACCGTCCTTGTTTGCCAATATGCCGCCTTCGCCACGGGCTCCTTCCGTCATCAGGATGTTGGTCCCGTAAAGGGTTGTGGGATGGAACTGAACAAATTCCATGTCTTTTAAGGGGGCACCGGCCCGGAGAGCAAGTGCCTGTCCGTCACCGGTGTTGATAAGTGCATTTGTGGATCGGCTGTATATTCTGCCGAACCCCCCGGTGGCCAGGAGCGTTGCTCTGGAGACAAAGCCGTGGACAATCCCTGTCATAATTTCCACCGCTGTGCAACCCGTGCATCGTCCGCCATCGATTACCAGCGAGGTGACGAAATACTCTTCATATACGGGAATGTTCCTGGCCAGCACCTGCTGGTATAGCGTATGAAGTGCATTATGCCCGGTGCGATCGGCCGCATAGCAGGTACGGGGGAAACCCGCCCCGCCGAATGGCCGCTGGGCGATCTTTCCATCCTCCAACCTGGACCACACCATCCCCATATGCTCCAGTTCGACCACGGTTGCAGGGGCCTCCCTACACATCAGTGCAACCGCGTCCTGATCAGCCAGGTAATCGGAACCTTTCACGGTGTCGTAAGCATGCTTTTCCCATGAATCGCTGGTTTTTCCCTCACCCGGCACATTACCCAGCGATGCATTCATACCCCCCTGGGCAGCGACCGAATGGGAACGCAGGGGATGCACTTTTGTGAGAACTGCTCCGTCAAGGCCTGCATTTGAAACCTGCAGGGCAGCACGGAGGCCGGTCAGTCCTCCACCGACAATCAGGATATCATGGCTATGAATCGCGGATTTCGTCGACACATCTATCATCTCCCTGATGTTGGTGTAATCCGGCATCCCTGATAAAGTACCTATGATTTGGATATGGACTCATAACCGGTAAAGAACAAAGCATAACCGCATTTGAACGAAGAAAAACCCGTAACAGGGAATATATCACTGCACAGTCAGGAAAGCCCTCTGCCTTGCCCCGAAGATGCCCGGGGCCTGGTCAAAAAGCAGCACGTATTTGTGACTGCCAATTGACCTGATATGATATGGATAGTAAACGATTCAGGACATCATGCCCCCTGGCCGTGGGCGCATTCCTCATTATCCTTCTGGCCTGGCAGGTATCGGCCGGACCCTCATGGGACTTTGATATCATCTCCGATACGGAACTTGACGCCATATATGCCGATATCTCGGGGGATTATGTCATTTACTCGGGATCGATCGGCGACGCCATACGCCAGAACTCAACGCGGGTTATCCAGCTCTATTCCATATCATCCGGAGAACAGGTTCGTATTGCAACTTCCGGGCCTGATTCCACTCTCACCGGGGAAGACATAGATGGCAATTATGCGGTGTGGTTCAGCGAACCGCAGCTGGAGGCACCTGCAGATATACCGAACGAAATATTTCTCTATTCAATTTCAGAGAAGAATATAACCGTCATCAGGAAATCAGGAAGTGCTGAATGGCCGAAGATCTCCGGGGAGAGTGTGATATGGTCCGAGAGCGTACACGACTCATTCGCCAGTTCGGTCATGCTCTATGATATCCGGACAGGTAACACCACTCAAATTCCCACTATAAGCCCCATCGACGCCGCAGGTATCGCTTTTGATGGAGACTATATCCTCTATACCGATGCAGACACCATGAATCTCCTCCTGTATGCAACCGGCACAGGGGACACCACCACGGTATTTGCCCGCAAATCTGACAACAATACAACGGAAAATGTTTTCGGAACCGCCCTGGGCGGCGATTTTGCGCTATACAGGAAAAACGTCCTCGTGGAGAAGCCAAGAGAGCTTTACAGTGAACTCTGCCTGTATACAATCTCCACCGGAGAGACACGCCTGTTAAGCCCCATTACAGGGAAAGTGACAGAAAATCTGTCTGAATCCGACAAGGGAGCCAGCTTCAATTCACTTGCTGCTGACAAGAACCGCGTGGCATGGGAAGTGGCGGAAGGCATCGCAGATGACAGGATCGTGGTGCTTGATCCGGAGACCATGGCTTTGTCATCCATCTCCCCTGACACATTTGTCGATTTTATCCATATTGATGGAGACGGGATAGTGTGGCTGGGATCCAGCTCTCTGGCTGGAAAAGGAAGCATTTACCTCGCTACTGAACCAGTCGGACAGGAACCGACCCCGACAGCTGCTCCCACCGTGGCTCCCGGATTTGGCTGGGTCATTGCTATAGGAAGTGTAGTGCTCTCAGGAATTTTGATGTGTAAAAAGAGATCAGGATAGTTTCTTTGTCCCTGAACCGGAAGATATCCAATTTCTCATATTTTCTCCTTGATTTCTCATATTTTCTCCGTGATATAAGAAGTTGTACATCCCTCAAGATGGCGTGAAGTGAATATTTTCAGGGAAATAAGAGGCAGTGCAAATACTCTCAATTTCGGAAGTACTCGTATCCTTCCCTTCAAATGAAAGCGAATTGCTAAATATTAAAGGAGTATATATGGATTCTATGGCTGAAAAATCCCAAAATCCCAGTGTATTAAGACTTACCGCCGCAGTCATCCTCGGCATTTTCGTGGGGTTCTTCCTGTTTTTCGTGGTGGCCCTGGTCATTGGCGTATTCAACGACATGGCAGGCATGAATGTCACGGTTTCAACAGACATTGCTGAGAATATAGGAAGTGCCATCCTGCTTGCCGTGCTGATCATCCTCTGTACGGCAGGATTTGTCTGGAAGGTGTATACCACTCCGCCATCGACTGAGGAAACGGAAGAATAAACGTGAATTTTTTTAGCCGGGAAGAGAGAGCCGGTTTTCTTTTGAACCGGGAAATATTCATTTTTTCAGCCATTCGAAACAATAAAAAATACATAGTTCCCGTCATTGTCTCTGATGCGGATTGCCAAGCCAGCTCCCTCGTGAGATTCCCGGGGCATGAATCCTTTTCGATGATGATGATGCACACCTCCCGGTAGTCAAAAGCCGGAAGCAAAAATTTGAGCGGACTGCTTTATTCTTTTTTCTCTATTCTTGTTGCCTGGACAACCATCAGGTGCGCCCGGGTCGCTGCTTCCCGGACACGTAGCACCGGGTCATCGAACTTGACCCGGCCCAGTGTATCTTTCACCTTTAATTCGGGATATCCAACTAACGCATCCGCAGCGGCAGACCGGATATACTCATTCTCATCGTAGATTGCAGTCAGCAATCCTTCAACATTGCCACTCGTTCTCATTTCATACAATTCAGCCATTCTCATGACAAAAACACCTCGGTGTGTTCATCCTTATTGCCATGAAACAGATAAAACTATCGTCAACCCTAACGGGCAGAAAATTAAAGACGGACTCTTGAAATATTTTATTTTTATAGATATATATCGTGGTTATTCATTAAATACAAAAGATTTTGGGCCGATTCATTCCAACCAGTCATGCCAGAACAGGTAAACCAATTCACACCCCTTCCAGCTGCTTTGCCGGGCAGACATTGCAGATAGAGAATATTACGTCCTCTTCCTTCTCACGAATCGGACAGAAATATTCGCTTCCCCGCTTTTCCACCTCGAAACCTCCCGGAAAAGGAGTCCCCACCGGATGACCGGGTTCATCGAGCACAAACATCGCAAAACCGGAGATCAGGTAGTAATACAGAGTATAGAGTGGATTTTCAAAGTAGACGTCGGTCCCTGAACCATCCAGGTTTGCAAAGCTCCCCTCGTCCACAATGGCACAGAATTTCCCGAATAGTTCCGTATCGGTGATGGCATCATGCATCCGGGCAAAAGTGTCGGAGCGGTACATGGCAACACAGCGGTGGTAATATCCGAAATACTGCTCCTGAAAATACGGCCGGAACTTCTCGCGATAAGGTTGGGGCAGCTTATCGACTTCTCGCCTGATCATCCCGCCCATCACCTGGAGATCATACAATGAGAACCTCAAAAGTTCACGTGCGATCACCCCGCCAAGATCACCCTTTGTCCCGGCTGCACTCATCCTCCGGACTGCCTCTTTTATCCTCTGCCGCGTATCATTTTCGTCCATATTCGCCAGGTCTCATTCATTGGCAGGCTTATCCTGTTTCCAGGGCAGATCCTGCAGCATGTAGATGTTTCCGGGAATGGAATATCCCGTACATACAGTGAATTGCCAAGTTTTTTAATTCCTTCATCAAAAAACTTCTTTTTGGCAATATCAAAAACGTCTCAGGAATGCGATCCGTGTACACACCAATTTTTGATTCCAGAAAACACACTCCAGAATCCTCCCATTATCCACCACATTTTATTTTCCTGCATATCATCCTGATCCGTGGTTGAATGCATACCAGGAAATGATATCCTTATTCCTGGCTTCCGTTTCAGAATATCATGAAGGCCCGCAGATAAATCAGGATGGCAACACCCAGCAGCAGGACCCCCACATAAATCCGCATCTCTTTGACCGATAATTTACCCGCAATTGCGGGACCAATCTGTCCTCCCAGGATCACCCCTGGTGCAACCCAGATCATGATGGAAAATATCAGGTCTTTTTCAATGACCAGGCTTTGCACAAATTCTGGCGTCAGGCGGAAGAGTAACGCACATAAGTTTACCACGAATATTATCAGCACCGTCGAGCCGACAGCCTCTGCTGGGGTCCGGATCCTGCTATGACCGAGAATACCCGGCATGATCAATTTTCCTGTCCCCGTGGCGATGAGTCCTTTCAAAAACCCGCCTATTGCCGCACGTTTCCAGTATATTTTGTTGTGCCTCTGAAGCCCTGCTGCCTCTTCTTCATTGTAAGAGAACCAGTAGCGGTACAAAAGGTACGCGCCGTATAGGAAGACAAAACTTGCAAAAAAGAGGAGGAGGAGCTGCACAGGGGCAAAAGGAATGAGTATTGTTCCGAATATTGCGAAAGGAACCGCAATTTTCAGGTATTCTTTCACGATATACCAGTTCACTGTCTTCTCTTTTACGTTCCTTATAATCCCGGAACCGAACCCGAAGATCATAGTCAGGAGTGCAAGCCAGAAACTTATCTTCTCGTCTAGCCCGAGGAATATCAGGTAGACGGGAATCCAGAAATTCGAGCCCGATATGCCGGCTGACATGGCAAGAATTGCAATAAGAATCCCTACAGGGAGGAGGTACCAGTACGTCAGATACGCCAGCATGGAAATCGAATTGATCCTTTATGGAGTCTATTATCGGGATCAATAATGAAAAAACCTATGTGGAAATGAATGAGGGGTATTTCGAAATCCACGGATCTTTACCCTGATTAAAAAGCGGTTGAATACGGGGGAGATACAGCTCAGTTCGGGGCTTACCTTGTTGCCCTATATGCCGCTTTTACTTTCGTCATATCCCGGGTTACCGCTTTGAACCTACGAAACGCTTCCTGTCCGATGACGGCATGCCAGCGAAATAGCGAGTCTCATTGTGATCGCGGCTTCAACATCCTGTTCCTGGTAAACTGATTCCCGCCCCTGCCCAGAAACACTTGCAAACATGATAATTTTTTGAAAAAAAGGATATCCGGTTTCGGCTGCCCTTGAAATTGGGGAATGAATACTGGCAGGAATCCATGCCAGGCTTCCCATTTCGCCAGTTTTTTCTAATTAAGCGCGCCGGGACGGAGTCTCTTGTATATCAACGACCGTCCTCCGGCAGATACAAATACCGTCTTCTCGGCAGGATAGTATCCGGGTTTTGAAATAGTGATGGTATGAGTCCCCGGGAGCACTCCGTCTATTAACTGGGGAGTGAATCCGACCTGTATCGCGTCCACATGAATTTCTGCATCCGATGGAACGGACCGCACATCCAGGCTGCCGTAGAGGGCACGGAGGCGAATACTCATTGAAGTGGTCCGTTCCCGAATCATGATGCCGTCATCCCAGGGCTCATAGCCCTCCTTCTCCACAACCAGATTGTATTGGCCGGGATCGATTCCGGAGATGAAGAGGGGAGTGATCCCCACGTAATCCCCGTCGAGGTATGCCGTAGCACCGTCAGGGTACGAGGTGAGGATAAAAGATGATTTGTGGGCGAAGATCGACGGCTCGATATGAACGATAAAACTGGAGAAAGGCTGAGGTCCGCTAAAGGGAAAATCACCATCCTGGCATTCACTGGAAGAGGCCTCACCGGAAAGGAACCGGATATACACGCTTGTAAAATCCCTCGTATCATAATATGTATATTCCTCTCCCGGAGCAAGGGAACCCTCCCATTTTGTCTGCCCGAACCGGGTAATCGTCACGGATGCGTAATCGGCCGAACAGACTGACCCCGAACAGCTGTCGCAGTCGGGATAGGTCGTGAAAGAGATACCATATGCTTCCACCAGGGGAGCAGGAAGATAGCTCAGGTCGCCGAAGAGATCGGTGGCCATGTACCACCCTGACTCAGTAAGGGTGAGCAGGCCGACTCCCTTCCAGGAATAGTCCGGCAGGCCGGTTACTTCGACCATTTCCCCTATCCCGATATGAGAATATACCTCCGTCATCGGAACCGTTGCCTGCATCTCCTCCGGATCGATCTCCCTCCACATGCAGTGGACATCATCCTCTTCATACGTGCAACCCCACTGGTGGGTGGCCTCGATGGTCAGAGTCTCCTCTACGGGATCAAGATCCGTTACGGTTCCCCGGTAGGCATAGACCGGAATTATTGCGGATGCCGGTACAGAGCCGGCACAAAGCAGGATAATGAAAATTGCCAGGCATATAAATCGAACAGACGTCACATTATCTCCCCCTTTTTTGAACAACAGGGTTCTGAAAGAACAATACAGGGTAAGAAAATATGAGTTTCGTTTCTCTTGCGGATCCCTTAAGAGAAAACTGCAAAGATCGCTATACATTAATCCTAAAAGATGGCCAAAAACGAGAATTAAGGGCTAATTTTCTGGAAAATTGTTAGAGCAGAGTGGAAGGGCCCCTCCATTTCCACGGGGTAGCGGAGGCCATTTTGCCGAATGTTTCACCTGAACATGTCCACAGGCACAATAATGGCGGCTTTTCCGACAATCATAATACACGCAGAACGAAAAAATCGGAATATATCTTTTCATCTCATATTTATCCACAGGAAAAAACCTTGATTATCGATTTCCTGTCAATACATTCATTCAATCAAAGTATGCATTGCCTGGAAGGAACCGGATAACGAGATGTCGGATTTTTATTCATTCGTTCCCACAGGATTGAATAGGTGGGTATATCAGTTATAATGAAACACAGATAAATTGTCTACGATAAAAAAGAAGAAGAAGTCGAATTAAAATCGAGTGGTTATTGATGATGGGAGGAATCATGAATAAGAATCGAAGAGCGTTAGCTGGTATTGTGCTGCTATTCATTATAGTATGTTGTGCTGTCGGAACAGCCGAGACATATGATTTCGGCGGCGTAACTGATAACGGAGAATACAGCGGGACTCTGGCGATCGATAACAATGGCAACGTCGCCGTGACGATTGCTTCTGCAACCGGTGCAACAGCCAATGTCCAGGTAGGAGCACAGGATTCCGACGACGCCAACGGAGCCACGGCAATGCAGGCAACCACAGCCAGTGGAGACATGGTGTTTGTCGGATCTGGTGCGGCGAATGCAAACGGGAACACCGCAAGTACAGGCGCTCTTGCTTATGGTAATGCGGAAATTGAAACGGTCCTGGGGGCGGTTGCAGGCGGAACAGGTGTGGCTGCCGGTCAGGATACATCAATGAATGGGCAGACTGCTATTGCAGGGAGCCTTGGGGTATCCGGTGCAGGCGATGTGGCATCGACTGATACCCATCTTTCTGACGCGGGGTCGATAGATACGATACAGGGAGCGGCTACCGGTGAGGTAGATTTCATGGGCATTAATGCTGCCGGTGCCGCTGCCGGACAGTCCTCAACTATTTCAGCATCTAACGGCGGATGGGCAAGCAGCACGGCCACTGGCCGCGGAAGCACGGCCATGACGCAGGCATCGACTGCCGGGGCGGGAAATATCAACACCCTCCAGGTAGCTGCTGCCGGTGAGGTTGACCTTACAGGGCTTGCTGAAGTGTCGGTTAATGGTGCTGTTGCCGGCCAGTCCTCGGACATTCAGAGTGATAACGGCGGTTTCATCTTCGGCAGCGCGGCGACCGAAAGTTACGAGGCGATGACTCGGGCAGAATACACAGGGAATGGCAATATCGATACCATCCAGGTAGCTGCTGCCGGGGATATTGATGGAACGTTGTGCTCCAATTCTTTTGATGTAGGGGGTGCTATTGCCGGCCAGTACTCGGACATTCAGAGTAAAAAACGCGGTAAAATCCTTAGCGGCGCGGCGTCTGAAAGTTATGAGGCGATGACTCAGGCAAGATACTCAGGGGGCGGGAGTATCCAGACATTCCAGGTAGCGGCTGCTGGTGAGGTTGACCTTACAGGGCTTGCTGAAGTGTCGGTTAATGGTGCTGTTGCCGGCCATTCCTCGGACATTCAGGGTAATAACGGCGGTAACGCCATTACCGCTGCAGAGACTGAAAGTTACGAGGCGAGGACCCGGGCTCAATTAGATGGAAGCGGCAATATCGATACCATCCAGATAGCTGCCGCCGGTGAGGTTGATGGAACGTTGTGCTCCAATTCTATCGATGTGGGGGGAGCGGTTGCTGGCCAGTCCTCATTCATTCATAGTGAGAGAAGAAACGGCGGTTACGCCAATAGCGCTGCAGAGACTGAAAGTTACGAGGCGAGGACCCGGGCTCTATTAGATGGACGCGGCAATATCGATACAATCCAGGTAGCTGCTGCCGGCGAGGTTGACCTTACCGGGCTTGCTGAAGTGTCCCTTGATGGTGCTGTTGCCGGCCAGTCCGTGGACGTTATTACGAGTGGGGGCGGCGACGGTAACGCCATTAGCACCGCAGAGACTGAAAATGGCTATGATTATGCTCGGGTCTTGACCAGATTCCGGAATGGCGGCTATATAGATGATATTATCCAAGTTTGCGCAGCCGGTAATGGTGTGATTACGACTCCGATCGATATCGAAGCAGAAGGCGCTGCCGCTGCCCAGTTCATTCCATCAGGGAGCAACCGTATAATCAGCAGGGCAGTCCATGGCATAGAAACTGCAAGGAATTCCGAGAGAACTAGCCCTGCATTCCAGTATGCGGTTGCCGGTTCGTTTACTGACGGAGTCACTATCGAAGGAGCGGCTGCCGGAATCATTTGATGAGGTGATAGCGATGAGGAAAAATGTCATTTTTATTGTTGGGCTCCTGGCCCTGTTCACCATGACCATTGGTTTCGCGTGTGCAGATCCCTCCATTCCATCACCCCCCGAAACCCAGGGAATCAGTATCAGCATCGTCGCACAGGTAAACGGGGGATTCTCAGAGAAACAGGAAACATCCTGGCAGACTTCGACCAGTCCGCTGGGCTCTGGTCTCACCTATCCTAACCCCTCGTTTCCGATGGGCGGAGGATATATAGGCTACTGGCCGGGAAATATAGGCCTTGAAGAGTTATTTGGAGGAAACGGGAATACCAGCAGGGGCGGGGTTCTTTATGAAACCGTGTATTCTGAATCCACATCTGCTACTTCAGGGACTATCGATTACGTAAAACAGTTCTCTGCAGACACCGGGAACAAATTACAGGGGACTTCCAATATTGAAGCCCAGCGTGTTATCGTATTTACCACCGATACATCGGGTCGCCTTGTATCAAGCGAGAATCTCATGCTCGATAGTGCGGGACAATTCAGTCTCGCGAGCGAAGTATTTACCTGCCCATTCGCCCCGCAGGTATCGGAAATATTACCCCAGTTCTGCAACCGGGTGGAGATGGGAAGTGATCTCGATATATCCGGCGGTTCGGTGAGCACTGCAGCCAGTGAGCGGTTCGTCTCGGCAACCGGCGATTATCCGGTCACATCGGATTACCGTATCCGTCTTACCGGGATCGGCGACCAGCCCGCTCAAGGCTCGGTATCAGCATTCATGGACGTTCAGGCACGGGAAGGTATGGTCGACATCCTTGCCCGCATACCGTTTGAGGATCCGGATATGGGAACTCTCTACGTCCTGAATATGGGACTCGCATCAGAGCTGCAGTATGAAGAGTTGACGGCAGTATACGGACAGATAACCCTCTTTGAGAAAGATATGCGCTTCGAATCCGGAATGATCCGGTAATTTTTTTTTATTTCTTTTATCTGGCTAATCCCGCTTCACTTATAGGGCACTTTTGGAATTTAGTGAAAATTTTCACTTTATAGCACACCTGAATTTCCTGCACATTGTAATTTGGTACAATGGGATAAAGGGAAGGTACGAGCGTATACGCTGGGGTGCAGGCAGAATTTTCCTTAATTGGTGAGGGTTGCTGTGTAAGTGATATATATTGATCAAGGAAAAGTATCTCATGACATGCATGTAAAATCAATCCGTCTGCTCCCGCACACATTTCCCACGAGACAATATTATCCGTTTAATCTTGAAATATTCAATAAGACCGACTGCATAAAGTTTTTCAGACCCGTGACATTTTTCATCGGTGAAAATGGAAGCGGGAAATCAACACTTCTCAAAGCAATCGCCCGGCACTGCAATATTCATATCTGGGAAGAAGAGGCAAGAAGCAGGTACAATCCCAATAAATACGAGGATGAGCTGACTCAATCCATAAAGATTGAATGGAACGGGGAAAAAGTCCCGGGATCTTTTTTTGCATCGGAAATCTTCCGCCACTTTGCGGAAATTCTTGATGAATGGGCCCGGGCCGACCCAGGCTCCCTGACCTATTTTGGGGATGCCTCACTCATGGAAAAATCCCATGGCCAGTCTCATATGGCATTTTTTGAGAATCGTTTTAAAATCAAAGGACTTTACCTGCTTGATGAGCCGGAAAACGCCCTTTCGCCTAAAATGCAGTTGGAACTGCTGAAATTGTTACGCCGGTTCACTTCCACAGGAAATGCACAGTTCATCATCGCCACCCACTCGCCGATACTTCTTGCCTATCCTGACGCCGACATCTACAGCTTCGATTATATCCCGATAAGGAAAGTCGAATACGAAGATACGGACTATTACAGGATTTATCGGGATTTCCTCAATAACAGGAACAGTTATCTAAGCGGGATATGAAATCATTGTTGTGTAAAAGCAGCTGGAGTGACCTATGCCCGCTCTTTTCGCTGTACCATAGCCATGTGGATCTCGCCATCAGAGTTCCCTGCAATCGGCAACGGCCTGTGGCCGCGTCATAAATATCTGAAAAATTATGGTTCCGATCACATTATATTCGGCTAGAATAATAACTTCAATTACATGTCATTAAACGACCGGTGGATTGGCTCTGAATTATCGGTTGTTGAGAGAGAACTTGCGTGTAATGAAAAATATGCGAATATTGGATTCGTTCAATATGATACGAAGGATGGAAAATATTTCTATCTCCACCCCTCCCCGTTTTTGAAAACATGCAAAAAAGAAATTTATCATACTGAATCATCGCCACCACCCGAACACCAGTTTGTTGAAGTGGATATACTTGATGAAAAAACATTGGTTTTCGACAAATACGCAGATAACTGGGTTAAATTAAAAGAAATAAATAACTGGAAATTATTTGATCCGGCTCCCCTGGTTCAGAGAAGAAAACTATTGGATTTCCGTGAGATAATTGAATATTTTACCTATCCTTTCAAGGGCGAAGCGGAAGAAGTAAACGAAATTGCGGGCTGTTCTTCACTCTTCGTTTTTTCATCTCCTCCAATTAGAGAGAATATGGGGGGAATTAAATCTGCAATCTATGGAAAACTGTATCAATGGGATTTATTCAGAAAGCCGCTTGGAATTATTCCTCCCGAATTTCGAAAAGTGAAATCCGAATACTATTATTACATCTCAAAAATTGAGCGCGATTTCACCAAATCAAAAGGAGAGATGAATTTAGCGATATTAAAACCGGAAAAAACCATATCCGACATTCCTATTGTGATTGGAAATGTGTCGAAAAAGGACATTTCGAGGGATTATCTTGATGTTTTGAAAATTGAATCAAATATCATCACCGCACATATGCTTGATTCACTGCTTCTTGTCCCAAAACCCAATAAAACAGTTGAGGATATGATGTACCAGGCAATTTATGATCTTCGCGAGGAATGTTATTCCGCCGGTCAAAGACCATATATCCAGAATATTGGCGATGCCATCCCAAAACTCGCATCGGCTTATGCCAGGCTGAAATCAAGCCATGAAATAAAATCTGAAGATGTACGATATGTTATTGATTTATGGTTCTCAATGAGAAGAAAAGCGGAAAAATTGCAGTCGTACCCCATGAAGGTATCTCACATGTACGAATTGACAACTGAAGGTCGTCAGGTATATTTCAAATGTTACGATACCTTTGGAGCTGATTCTAAAATTTCAATAAATGAAGCATTGAAAGCCACCATGTTAGATCCAATAGAATTTAAATTACAACTGGATTCTTTGATTGAGAAAGGGTATTGCATACAGACTGGCAATTATATTCGACTTCTTGAACCCTATAAAAAAACGACCAATAGTTAATCTCAATACAATTTTATGGGAGGGATATGATTCGAACTCATGAAACCCTTCCGAACCCATGCCCAGGGTTGAAAGAACCGGTTGGGGACAGTAAAATCCGGAATGATGATCGATGGGTTGACCACGAGAAAGAGCAGGGAATGCAGATATTGATTTCATTCAAGCCATTTCAACCAATTTAATAGTAAAAAGAGTGAAATTACAGGAAGAAATGTATCCCGCACACTCATATTTTAAAAAATCCCGGGGAATCCGGATACTCCATACGTGTATAATCGGGTTTTTAGGGCTATTCCTTGTTACATGCTCACCGGTGCTTGCAGTCGATACCGGATCCGCCCCCGGAAACGATCTCGACAATCTCGGCGATGTAGAGGCATTCTTTGACTCAGCCGTGCCGGCGGGACTGGCAGAGTACAATATACCGGGTGCTACGGTTTCTGTCGTACGGGATGGGGAACTCATCTTCTCAAAAGGGTACGGGTACTCTGATATTGCAAATAAAACATCCATTGATCCTGAAAGGACACTCTTTCACATCGGATCGATTACCAAGCTGTTCACCTGGACGTGTGTCATGCAGATGGTAGAGGAGGGGAAAATTGACCTTGATGCAGACGTCAATACCTACCTGGCCGATTTCTCCCTCCCCGACACCTATCCCGGGCAGCCGGTGACAATGCGGGACCTGATGACACATTCCTCCGGGTTTGAGGAGCAGGAGGTGCATTTCGCCGTTGCAAATGTCGGGGATCTCTATTCATTCAGGACATACTGCAGGGAGAACATCCCCGCCAGGGTGTATCCCCCGGGGACCGTCACATCATATTCAAATTATGGGACGACCCTCGCAGCGGTCATCATCGAGGATGTGACCGGAATCTCGTATGAGCAGTACCTGGAGGAGAATATCCTCGCCCCGCTCTCGATGACGAATACACACTTTTCATATACACTTCCGCCAGATTCAGCCCAAAATCTCTCCTCAGGCTATCATTATTCGGGAGGGGCAAACATCGCTATTCCGGACACCGTCTTTGTCATCGGCCCTGCAGGGACCATCAGCTCCACTGCCACAGACATGGCTGTATTCCTCGCTATGCATATGGAGAACGGAACCCTGGATGGCGTGGAGATCCTCTCAGAAGAGACTGCCGTCCTCATGCATGCACCGGCATTTGCCAACGATCCCCGTGTAAGCAGTATGTGCCTCGGGTTTTACGAAAACCGCTTCAATAACAAGAGAATTATCACCCATGGAGGGGACACCGACACCTTCCATTCCCAGATTGTGTTGATTCCGGAGAGGAAATCAGGATTTTTTGTCTCGTACAACAGTCCCGGAGGGAATGAAGCGAGAAACGATCTCCTGATGGAGTATATGGATCATTTCTATCCCGTCACCGGATCTAAAAAACCCGCACAGGTCTTGGACTCCCCTGCACCTGTCGGCAAATATACCGGGACATACCAGTCCACACGCCATAATTACAGGTCATTCGAATTCTTCCTCACACCCCCTCAACAGATGCAGGTCGAAGAGGGAGGAGAAGGAACAATCTTCCTTATGAGAAGCGGAAAGCCTGCCTCTGAGTATCTCGAGCTTGCTCCCGGAGTCTTTGCACAATCAGGCGATAAGCCGACATTTGCAGGAAATGTCGTTTTTCATGAGGATGAGGGGGGCGATGTGGACTTCCTCTGCCTCGAGAATATCCCGGTATTCGCATTCGAACGGGTGCCGTGGTATGCCACCGGCCCGTTCACCGATGTGTTGAAAGATGCAGGCATCGCGATTCTCCTGACCGTTCTTCTCTGGCCGCTCATGGCCATATGCAGGCGGGTCTATAGGATAAAGGATGAAAAAGAGACAGCAATGCCGTTCTATGCCAGGATGGTTGCGGGAGCGACATCTGTTCTCTTTATTGTCTTTGTGCTCTTCCTCCTCCCGGCAGTCACAGGCGATGGTGCACTGATCCAGTCGTACATGTGGGACCAGACGGCCCCCCCCACCCTGGTCGCTGTCCTGACTGTCCCGGTCATTGCCGTGCTTTTATCGGTGGTGACCGCTCTCTTTGTCATTCAGGCCTGGAGAAGGCGGTACTGGACCATGTGGCACAGGGTCCACTACACCCTCGTTGTCATCGGACTCTTCATGCTGGCATGGTGGGTCAATTACTGGAACCTCTTCTTCTTCAGGCTGTAGAGGGAGAGCGTTTCTTCATTTTTTTTCGGTTCTCTCTGTCCCTGTCCGATTTAATCAGAAGGGAGAATGCGGTGCTTCACCAATCATTCCCATAGGGGCTGACGGGGCCAGCGGCACGGCGAGTCCCTTCTATCGATCCCCTGGCAGCAAAACCAGGAAATCTCTTTTCGCTCCCCACCCGACGGGAACGGCTGTGTTCCTCGGAGGGAACGCACGTGAGAACGGTCGAACCCTCCCAGAGCGCTGGCGAGGTCGGAGAGGATGAGGTTGCCGCAGGGTTAGGCCCGAACGAACGCCCTTCGTTGCGACGATGCTTTACAGAGGACCGGGCATATCACCCGTGCTGGAGCAGAAGTTATCCGCTCTTCCCGGCGGTGATAGCCCGTGCCGCGGCAAATGCGGTTGAGAACGCGGCCTGGAGGTTGTAGCCCCCGGTGTCCCCGTCGATGTCGAGTACCTCGCCGATGAAGGAGAGGCCCGGCACCCGTTTTGATGCCATCGTCTTCGGGTTGACGTCGGTGAGTGGAACGCCGCCGGCGGTCACCATCGCCTCGTCAAACCCTCCGACGGCCTTCACCCTGAAGGGAAATTCCGTGAGGTGTGCAATGAGCGTATTTCTCGCTTTTTTTGAGATATGCGAACACGTGAGATCCGCGGGGATGCCCCCCTGCTTCAGCAACTCCTTTACGAACCGATCGGGAAGGCGGTAGTCCGAGAGGATGGTCCTCACCTGCCGGGTGCCGTGGGCGGTGATTTTTTCTATCAATTCTTTTTGTAGTGTTTCACAGTCCATCCCGGGGATAAAGGAGACCTTCAGCACGTCCCCGGCAGCGATGTAGCGTGAAAGGTGGAGGATAACAGGACCGGAAAGGCCCGCGTGGGTGAACAGCAGGTCGCCGGTGAACTGGCTGACTTTTTTGTTGTCCCGGAAGAGCGAGACCGGGACACCCCCGAACGAGATCCCGGCGAGGTGCGGGAACAGATAGTCCTCAACGTAGACGGCCGCGAGGGCCGGGCGGATGGCTGTCACCGGCTGGCCAAGTCCGGCCGCGAGCCGGTACCCGTCTCCCGAGGAGCCCGTGGCGGGGTACGACGCCCCGCCGGTCGCGATGATGACATGTGGTGCGGAATAGCGGGCAGTTTCGGTTGTCACCCAAAAGCCCTCTTCCACCTTTTCAATGCGGAGGACAACTTCGCTGCAACGGACCTCCACGCCCCTCTCTTTGCATTCGGCGAGGAGGAGGTCGAGCACGTCAGACGCCTTCCTTGTCGCGGGAAAGACCTTCCCGTTGGCATCCGTAACCATGGCAAGCCCTCGGCTCTCGAAGAATTTGATGAGATCCTTGTTGGTAAATCCGAGGAGGGCGGGGCGCAGGAATGTCCCATGGTCCCCGTAGTGCGAAAAGAACTCACGGATATCGCCGCTACGGGTGAGGTTGCACTGCCCGGCGCCCGTGACGAGGAGTTTTTTCCCGCAGGTGGCTTTCTTTTCGAGCACGACCACTTTCAGGTTCGTGCCGTCAGCTCCGGCCGCCTGCAGGGCGCAGAAAAGCCCGGCTGGGCCCGCACCGATGATTACTATGTCACATTCGCCTGAATTGATCGTCACCCACCACATCCTCCGGGGTCGGTCATGTCATCAATATACTAATTCCATTATTTTTGCCCAGTTTTTATATAGTACAATAGGGTAGTGGAAGATATACACGATCCGGACCACGAGCGGCCGGACAGGTAAATATGTGGGGAATGTAGCATGTCAGAACTCTATAAAAAAATGGTCAATGAGGCGATGGCTGCCCAGAATGCAGACGTCGGCATGGTCAAAAAAAAGCGGGGGCAGGCATTTGTCATCGAAGATGCGAAAGCATACCTCGATGCGGTGAAGATGATGAAGCCGATCGGAGAGCAGTCAAAATCGGTATTCTCTCTCCATACCAATTCGGTAAAAGCCCATTTCGAAGTCCTTGAAGCATTGACAAAGACAGTCCGCCCCGAGGACGACCCCTTTGTCGAGCACTACCAGACCCCGGTGGTCATGGAGATCCTCTATGACGAGGACCCGGCATTCAGGAAAAGTGTCAATGCATTCGTAGAGGGAATAGGGAAGGCCGAAGCGCTGATCGGACGTGAATCGGCACGCCGCTATGCAGGCTTCTACGGACCAACCTGCGTCGTGGA
>DATKYO010000093.1:0-30412 GCA_035528475.1 Methanoregulaceae archaeon | reverse complement strand
TGAAACACCGGCAACTTTCCCGTCTTTAACCACGAGGTTAAATGTGCATCCTGTTCCACAGTATGGACAGGTGGTCTGTACATAGTTGATATCCATTCTATAACCTCTGACAATGATCCGTCGGTAGCGATATGTTAAAATATTTTGATCTAGTTATTATTTTTTGATGAATAATAGTGGAATGAAGTTAAAAAGGAATTTATTATATCGGAAAGTAAAGTAGTCGGGAAAAGAATTTATATCAATCCATAAGGGTCGCGCAGAATGAGTCGAAAATATCTGGTTCCGAGTATGCTGGTGGACATCATCTACTCGGCGATAGTGAAGATGGACGGGGCGAAGTTTGAAGATCTTTTGGCATGTCCGCATTGTGGTGGTGAAGTCAGGGGATATGATTCAAAAAGCAAACATTTTGCCTGTATACTTGACGCAGGCACACCGAAAGACATCTATGTGCATGTAAAACGTTTTCAGTGTCGTCAATGCGGAAAGGTGTCCTCAGCACACGAACCATTCTATCCTGATACAAGACTTGGCAAACCGATTATTGATCTCTGCATCACCCTTTCGGCCAATATGCCCTACAACCGGACGGCACGGGTGCTTGAACAGATGGGAATAGTTATTGATCGGGGAACAGTCAGGAATTACGCAAACCGTGATTTCGGGCCAATTCCCTGCACGGAGATATATGGCTTCCGGATACCCCTGTCGGTGATCACTCTTTCGGTCTCCCCTCCTCGCAGGGAATGATCAGCGTCCCATCGTAGGGGCAGAACCTGATTCGGCCGGAGTCCGTTTCCCAGCCACAGACCGGACACCGCTTCGCTTCTCTTTCCCGCTGGAGAAACGGGATGAGCGGTATAAAGAGAAACAGGAAGAAGAACGGAATTCCGAGGCAGAAAAGGAGGACAGTAATAAGCAGCGAACCTGCCAGCAGAATTACTGCAAGTGCCCAGCGTCCCGTTTCGCCACCTCCCGAACCGCGAATGCAGGCAGTGCGTCCGAGATTTCTCCGAAACGCCCGCCAATATCTGTCCCTCCCAGGGTTTTTGCCATTATTTGCGATCCGATACCTGCACTAATCACGTCTCTGGTGCCGCCTCCTTCCTTCACCCTTCTTACCGTATCCTGTATGAGCGATTTCTGGGCCTCCCAGAAAGTGCGGGCTATTGTTATGGCTCCCTCGATGCCTATCTCCGAAAGATCGGCACACACAACCCTTGCAAGCCGTCTGTAGGCATCGTCCAAATCCTTCCCCCCTCTATCCGGCGGATCGCAGGCATATTCTCCCTGGGTAATATGGCCAAGGACCAGGTGGGCGTCTGCACTGGATGCGAAATATTCGGTGCTCACAGGAGTGGCGATGCCCCCCACAGGGGCCTCATGAATGAGCGCAGGGATGGTGGTCCGTAGCAGGCCGCAATAAACCAGGTAGCCTCTGCGGAGCCGGTCGATGTCGGTTAGTCCAAGGAGCGAAGGGAAGTCTGTGAGAGGGATGATATCGGTCGTGGTACTCCCCATGTCCACAAGGAGGGAATCAGGGTAAAGATTGCGGAGAAAATCTGCTGATGCCAGCCAGTTTGCAGCAGCCAGTTCAGGCACCGCATCATTGTGAAAATGGGCATCCGTCCCATAGAATACTGCATGCGGGAAGATCTCCCTGACCGAATCGGCAATAAACCGTATGCCGTCCATTTTTGATGCAAAACAGTCTGCCAGTTCCCCTGACATCACAACCGCAGCATTTTCATCGCCCGATTCCCGGTATCCCGCCAATATCGATCCCAGTGGGGCTTCCTCCCATAGAGGGCAATAATGTATGTGGACTCCCCGCTCATCAACGATTTTTAAATTGGCGCCTCCGATATCGATTCCAATCATGGGGAAATTACCCTCCCATGGCGGTCGTACCCGATCTTACCTTTGAAATGGACTGTTTCGGGGGCTTCTCCCCGCGAAGCCCGGATAAGGATGTCCGCAATCTCTTCTTCCATGCACGCAACAATCCCCACAATGCTGGTTGTGATGCGTGGATTGACATCGACGACATAGGGGCGGTCTGCGAGCACGATATCTACTCCGGTATACCCCTGGCACCCAAGAATGCTGACGGCTTTTTGGGCAACAGCCACGATTTCATCGTACTGTTTATGATCATTCACTGGTGTCTCTCCTCCCTGGTAGCAGAAGTGTCCCCTGTCGTCAATAGTGATATGCTGTCGGTTCAGGGCCAGGACAAGGGGTGGATTCCCGGAGTAATAGAGGCATGCATCGCCCACCAGCCTGCTTCCCACCAGGCTTACACTGAAGTGCTCCCCCTCGATATACCGCTGTCCGAATTCACCCTCTCCCAGGGGCCCTGATCCAAGCCTGACACCGATCGATCCGCAACCTGTGTCCGGCTTTATTACTCTACGACCTTCCTGTACTTCTTCGGGGACAGGTATTCCGTGCTGGCCAAGGATCCTGGATGTCTGCCTTTTGTTGGCGCATACTGCCACATTCATGCTTCCACAACCGAGATTGTGGGTCAGCTTTTCAATGGCTGCAGTAAAGCGTGAAAGGAGGTGATCAGGAGCAATCACGAGTCCAAAATCGCAAAAAGATGCAAGGCGAGTGATTTCACCAAGAAAATCAATACCTTCAGGCGAAACCACCTGGTAGCCGCACCGCTCAAAACTTTCTCTCAGGACTCCGAGCATCGCTTCACCCTCGGGCGCCAGTTCAGGGTCATGGAAGATGGTATATTCAGCCAGAAGGGCTTTCATCCCTGATCTGTTGGAAGGCTCCCGACATTACTCTGACGATCGGTCATATTTTTGCCTTCTCCACCAAGTGCATATAGAATGAAACCAACCATCCTGCTCACCAATGATGACGGCATCAACTCGGCAGGGTTGTGGGCGGCATACGACGCCCTGGCCCCTGTGGCAAATGTGACCGTAGTGGCGCCTGCAACCCAGCAAAGTGCGGTGGGAAGATCAATATCCATATTTGAACCAATACGGGCGAATGAAATTGAGATAAATAATGTCCGGGCATATGCGGTAGGTGGTAAGCCTACGGATTCGGTAATCATCGGTCTTTACGCCCTCAACATCAATCCGGATCTTGTGGTGAGCGGGATTAACATCGGCGAGAACCTCTCGTTTGAGTCCATAATGACCTCGGGCACCGTCGGGGCCGCTCTTGAGGCCTCAAACCAGGGCACACCCGCTATTGCCTTCTCTCTCCAGGTAGAGGATCAGGGAGATAAATTTGATGATCCACGTTTCCATGGGCAGAGCTTTGAGGCTTCGAAAAGTGTGGTGAGGGAGGTCTGCAGCAGGTTTTTCCAGAGAGCATTTCCCGAACATGCAGATGTAATCAATGTGAATATACCCTCTTCTGTTCGTGGAGGGTACGAGGTGACCCGGCTTGCGCATAAATTATTTGAAACCGGGGTTGAAAAGCGTCTGGATCCAAGGGGGAGGCCATATTTCTGGATAAACGGCCCGCTCATCGAAGATGCCGAGGAAGGGACTGATGTGCATGCGGTCAGAAAAGGGAACATCTCCATTACCCCTATCACTCTCGACTGCACCGCGTTTGCGGCCAATAAAGAGTTGCACAGACTCTTTTGCGGGGATTGACAGGGGACTAATGAATAGTATGTATAATACGATGATGAGGGGAATGGATCTCCCATGAATGACGGGGCGGTAAATCGCGCAAAACGCGATGCAGGATATTATGCCGCAGAACTTGTTGAAGATGGCATGGTGCTCGGGCTTGGAACAGGGTCCACGGTGTTCTATGCCATGGAAAGGCTCTCACTGCGTATCTCTGAAGGGCTGGACATCATGGGTGTCCCCACGTCGTACCAGACGGCAATACTCGCCCGTGACCTGCATATACCCCTTACTACCCTGGACGAGTATCCAATACTCGACAGGGCTATAGATGGAGCAGACCAGGTTGATGACAGGTTATGCCTGATTAAGGGGAGGGGGGCAGCCCTTGTAAGGGAGAAATGCGTGGCAGCTACGGCGGAGGAACTGATGATTGTGGTGGATCCTGGGAAAATGACCCCCACACTTAATGGTCCCGTCCCGGTAGAGGTAATCCCTTTTATGGTAAAGCCGGTCCAGCTTGCAATTGAAGATCTGGGAGGTCAGCCGATACTGCGGGAAGGAGTAAAAAAGGACGGTCCGGTTATCACGGACAACGGGAATTTTATCCTTGACTGCGCATTTGGGCCAATAGAGGATCCCGAGAGGTTAGAAGCGCTCCTCACTGTAATGGCCGGTGTTTTGGGATGCGGACTCTTTACCGAATTTAAAGAAAAGACGACAGTTTTGGTCGGTGAACCCGGTGCCTGCCGCGTCATAAACCCATCAGGGCTCTGATTGCCGCGCCATAAACCCATCAGGGCTCTGATTCAATGATGCAATAATTCGCCTATCACTTTTTCGACATGAAAATTGGCCAAAAACTCTGCCTGAATACTTAATTTTTCCGGGTTTTACATGATCAGGGAGTTTCTGGATGCTGCATCTGTCCTGAACAGTCAGATAAAATGATTAAAACGGTGAAACGTAAAAGGGATCAAAAAAAATTCAGGAGATATAATTGCGAAGCTTTTTGATCATACTCAACTGGTTGTTGGCTTGTTCCTGCTTCTCCTTCTCAATGACATCCATGATTTCACTGATGGGCATAGCCAGACGATAAATTTTTACAGGCCTGCCTTTGTTCTCGGCTTTACTCTCCCTGTTCTCTACCCACTTTTGCTCAATCATGGCAGCCATGGCTATGCTTACCTCGGGTTGCCGCAGATCCGTTCCCCGCTCAATATCCCTGGAAGTGGCTTCCGGTGTATGGGCAAGGTATACGAGAACTTTCGCGACATTCCTTTTCATCCCAATCTTAATGAGAAGATTAGCAAATTCTTCTTCTTTTGGGGTAAAATACAATACATTCTTGGATCTCATGAAAATATACACCCGTACTATCTCTATTATTAGAGATTAATATATAAAAATATTATTATTAACTATTTTACATTTATTTATAAACCTTCCGAAATAAAAAAATACAAACAAAGTGGAATAATTATAGGAGCCCGAGATTCTTCAAGTCGCTCAAAATCTTCTGGACGGCTTTCTTGGCGTCTTCGGGCTCTTTACCGCCGGTAATTATCAGCTTCCCGGAACCGAAGAGGAGAACGACCACCTTTGGAGTTTCCAGGCGGTATACCAGTCCGGGGAACTGTTCGGGTTCGTATTCAATTCTGTCAAGATTAAACCCCACCGCAATCTTGTTCAGGTTGATCCCTGAACCGAGATCAGCAGAAGTCACAATATTTTGTATCTTATACGTAAGTTCGTGGGGGATATCGATATCTAAATCGCGGAGCAGATTCCCCAGTATCTCAAGACCTTCTGACAGACTCTCGACGCTCTTTGCACCAGTCAGGACAACTTTTCCCGAACCGAAGACCAATGCCGCTATTTTTGGATTCTGCATCCGTATGACGACGCCCGGGAACCTCTTCTTATTGTATTCAGCATCCTTGATCTGTGACGCAAGCATGGGAAGATCAAGATAATCAGTCACCTTTGCGGAGGCAACAATATTTTCAATCTTGAGAGAATCCTCTGGCTTGACCTTCATGTTTATAAGTGCCACAAGACAGTATATAAAAAGTTGGGTAGTTAACCCTCAAGCGTGGAAACATCACCGGGGTCGATGCCCATCTCCCTGGCTTTCAGGACACGCCGCATGATTTTTCCGCTACGGGTTTTTGGCAGGATGTCCACGATCTCGATCTCGGAAGGCATGGCAATGGCACCAAGTGTCATCCTGACATGATATTTTAACTCGTTCTGGAGTTTCGGATTGGGTTCCACGCCATGTTTCAGGATAACGAATGCTTTTATGATATTGGCCTTGATAGGATCGGGTTTGTCTATCACCGCCGCCTCTGCGACCGCCTGGTGTGAAATCAGGGCGGATTCCACCTCAGCGGTCCCAATATTATGCCCGGCCACGATAATGAGGTCATCAGCACGGCCGATGATCATAATATACCCGTCCTCATCTTTGACCGCCATATCTCCGGCTAAATAGAATTTGCCGATAGTGTTCCAGTATTTGCGGTAGCGTTCCTCGTTATTGAGCACCATCCTCATCATTGAAGGCCAAGGCTCTTTTATCACCAGCTGACCTCCTTTACCCGGAGGAAGGGAATTGCCATACTTATCCACCACATCGGCCACTATCCCCGGGATTGGCTTTCCTGCAAACCCTGGTTTCATCGGCTCGCCAATCATTGTGGTAATCATGTGCATGCCGGTTTCGGTCTGCCACCAGGTGTCCAGAAGGGGGAGTCTGCTTTTTCCGATTACCCTGTAGAACCACGCAAATGCCTCGGGATTTAATGGTTCACCGACAGATGCCAGAATTCGCAGCGAGCGTAAATCATATTTTTCCGGCCATTCTTCACCGTACCGCATGAACATCCGGATAGCGGTAGGAGCGGTGTAAAAGATGGACACCCCGTAGTCCTGGATTATCTCCCACCAGATTCCGGGATCGGGATAATCGGGAGTTCCTTCCGTTATCAGCACGGTGGCTCCCATGAGAAGGGGGCCATATACTAAGTAACTGTGCCCGGTGATCCATCCCGGATCAGCAGAACACCAGTACACATCTGTTTCCTTGATATCCAGAACGTACTTGCAGGTATAATATGCCCCGACCATATATCCGCCGCAGGAATGTACAATTCCCTTCGGGGCTCCCGTGGTGCCGCTGGAGAAGAGGATAAAGTGGGTATCTTCTGCATCCATCATTTCGGGTTCGCATTCCGCCGACATTCCGGATACCAGTTCCTGGTAATCGAGCTCAATCTCAGGGTGGATTTCAACAGGCTGCTCCTTATCCCTTGAAAGGACTATCACATGCTCCACGCTGGGGGCATTGATGATAGCCTCCTCCACCACAACTTTGAGGGGGATTCTCTTCCCTCTCCGGATGGTCATATCGGCCGTGATTACAACACTGGCTCCGGAACTCACAATCCGGTTATTCAGTGCATTTACGCCAAACCCTCCGAATACCACGGTATGTATTGCACCTATCCGGGAGCAGGCCAGCATTGCAACCACCTGTTCCGGGACCATGGGCATGTATATGCACACCCGGTCACCCTTCTTCACACCAATGCTCTTCAACCCGTTGGCCAGACGATTTACTTCGCGGGACAGCTGGCTGTATGTACATATGTGTTCCTTACCATCCTCTCCTTTCCAGATGAGGGCTACTTTATTCCGGCGACCATTCTGGACATGGCGATCAAGGCAATTATAGGTGATATTGGTCTTTCCATTGAGAAACCACCTGGCATGGGGGTAATTCCATTCCCTGATGCCCGTGTACGGGGTATGCCATTCCAGTTCCCTGGCGATGGAATCCCAGAATGCGAGCGGATTCTCCAAAAATTCCTGGTACATGGAATGATAATCACCGGCCCACGAATTTTCCTTATAAGACCGGTCAGGGAAATAACTCCTGGTTTCGGCTTTCATATACTTTTTATCGTCCATATTATCCCCAAAATAACGCAATTTTTCAGACATCCCCGGATTCGCGAGATCCGGACATTGGCAAATCCATTATAATAATCCGGAATTGCAATTAATTGTTGTGCTTTATTCTTGTATACAGGCGAGTAAAGTGAGAAAAAAGATAGAAATGGGATAATTTTTTCTTTCTGGTAAATGATTCCAGTTTTTAGTCGTATTCCCTCCACGTGTGTCCGCATTTGCAGCAGCGGAAGAACCGAACTTCGCTCTCATCTGCAGATCTTAGTTGCCGCATCCACCAGAATGCCAGGTTATGCTCGCATTTGGGACATTTTGTCGGTGTAGTGGGAAGAGTTCTCAGCTGGGCTTCATCTTCCACAATGACAATCTCCCTCTCGCTGCGTTTCTTTTTTATCTGCATCTGGTCATTGTCCGAGATTTTTCGGATATACCCGCATTTCCTGCACTTCAACTGACCTGCCGAGGAGATCATGAGGCTTTTGCATTCCGGACAAAACATCGGTTATCTATGGGGAAGCATACAAGATTAACCCTTGCGATTGAGCAAGAACGGGAAGAATTTGTGCCACATCACGATGCTTTTTTTAGCAAAAACACCGAATCATATTGAATGAAGGAATTCCTGGTCCTATTCTCCTGCATATTTTTCCTTGCATTTCTCATTCCGGGGCGCTGTAAACAATATTTTGCGGCACTTGGCTGGACCGGGATGGTTCTCTTCTTACTGGCAGAGATCCCCTATTACCTCTCGATAAATAACTTTCTGTATCCCCTGATCGCTGCTCTCTCCATCCCTTTCCTGGTAATCACCATAAAATATCTTCTTGCGCGGGAAAGGCTGATGATGCAGTTGTCCACTGCGGCGGCTGTTGCATTCCTGATCTATGCGCCTTTTGCATTCACCCCGCTTGGCGATATCCTCATCTCCGTAGTGGTAGGCCAGACACTCTGGGTGCTCAATGCCCTGGATTATCCAACCGTGCTTACTGCCTGGAACATGGTTATCAGAAACGGATTTCGGGTGGAAATTATCCTGGCCTGCACCGGAATCCAGGCTATTGCCATAATGCTCGGGGTGGCTGCAGCAGTTCCCACCAGCACCCGTCAGAAAGTGCTGGCTTTCCTGATCGTCGTGCCCACCATCTATGTGCTCAATATCCTGCGGAATACCACCGTTATCATCGCCTATACGGAACAGTGGTTTCCATGGCTTCCTGAAATTGCCGGAAACGGCGAAATCGGATTTGAGAGTTTCTTCTGGGCACATAACGTATTCGCTGAGCTTCTCGCTCTTCTGCTGCTTGTCGGAATCGCATACGGCCTCTTTCGTATAATTCCGGGCCTGGCGGATTTTGCCGCTGATCTGATAAAACTCTACCTTGGAGAAGTCAGGAAAGCCTTCCGTAAAGATAAATAATACGCTGGATAGCAGAGAGGTTTGTGCAGACCGCAATGATTATGACGGATACCCATATGTATCCTGATAGGCCTCCCACAAGGAGAACGAGGTATGTTTCCGGTCTGCCGAAGAACCCGACACCTTCCAGCGGATCCTCGATTTTTCCATGAATACGCTCTTCGTACCCTGTTTCTGCGTACACTACCGGTTTGATGAAAGTGTTCATCAATGATCCGATGATGGCCACCGCCACTATGCCGAAATCCGCCGCCGGCGCAACCGGAATGATCCTGCTGAGAATGGCTATCCCCGAAAGGCCGATTCCCAGAAGAACAATCGCATCCACATATTTATCAACGATCCAATCGAAAACCGCGCCAAAACGGGTTTCTTTGAAAGTTTTACGGGCCACGCTGCCATCTACAAGATCCAGCACCGCTGAAACGAACAGCATGATGCTCCCGGCTACAAAGTCCTGCCTGTAATACAGGTAGGCGCAAAGAATACCAAAAAAAAGTGAGAGCAGGGAGATCTGGTTGGGCGTTATACCCAGTCTTGAAAATATCTCTGCTACAGGCTCGATATATCGCATGAATTTTGGCCGCAGCGCAGTGATATTCATGGCTAATAAGATTGATATCAGGGAGAATAATAGTTGCTCTCTTCCCATCCGGGGAAAATCATATTGGTTTTTCTGTTGTCAAGAGTGATTTGCTGGAATTCCAGTCATATATATCCGCTATTATGCTTAATCGATCAGTCTGCGGACAATCAAAACGAGCGAAATTCTATATGACATCATAGCGAAACTAAACCCTAAGAAGGGAAGAAATTGCAGGAATCACTCACCAGGCCACATGTATTAATAATGTCAGAGATCACCGTGGACGGGAAACTCACCCTCAAGAAAGGGACATCGAGCAAGATCCTGATGAAGTACATGGATCATCAAACCGAGCTTCTTTTGCACCACACCAGGGCTGAATATGATGCGATCATGGTGGGTTCACGAACCATCCGGATTGACAATTCTTACCTGACGGTCAGGTATGTGGAGGGGAAGAGCCCTATCAGGGTCATCCCCTGCAGCCGGGCGGATATTTCGATTGATGCAAATGTACTGGGTCCCGATGCCCCGACAGTGATAGCGGTTTCCGCCAGCGCCCCGGATGAAAAGGTGGAGGCACTCAAAGAGAAAGGTGTCAGCGTTGTAATGTGTGGCCAGGATCGGGTGGACCTCCCGCTGCTTATGCATATACTTCGGTCCCGGTTCGGAGTTGAAAAACTGATGGTCGAGGGCGGGCCGACCCTCAACTGGCATATGCTCCATCACCGTCTTGTGGACGAAATAAGGCTTATTCATCTTCCATTCATCGTGGGAGGGGCGGATACCCCGTCCCTGGTGGGAGGAATGCATATCGAAACCGAAGAGGATATGATCCGGCTTGCCCTGAAGAGCCACTTCATGTGCGGGACAAATCTCGTGACCGAGTACGATGTGTGCTACAACCATGGCGCCGAAAGCCGGTGAACGGCATTCCGGCACCTGATAAAAAAGTTCGAAGAACCTGGCATTTCATTCACCTTGCCCGGTAACCAGTCAGATCATTGCAATAGGATCGGCTTTCATAAATTCCCTGCAGATCGTTGTAGCGTATTGGCCGGGCGGAAGAGAGAATGCAAGGGAAAGATCTTTTCCATTTATTTCTGTTGATATGTCCGTGCTGAGCGAGACAGGGCGGAAAGCTCCCTCAAAGCGGGTTTTTACGTATTCCGAGGCCTGGCGGAAATGTTCCGGAGTAATTCCGTGCATTTCCATAAGTGAGGCCATTGTAGTATCATCCGGCCCGATGGGTGAAAACGGGCGGCTCCCCTGCATGAATATAGCAATACGGCAACGCCCCCGTTTGCATTGTTCCATTGCCCCCCTCATGTTCCCTGTTGTCACGCGGTCTTCGCGGCCTCCTTCAAAGATGAGCCTGTCTCCGGGAGAAGGAATGTTCAGTTCTCTCCCTTCTTCTATGCGGGCAGAGAGGGCCTTGTTGAATAAAAAAGACTGAAATGCGCTGACAAACATGGAAAGGAGCTTGGGAGGCAGAACAAGAAGGGCACCCTTATAGTCTCCCGGACGGGAGGAGAGGTGATGGAGAAGCGTTCGCTCATAGGAGAGCGGCACCGGAAGGTGATGCAGGGCTTCAACCGGATCTCTTCTCTCCATAAACAGGGTACGGGCTTCCTGCACTTCGGATGGTTCGCCCGGGCAGGCACGTCCAACATAACAGCAGACTGCGCCCTCATAATCACCAAGGAGTATATATTCGCCGACAAGATGAGTAATCGGGCGGATCACGCCGAACCTCTGGATGCCGTAATAATTTGGCACTCCCTCCCGGCAGGCAGCAGTCACCAGCTCCACCTGGTTTGGGAGGTCATCTGCAGAGGTATTGCGTATGGTTATCCGGAACCGGTTTCCCAGGTGGGATCCGAGGGAGAGTGCACTCTTTGATCGCCCCATCACCTCCAGGTTGATGTCTTTTATATTCAGCCGCTCGATATCCTCTGGAGTTACGTCATATATAGATATCAGCTGGCGCGTAAGGGCATGTTTGTCTTTCGTGCCTCCCCATCCTATCCTCCGGTGAGAGATCCCCAGTTTTTTCGCCACTTCACGCACTGCCCTCTGCTGCTCCCAGTCTTTCTTGGTAAGCTGGCATATGAGGAACCTGCCCTCTTCTCCGACTTCACAGGGTATTTCCTCCACCACAAAATCTTCAGGTGAAGAGCGGAGATTACCGCCGGTTCCCTGGGTATCGGTGACATAATACTCCATGCCAAGAGAGATTTCCAGAGGGTGTGAACTTTTTTTCATAGAAGGGGAAGGTCGCTGGTGATCTTGTCAAGGTCCTCGCTTCTGGCCGGTCCCAGCCCAAGTGCGGTCAATGTGCCCGGGGGAATTTCTGTAAGCCCTGCATCCTGGACCAGGCCGGTCGATATTCCCGCTCTTTCTGCCAGGACCTTCAGCTCAAAGAGATCCCGTTCTCCTTTTGCTTTGAGTACCACTTTTTTCTGTCCTTCCGAAAACCATTTTTTCCGGGTAACCTGATCGGTCCTTTCATAGGCCATGATTGCTGCATGGGCGGCCTGGGCACAAATCTTCCCGCAACTCATCCGGATATCGCCCCTCACCACAAGACACTGTTTCCACTCAAAACGTGGTTCCGCAGCCATTATCAGGATATTTGGCCCATGGCATCAAATAGCTGTCCGATGCGACAGGAAATCCAATGGAGCCTGTCCAACGAGCCGGACCAATCATTGAACAGATCTCATAGAAGAAACCGTTGAACCCATAATATTACACGAATCGCATCAGTCACCCCTGATTCCCGCGCATATCAATAAAGAAGAGGGAATTCTGAGAATAGTGAGTCGACCCGGGACAGAATAGCAAAGCATCCGCTGTAAAGAGCCCCGGAAACTCAGCGGGCAAACGATCAGGGAATCAGAAACAGTGGGAGAACTGCTGAACCGGGAGAATTTTATTTTGCAGATGACCGAGGAGAAGAATCTGGCACACCACGAAATTAGCCAGAATGTAGAGCCTTTTACTGGAATTACTGACCTTGCGGACATCGAACTTCACCACAGACTTGACATGATTATGGGTGCGCTCTCAGTCAGTACGTTGAGCATAAACCTCCTCAAAGTCTGGATAGCTAAGATTCTGGTTTCTCAAATACACCCCGACCTGTTTGTAAAGGAATTCGAGTTTTTCCCCGAGAGTCGGACTCCCTCACCGTATCCGGGGCTATAATCCTGCACTCTTACAGTGCCTTGATGATGATCAGGGTGATATCGTCAGCCTGTGGCTGGTCCCCGGCGAATCTGTTGATCTCATCAAAAATACGCTTCCTGATCTCCCGGGCCGGAAGCATGCGGCTCTCCCTGATCACGTTCACGAGGCGTTCCTGTCCGAATTCCTCGAAGTGTTCATTGATCGCTTCGGTCACCCCGTCGGTGAACAACACCATGATGTCGCCGGGCTTGAGTGGTATATCGACCGACTGGAGAGCGATATCATCCACCACCCCGAGTGCTATCCCTTCCGCTTTCAGGAGTGTAATATCACCTTCGGCCCCTACATTCATAAGCAGCGGGGGGTTATGCCCTGCATTGACGTAGGTGATGGTCTTCTCCTCGGTATCCAGGATGGCATAAAAGAGCGTGACAAACATGCTGGATTTTGAATCGTCGACAATGAGGGAGTTTGCCTCCCTGATCGCCTCGGCAGGTGCGTGGATCCGCTTCGTGCTGGCCCTGATCAGCGTCCGGGAGAGGGCCATGAAGAGGGCGGCAGGAATCCCCTTGCCTGATACGTCTGCTATCACAAGGCCCCAGTGATTCGGGTCGATCGGGATGAAGTCGTAAAAATCGCCCCCGACTTCCATTGCCGGGATGCTGCAGGCGGCGATCTCGATGCCATTGATCTCAGGGGCACATTCGGGTAGGAAACTTTGCTGTATCCCTTTCGCAATCTCGAGTTCTTTTGCCATACGTTCTTTTTCGGCGGTGGTCTGCTGCAGCTGTTTCATATACAGGGAGAGGTCAGAGGCCATTTTGTTAAACGCCCCTGCAAGGGTCTCCAGTTCATCGCCTGAATGAACCTCCACACGGTGTTTTAGGTCGCCTTTCCCGATCTGTTCGGCACCGCTGACCAGGTCTTTGATCGGCGAAACGATGGCCCGGGAGACGATCAGTACGACGCCTCCGACAATGATGAGAATGAAGACGAAAAATCCCAGGAATACATATCGGGTCTTTCCGATGAGCCCGTTTATCGTATCCACGGTCTCGTTGGTCGCAGTGTCAATCCGTGCACTCATGAGAGTTGCCGGCCGGGAAAACTCGTCGATATAGGTCGTTGCAGCAAGCATATACCCTGTGCTTTCCACCGGGACCATGTACATGAATTTCGGCCTGATGTTTCCGTCCTCGTCTTCCCAGTCATAATATCCTCCGACGATGCTCCCGTCAAGGCTGGGTGAGAAGATCTTCCACCATGACGGCAGTTTCTGCTGCAACTCGCACATATTGTAGTCGGTCATCGAAGGATTGGGATGCAGCCTCATGATCCCGGTATTTTGTTCATAAAGGCAGGTGTAGCCGGTTTCCCCGATTTCCTGTATTGCAATCCCCGTCAGTTGCGGGTCTGATTTGAATTCATCGGCCGTCAGCGAAGGGTGTGCCTCGAGATAGATCTGTATCTGGCCTGCAACGTCCTCCGCTTTCTGCTGGATGGCGACCTCCCCGAGGTTTTCAAGAGCGGCAATGCTGTCGCCCGAGGCGGTGGCACCGAGTTCAGAACTCTGTTCTTTTGCTATCTCGCAGATTGCGTCCATATTGACCAGTGCAAGATACCCGATCACCCCGAACGAGACGATGGTGATAAGAAGGAAAATTATCATTAATTTTGCGGCCATATTCATTTTGAGCCGCTTTTTCTGGTTTTCCGGGTAATCCTGCCGTTCTGCCATGAAAGACCTGGCTACGAATAAAGATACTCAAAGAAGGGCTGGTATGCATATAAACTCATGGAAGTGTGGATGAACAGGAAACCCATCGGCCCCTGTCCAACGAGCCGGACCAATCGTTGGACAGATCTCATAGGAGAAACCGTTGAACCCATAATATTACACGAATCGCATCAGTCACCACGGATTCCCGCGCATATCAATAAGGAAGAGGGAATCCTGAGAATAGTGAGTCAACCCGGGACAGAATAGCCAAGCATCCGCTGTAAAGAGGCCCGAGATTTGATACCTCTGTCCGTCTCTATCTGTACAGGGAAGAATGAGAAGATACGACGTTTTAGTAGTCGGTGCCGGTCCGGCAGGAAGTGCATGTGCCCGTGCCTGTGCAGAGCAGGGCCTTTCCACCTGCATGATTGAGGAGCACGGAACCATAGGCTATCCGGTGCAATGCGCCGGTCTTCTCTCGGTCAGGGCATTTTCGGAATGCAATGTATCGGACCGTTCAATTCTGAATTGTGTTTCCGGAGCGAAAATTATCTCGGGCAGCGGATCGGAACTTTGCTTTGACGCTGGGGAAACCAGGGCTTATATCGTGGATCGTGGTGCGCTGGATCAGGAGATGGCCATAAGGGCGGCGGATGCAGGTGCGAACGTAATGGTCAGGACCGCATATGCGAAGAGAACGGGGACGTCAATTATCACCCGGGGGTCATCGGGCCGCTGGGAGATACCATTCAGGGTGCTGATAGCTGCCGACGGTCCCCGGAGCAGCATTGCAAGGGACATGGGTATGGAACGTGCCAGAGTCTTCCTGGCGGGTATACAGGCCGAGATATGCAGGCGGATGGACTCAAGGCATGTGGAACTGTATCCTGACGCGTCGCCCGAATTCTTCGGCTGGATAATTCCCTCCGGGAAAGAAAAGGCAAGAATAGGGTTATGTGGAGTCCGGGATGTCAAATCTCGTTTTCTCTCCTTTCTCGATAATGCCGGCTGCGGGAATCTCCACATGGTGACCGGTACTATCCCTCTCGGGGTTATGCCAAGGACATACGGGAATCGCACGCTCTTTATCGGTGATGCGGCAGGATTTGCCAAGCCCACTTCCGGCGGAGGGGTATATACCGGTGTCAGGTCTGCCCGGCACGCGGCAGCCACAGCTGCAATTGCCTGTGAATCCGGTGATTTTTCAGATGCATGCCTTAAGCGGTTTGAAGCTGGATGGAAGGAAGACTTTGGAAAAGAACTCCAGCTGGGATTCCGTCTTTTCCAAATGAGACAGAAGATAACACGGGTGGAAATGGACAGGTTTATACGCGTAATGAATGATCCCCGGATAATAAACGATATCATATCTATCGGGGACATGGACAGACCCGGTCGTCTGGTGCGAAGGCTTCTTACTAATCCTAAAATGTATCATCTTATTGATATACTAATAAAAACAGGAGTACGCCAAATTTACAAATAATAACATTTTTTAAGCATTAGTTAATACGAATATTATTATTGGTATTACTAAGGTGAAGTCATGCATATACCAGACGCGTTCATTCCCATAAATCAGGCGATTATCTACTGGATTATAGCCCTGATCTTCATTGCCCTCTCGCTGCGTTGGGCAAGAAAGGAATTGAGAGAAGAAAAAGTCCCACTGGTTGCAATCCTGGCTGCGGGTATTTTTGCAATCCAGGCGGTAAATATCCCTATTCCCTGGGGGACAAGCGGGCATATGATGGGGGCGGCCCTTGCGGCAATCGTACTCGGCTCGCCGTTTGCCGCCATCTTTGTGCTCACACTTGTATTGATAGTCCAGGGAGTTATCTTTGGTGACGGCGGTCTCACCGTGATGGGTGCGAATATAATTAATATGGGAGTCATCGGAGGGTTCGTGGGCTATTACAGTTACCGGGGACTGATGGGCATTTTGAAAAACCCCTACCCGGCAGCATTCGTCGCCGCATGGTTGTCACTCTTCATTGCAGCCCTGATCACGGCGGTTGAAATGGCAATTGCCGGAACATTTCCGCTGGAACTGGGCCTGATCTCCATGGGATTATACCATGCGGTGATCGGGATCGTTGAAGGTGGAATCACTGCGGCGGCACTGTATCTTATCTTTACTGCTCGTCCCGATATTCTTCCCGGGAAGACGGGGGTGAGCGCCTGATGGACAATAAAACCTTTATTTACACCGGAGTAATCATCGCCCTTGTCATTGCTGTTGCAGCCCCGTATATTGCATCCAGCAACCCGGACGGGCTGGAGAGTGCCTTCTTTGGCATATACGGTGCAAAGGAGATCCAGGGGGATGAGATGAATGAAGAGATGGCCGGCAATGCAGAGGAGGAAGTGGTGGAAGCTACCGGAAACGACTACTCATTCGAGTCACCATTTCCCGATTATTCAATAGAAGGCTTGCTTAAAACGGGCGAATCACTGGCCATAGTGATAGGCACGCTTCTCGTCCTGGCTATTGCATTCGGGCTGGGGAAAGTGCTGGCAAGAACGGAATAAAAGGATATTTAATTTTTTTATTCCAATCAGATATGGGATTTTCTCAATGCACCTGATAGAAACAAGGGATCTCACCTATATCTACCCTGGAGATGTGAAAGGGCTGGACATGGTGAATTTCATTGCTCCCAGAAATGCAAGAATTGCGGTAATAGGAGCGAATGGAGCAGGAAAAAGTACTCTTTTCAAGCATTTTAATGGAATACTTACCGCCACCAGTGGATCCGTTCTCATACATGGTGAGCCTGTCACCAGGGAGAATATCCGCCAGGTGAGGAAGTATGTGGGGGTGGTCTTCCAGAACCCTGACGATCAGATCTTTTCCCCCACCGTGGAGCAGGATGTAGCATTTGGCCCCATCAACCTGGGGCTTGATGACCAGACAGTGCAGCATAGGGTTGATGAAGCGCTCAAAATGGTGGGGATTGAACATTTAAGGGACAGGGTGCCCCACCACCTGTCAGGGGGGGAAAAGAAAAGGGTGGCCATTGCAGGAATTATCGCCATGGAACCCCAGATCCTGGTTCTGGACGAGCCGACGGCAGGCCTTGATCCCCAGGGGGTGAAGGATCTGGTGGAGTTTATCAATTCACTCTCCCGCACCTACGGGATGACTGTGATCTTCTCCACCCATGATGTCTCGCTTGTGCCGGAAATCGCAGATTATGTCTATGTTATGAATAAGGGAACCATTGTTGCCAGCGGAACTACCCGGGAAATTTTTATCAAGCAGGAATTATTAAGTTCGGTCAGGCTCGATGTACCGGTCCTTCCGAAACTGATCGGAGCGCTGCGGAATCATGGAATTGAGGTAGAGATGGCATATACCCTGGATGATGCGGTTTCCTCGTTCCTTCGGGCATATAAGGGCAGTGTATGATTGAAGATCTCTTTTTTCTGGAAAAGCAGACGTATAAAAAGAGTTTCATCCACAATCTTGACGCCAGGGTAAAGATCATCGTGGCTTTTGCAGCCATTATCGCGGTTGTGTCGGTGCCCTACACAACGATGATATATCCTGTTGGATGTATTTTCGCCCTGTTAATCGCTATACTATGGGCTCTGTCACGGCTATCTCCTGTTTTTTATTTCAAACGGTTGATAATCATACTCCCGTTCGGCCTTTTTCTAATCTTTTTCCAGATCTTCTTTAAAAACCGTTATTATACCACGTTCACCCCGATCATGGAAATTCTTCCGGGAATTGTGATATATGCGGAATCGATTGAATTTGCCACCATCCTCATGATCAAATTCCTGGTGTGCATCTCGTTTGTGATCCTGCTCTCGTCAACAACACGGGTTCAGGACCTGCTGGAGGGTGCAGGGAGGCTTGGTCTTCCGGCAGAATTTACCCTGACCCTGGGAATGATGATACGTTACCTGTTCGTGTTCGGTTACATGTACAGGAAAATATCCCAGTCCCTGGAGACCAGGTGTTTTAATCCCTTTGATAATTCGCTTCCCTATCGTTACCGGATCCGGAAGCTGGCCTATACTATTGGAACTTTGTTTATCAGATCATACGAACAGGGAGAGAGGACATATATGGCAATGCTCTGCAGGGGGTACGGGCGGGAAAGCCATCTTTATATCAAGAAAAAACCCTTAAAGGCGGTCGACTGGAGTTTTCTCTTCTGCGGAATGGCCATAGTCGTCCTGACCCCTCTTCTGGTCTGGTTTGGGGTCTTTCAAATTTTATAAGCAGCAGGCTTTTTCTATATGAATCCCATCATTTTGTATGGAGACTAAATTCGGCCGGGGGTTTATTACAAATATCGTCCTCATATGCAAACATTTTGCATTAAGCTCTGATCAGGCATTTTACGGGGCGGCAGATCATCTCGATGGACTTATCGTTCCCGATCAGTTCAAGGGAACGGAGATTGACGACCTTGTGACCATGCTCAGGAAGCGGATTGTGTGGCACCAGCCCGGGAGCGGTGATAAGGATGAAGCCCAGGAAGTGATGAGGATCCTCAACAGGCTTATTATCGCAATTGACAAGGCCCTGGGGATAGAGGATGCGGATTTGGGAGACTTTCAGTAGTCTTTTCCTATCCCCGACTAACATAATTAAGAGGATAAAAGACCAATACTTAGTGTGAATTTGGTTTTTTGTATTGATGCATGTTTTTTAGCGGAGGGTAGTAATGAACGATACCTATGATGCATCTCATATCACTGTTCTTGAGGGTCTGCAACCGGTCAGGGAGAGGCCGGCAATGTATATCGGAAGCACCGATACCCGCGGACTCCACCATCTGGTGTATGAGGTGGTCGACAACTCTATTGACGAGGCACTCGCCGGTTTCTGCGATTCCATATGGGTGACCCTGAATAATGACGGATCGGTCGCAGTACTGGATAATGGCCGGGGAATTCCCGTCGATATAATGCCCAAGAATCATAAGAGTGCACTTGAGATTGTGCTCACAGTATTGCATGCCGGAGGAAAATTCGACAAGAGCACATACCAGGTGTCCGGAGGCCTGCATGGGGTGGGTGTATCGGTGGTCAATGCTCTCTCCCGGTGGCTTGTTGCGCAGGTGTACAGGGACGGCTTCGCATATGAGATGAGATTCGAACGGGGGAAAGTCACAGTTCCTCTTCAAAAGAGGGAGGAGAGTCTTGCAGAGCTCCAGGAGAGATACCAGATCTGGTACGGTGAAAAGGCACTACACAGGGGCGGAGACCGCGACGAATTTCTTGAAAAATTCGGTGAAAAACTTTCAGGAAATGTAATAACTTTCCTTCCCGACGATACCATATTTGAGACACTCCAGTTCGATTATGACGTGCTTGCTCACCGGATGAGGGAACTCGCATTCCTCAATTCAGGTATCCGTATCCGGATCAGCGATGAGAAGACCCAGGATTCCGAGACATTCTGTTTCGAAGGCGGCATTGCAGAATATGTCAAATATCTCAATTCTGGTACGAAGACAACTCATCCGGAAGTGATAGTCCTCGGAAAGAAGGATGCCGAGAACAGGATCGATGTGGAGGTGGCCCTCCAGTATGTCAACAGCTATTCAGAACACGTTTTTTCCTATGTAAACAGCGTCAGTACACGTGAAGGGGGCACGCATCTCGAGGGGTTCAGAAGCGCAATCACCCGGACTATCAACAATTCGTCTCGCAAGAACAACCTGATAAAAGACTCATCGCTCACCTTCAGGGGTGATGATGTCAGAGAGGGCCTCACGGCCATCATCAGCGTGAAGATGGCCAACCCGCAGTTTGAGGGTCAGACCAAGATGCGGCTCGGGAACAGCAATGTGAAGGGTATAGTAGATTCCCTCGTATACCAGTCATTGAGCGAATATTTTGAAGAAAACCCAAAAGTCCTCGCTGCAATTGTTGAAAAAGCCATTGCGGCTGCAAGGGCGAGGGAGGCGGCCAGGAATGCCCGCGAGCTGGCAAGGAGGAAGAGTACCCTCGAGAGTTCCGGCCTTCCGGGAAAACTGGCGGATTGCTCGGAACGGGACCCTTCGAAGAGCGAGATCTATATCGTAGAAGGAGACTCGGCAGGCGGATCAGCGAAACAGGGGAGGAACCGGAGATTCCAGGCAATTCTCCCTCTCAGGGGAAAGATCCTGAATGTCGAAAAAGCCACACCCCATAAGATACTGAAAAATGCAGAGATACAGGCGCTTATATCCGCAATCGGAACAGGGATCGGGGAGCAGTTCGACACCGGCAAGGCGCGGTACCACCATGTGATCCTGATGACGGATGCCGACGTGGACGGAGCCCATATCCGGACCCTTCTCCTAACTTTCTTCTTCCGTTATATGAGACGGTTAATCGAGGAAGGGTATGTCTACATCGCCCAGCCCCCGCTTTTCAGGATTGCGAAAGGGAAAAAGGAGCGGTATGCCTTCAAAGAAGAGGAGATGAAACAGATTATCGTTGAAATGGGGGAGAAAGGTACCAGCGTGCAGCAGTACAAGGGTCTTGGGGAGATGAATGCAGACCAGCTCTGGGGAACTACGATGGACCCCGAACGGCGAGTCCTCAAGCAAGTTACAATTGAGGATGCATCCTATGCAAACGAAATCTTCGAGAAACTGATGGGGGAAGATGTGGTCGCCCGGAGGGATTTCATAAAGAGGCATTCTAAGGAGGTGACCAACCTTGACATCTGAGCAGCCGGAAGAGGTTGACGACTATAAACCGGCGGCACATGTCATCCCGGTTAATATCGAGGACGAAATGAAGTCTTCGTATATTAACTACGCAATGAGCGTCATCATCGGGAGAGCCATACCGGATGTCAGGGACGGATTGAAGCCGGTCCATCGCCGGTCACTCTTTTCCATGTGGGAGATGGGCAACACCAGCGACAAGCCCACAAAGAAGAGCGCCCGTGTAGTCGGAGATGTAATGGGAAAATTCCATCCCCATGGAGATGCGGCAATCTATGATACCATCGTAAAGATGGCACAGCCATTTTCCTACCGTTATCCCCTTGTTGAAGGGCAGGGTAATTTTGGGTCTATTGACGGTGACTCTGCTGCGGCAATGCGTTATACCGAGATCAGGCTCAATCCAATTGCCGAAGAACTGCTCCATGACATCGAGAAAGAGACCGTTTCCTTTGTCCCTAATTTTGATCAATCTCTCCAGGAGCCCACTGTCCTCCCGGCCATGGTGCCAAACCTCCTGATCAACGGTTCCAGCGGGATTGCCGTGGGGATGGCCACCAATATGCCTCCCCACAATATCACTGAAGTCTGCAAGGCGGTCTGCCGGTATCTGGAAGACCCGGACGTTTCTGTCGCAGACCTGATGCAGATCATACCGGGACCGGACTTCCCAACCGGCGGCATCATCATGGGCAATGAAGGGATCTGGAATGCCTACACTACCGGCCATGGGAAAGTAGTCACCAGGGGAGTGGCCGAAATTGAGGAGATGGGAACAAAAGGAGAACGAATCCTCATTACCGAGCTTCCCTTCCAGGTCAATAAAGCCCGTCTTATTGAACATATTGCGAACCTTGTAAAAGAGAAAAAAATCGAGGGGATCTCTGATATCAGGGACGAATCGGACAAGGAAGGCCTCCGTGTGGTGGTTGAGCTCAAGAAAGGGACCGTTGGCGGTATCATCTTAAACCAGCTCTATAAACATACCGCGCTTGAATCCACATTTGGAATTATTAACCTGGCGATCGTGGACAACCAGCCAAAATATCTCTCCCTTCCCGCGATCATCGAGCAGTTTGTCCTTCACCGGGTAAACGTGATACGCCGGAGGAGCGAGTTCGAGAAGAAAAAGGCCGAAAACCGGGTTCACATTCTCAGGGGCCTCCTGCTGGCCCTGGACCAGATTGATGCGATAATTGCCGCAATCCGGGCGTCTGATACTGCTGAGACGGCAAAAAACACCCTTATCTCCAGGTTTGGTCTCGATGAACCGCAGGCAACAGCTATCCTCCAGATGCAGCTTCGTCGGCTGGCTGCCCTCGAACAGAAGAAGATTCAGGACGAGAAGGAAGTTCTTGAGCGGGAAATCGCAAGGCTGGCGGAGATTCTCTCTGATGAGAATAACATCAGATTAGAGATCCGCAAAGAGATAGAAGAAGTGATTTCCCGGTACGGTGATGCCCGCCGGACCAGTATCAGCCTCGATGTAACAAGTATAGAAAATGAGGACATGATCGAGAACAAGAAGGTGTTAGTTTCCCTCACTTCGATGAATTACATCAAGAGGATGGATCTCGATACCTACAGGCAGCAGCGGAGAGGGGGAAGGGGGATTATCGGGATGTCCACCAAGGATGAGGATTACGTGGAGACGGTCTTTGTGGCCAACACCCACGATTACCTCCTTTGCTTTACAAATACCGGACGGGTATACTGGCTGAAGGTCTATAATCTTCCTGAGGGCTCACGGACCAGCAGGGGGAAGGCAATTGTGAACCTGCTGAATCTCTCGAAAGAGAAGGTGACAACAGTGATCCCGGTCAGCGAATTCAGCGCTGACAGGTACCTGTTCTTCGCTACCCGGAGGGGGATGGTGCTGAAAGTGCCGGTCGTTGAACTTTCCCACCCCAGGTCCACAGGGATCAATGTGATCAACTTAAAGGAGAATGACGAACTGGTCGACGTGAAGATTACCGACAATACCAGAGAAGTCATCCTGACAACGAGGAAAGGGCAGAGCCTCAGGTTCCATGAAATGGCTGTTTCCCAGAGGCACAGGAACGCAATGGGGGTAATCGGCATCCGGATGAAGGCGAAAGACGAGCTGAGGGCAATCTCCCTGGTCGAAAAGGACCACCTGCTTGCCGTCACAGAAGCCGGATATGGAAAAAGAACTGATTTCGATGAATTCCGCGGGCACGGGAGGGGGACCATGGGTGTCCGCAACATTCTCACCGAACACCACGGCGGTGTTGTGGCGGCCAAATCGGTTTCGGTCGATGACGAAGTCATTCTCATGAGCGCCTCGGGGATTGTCATCAGGACCAAGGTATCTGAGATATCCATACAGAAACGGAGCACGAGGGGTGTCCGGATCATGAAGATGGAAGAAGGGGACCGGGTGGTCGGCGTGGCGGTTCTCGTCCCGGAAATTGAAGAGAACGGGACAATTTAATTTTTTTCCATCCATTCTCCAGGGATAATTCCGTCAGCCTGCAAATGAGCATCAGGGCTCCGTTTCCTCAGGGTCTCTATGAAAGCAGCCGTCGCACACAGGAGAATATCACAATCAATGGTCTTTTAGAAGAGGAAGAGGAAACACACCCTCGCTGCCATGGAAAATTCGTCATTTCTGAATTAATGTATTCATTCTCTCGAAAATTTCATCTCTTTTTTCATCCTCATTACTCACGATGTACCATAAGAAGATCCAGTTGGAAACCGGAGGAGAAGGGGAGATAGTCGATATTTCGCCCCAGGTGAAGTCCGTGGTCAGGGAGAGCGGCGTAAAAGACGGGCTGGTCACGGTATTTGTGACCGGGTCCACGGCCGCGGTCACCACAATCGAATATGAACCCGGGGTCCTCTCTGATTTATCGCGGGCTCTTTTGGTGCTTGCACCCGATGATATCCCCTACGCCCACGACAGCCGCTGGGGTGATGGAAACGGAAGATCACATGTCAAGGCATCCCTGGTAGGCCCCTCGCTCAGCATACCCGTTATAGGCGGTGAGCCTGCACTGGGCACATGGCAGCAGGTAGTCCTCCTCGAACTCGACGTACGACGCAGCCGGACCAGGAATATCGTGATCACGGTTATGGGATAAGGCCGTCAGACGGCATTTCATCAACAATCACAGAAGAATATGTGAAGCCCTTCCCCGTAGTAGGGGAGGACCGGGCAATCACCCCGAAAAGTCAGTCTGTGCTAAAATTCATTATGTCCCTGGAATGAAAACCCGGATGAAATCAGTCGAGCGGGATTGTCTCGAGCTGTGACACAAGTTCCCAGATGCGGGTGCGGGCATGCACGGGCATATTGGGATCATTGCTGATCTCGTCAATTTTTGATATTGCTTCGGCGGCACGAAGTCCGATGCCCTTGTTGTTATTCGTCAGCAGCTGGCGGGTCTCATCGGCTACACGTCGGATATTTCGTGGAATGGTACTGTCATCCATGATGTGCTGCAGCATCTGGATACAGTTTTCAATGGTCTTGTCTGGGTCTGTCATGGTATCCCCTCGTTATCTTCTTATTAATACTTATATTCCAACTTATATAGTTTAATAAAAGGTACCAGGGCTGAAGAGGAATATGAAACGCGAAGATGAGATTATGGCCGAGTATCTCCTGAAAGGCGGGAAAATGCTGGCAAAAACCTGTTCGTCATGCGGATGCCCGCTCTTTGAGTATAATGGGAGGACATTCTGCGTTGTGTGCGAACAGGGCACGCAGCCAGTAAAAGACGAGGGAAAAACCGAAGATACTTCCGCGAGTGAGAAAAATCAGGTTATTTCTGAAGAGAAAACCTTCCCAAACCAGGGTGTGAAGGGAGCGCTTGAAGAGACCATCATTGCCCTCTGTGCAAGGATGCGGCAGGAACCTGATCCGGAACGGGTGCTTCTCCTGATGACTTCGGTCAAGAAAGGGATAGACGCCTTGAAACAGGTCTCTTAATCGTACTTTCGTCGTGATAATTCGAATACTCGGCGGGCCCTTGCCTCACCTATTCCTTTCACACATTTAAGATCGGGCTCTTCTGCATTTACCACTTCCCGGACGGATCCGAAATGATCCAGAAGAAGGCGGGCATTTTTCAGACCTATATCTGGAAATGAAGCGATAATATTCTCCTGTTGCTCCCGGTGAGAATGATGGCCCTTACGTGTGGGAACTCTCCGGTCCCCTCCGCCGCTCTCCTCCCGCCTGGCCAGAACATAGATCATCTGTGCCGTATCCTCCTCGTCCCTTGTAAAGAGAATGGACACTCCCAGATCGATTGTGATGGCTGCCAGGGCCCCCCTGAGGGCATTGGGGTGGATGTCACGCTGGAGGTGCAGTTCACCCCCCTCTAGTATCAGCACCGGGCGGAGGGCATGTTCAGCCATGTCCCTGATCTGCCCCATGAGGTCCCGCTCCACCAGTGAATCCACAAAATCCCTGGCGGTTTTTCTCTCAATAAGAATCCGGTCTCCTATTGCATAGTCCCCGTGAGCCAGGCGGCTGAGGGTGATGGATGCATCCGTATCACTTAAAATTTCCACTACTCGCGAAGATGTCTCCCGATCATCCACCACGATGGACGGCCCATCGCAGAAGGAGCCGATACTGGCCTGAGACGGTTCTTTCCGATCCATTACGGCAGTCTGAAATTCAGGAGTTCCTCCAGCCATTTTCCTGATCCCGGCAAGCATTGCCTTTTCCCTTGACTGGCTGACATATCGGTATGTCTCATCGGAGGTCCCTTTCGTCACCAGCACCACGATTTTTCCGCTTCCGCTCCTCCCCGTCCTTCCCTTTCTCTGGATGCTCCGGATCTCGGATGGAACAGCTTCATAAAAGATCACCAGATCGGTAGAGGGAACATCAAGCCCTTCTTCACCCACGGAGGTTGCGACCAATACCTTGAATTCCCCTTTGCGGAACCTGTCCAGGGCTTCGATCTGCTTTTTTTGGGAGAGACCCCGTTCGGCGTCCTTCGTGGCCTGTCCAACAAAACGCTGGCAGTCAATGCCTCTTTTTTTTAAATTTTCCACTATCTGCTTTACTGTATCCCGGTACGTGGCAAAGATGATGATTCTGCTCTCCGGAAAGAGTTCCAGCTGGTCGCGGGTAACCTCATACAGTATTTCCATCTTGGGGTGGAGCTCCTCTCTCCATGACATGCAGCGTTCGAGGAGGCGGATGAACAGGGGATCCCTGGCAAGGCGGGCGCTGGCTTTGGTGCCTCCACCCCCGGAACCTTCGGAGAAGAGCCTGGAGATATATGAAGCCAGGACCATGCTCCCCTGGGACTCGGCAAGAGAGATTGCATGGCGAAGCTTCATGCACTCGGCGTATACTGATGCGGCCGCGTAGGCGGATGAATCACGTTCCTGAATCCGGGCCTGGATTTGCGCATTAAGGGCATGAAGGGATTTCATTGAGAGCTGAGTACGGGCAGGTGGTGAAAATCCCAGGTCTCTTAACATATTTATGCGGCTGTCAAGAAGCCCATTTAAGTCATTGACCGCCTGGGAGAGTTCGGGCGGGAGATGGACATCTATCACCTCAATCTCCCTTTCATGGACATAGGGAATCACATCGGGGTCACGCTCCGTGCGGGTCTCCACCACAGTAATGCCCAGGTTTGTCCGGACCTCTTCCACTTTTTCGACCTTACCCCCCGGTGAGGCGGTCATCGCTAGTATACAGGCATTTTTCGCACTTGTTAGATAACGCTGGGCGATAAAGACATAGGCATAATTACCCACCGCACGGTGGCATTCATCGAAGACCAGCAGGGTGACATCATCAAGCGTGTAACTCCCGGCAATCAGGTCGTTTTTGATCACCTGGGGAGTGGCAAAGATCAGCTTGCCCTGGCTCCATTGGCTGGCCCGAATTTCCGGTGCAGTCTCTCCGGTAAACATGACAAACAGTTCATCGCGATCATCCTCGTCGGGAATGACCAGAAATCGTTCAAAAAAACGCAGGTGCTGTTCCACCAGAGGCTTGGTCGGGGCGAGCATGAGAACTTTCCCCCCTTCGTTATATAACCTGGACGCGGCCACCAGGAGAGCGATGGCGGTCTTTCCAAGGCCGGTAGGCAATACTACCATTGTGTGCCCGTCCAGCGCTCTCATTGCGATAGAGAGCTGATAATCTCTTGATTCAAGGGAATCAGGGCGAATGAACGGGTGTGTGATACAGGACATATCCATTAAAGTTCTTCAAAGAGTGTCTTTCCTTCCACAAGTGACCGTATAAGGGTGGGGAGCATATCTATTGCGATCCTCACCTGCCTCATGCTGTCCCGGTCCCTGAGTGTGACGGTATTGTCATCTTTGGTATCATAGTCGACAGTGATTGCAAATGGAGTCCCAACCTCGTCTTGCCTGCGGTAACGCCTGCCTATAGCGCCCGAATCATCATATTCCGCCAGGATCCCGTCCTTCCTGATCCCGGAGGATATCTCCCGTGCTATTTCACAGAGGCCATCACGGGCCAGGAGTGGAAAGACCGCCACCTGCACGGGTGCCACCGCCGGTGAGAGGCGGAGAACTCTTCTCTCCTCATCATCTACAATCTCTTCGTCATAGCTGTGTTCAAGCACAGCATAGATCATCCGATCGATTCCATACGATGGTTCAATCACGTGCGGAGTAATCTCCTCCCCCGGTACTTCCACCACCTCTTCCCGGACCTCATAGAGATCAGGCGAGATGAATACCTCTTCTCCCTCCAGGTCGATTAAAATCCCATCCGGACCCGGGATACATTCGCAAATAGCATTGGCAACCGCTTTGGCCTTTCCTCTGAAACGTGGACCAAGAGCTCCCATTTTGGGAATGACCCTGATTACCTGCTCTTTCCGCGGAGTTTCATAGGGGAGGAAAACTACGAACCGATCACCGCTCTGCCTTTCATGCGCCTTTAAGTCATAGTCAGTGCGATCAGCAATTCCCACTGTTTCTACCCAGCCAAACCTCTCGGAAAAGATCTCTGCATCCCAGCAGTCCTCTGCATAATGCGCCCGTTCATCCGGGAGATGCTGGCGGAAACGCAGTTTTTCGGGATCGACACCAATTGTGACCAGGAGCTGATGCGTCAGTGCCAGGTAGTAGGCCACATATTCGTTGGCGACAAGGCCGTCGGATACCGCCTTCCTCATGCTGAAATGAACCGGATTGCCATCTCCCTCCTGCTCCTGAATCCCAAGGAGTGGTATTTTGTAATCTGCATACCTCTCAAATGCGGGATGGTTTTTCCGGGATGGATGGACAAATATTTCCGCCTCGGCCTGGGTAAACTCCCTTAACCGGATCATTCCCTGGCGGGGAGAGATTTCATTTCTATAGGACTTTCCGATCTGGACTGCACCAAAGGGGAGCTTGTCCCGGTAGAAACGCAGTAAACGTTGGAAGTCGGTAAACATCCCCTGGGCAGTCTCCGGGCGAAGATATCCTTTTCGCTGCGACCCGGGCCCTATTGCTGTCTCGAACATGAGATTGAAATTAAACACTTCAACAGGCCCCAGTTCTTCTCCGCATGAAGGGCAGGGAAGGACACAGAGCACATCGGCCAGTTTGTCATGACTCATGTATGCAGCCCCGGCGATGGCGTGACCCTCGGCGATATGGTCGGCTCTTAAGTACTCCCTGCAGGACGGACACTGTGTCATTTTATCGGAAAACCCTTTTACATGACCTGATGCAATGAAAACGTCTTCCTGGCCTATAGTGGGGCATTCGATTTCGTAGTAACCTTCCTGAATTACGTAAAATTTCCTCCAGATATTTTCAATCCGGCGTTTCATCATGGAACCCAGCGGGCCGTAGTCGATAAACCCTGCCACTGACCCGTAGCATTCCGATGTCGGCCAGATGAATCCCCGCCTCTTCGCCAGATCCATTATTTTATCGTATACATCACTCATGGTGATCACAATTGTTTCCAATATTTACGTCCCACAGCAAGAAAAAGCTGTGGAGGAGGTATGATGGCTCTCGTTTCATGTAATAATCCCAATACCGGATTGAACAGGGATGGGTTCGGATCGGAAATGCCTTAAAATACCATAATTCAAAAAATATTCTTAAAATATCTATAAATCCGGACAGGGGGACCGAAAAGATACTCTTATATATGTTGCCAAGTATCTTATTCGGTATCATTCAATAGTGAGGCTCATGCACGACGACAAGAGAAAGAATCAGCTACTCGAGCTTTTTACCAACATATCAGGCAAAACCAAGATTGTCGAGCCAATGAAGAAAATCCACGGGACGCTGCGTGATCGTGATGCGGTGGAACGTGAAATTGCGTTGATAATGCGTGAAATTCTCGAGCAGGGCTATTTCAAAACAAAACTGAAGCCAATTCATCTGGCCAAGCTGGTATCGGCATATTATGCAGGTAAGAACGATACCGAGATTGCCCGGGAACTGGGGGATGAGAAACTTTCCAAAACAGTGGCCAGGGCACGGGTGAGGCTCAAGTTATTCCGTGATCTTGATTTTAAAATGCCATTTGATCGGGAAATGATGGAAGATCTGCTCAATTCCGGGAAGACGATGAAAGAGGTCAGTGAGGCGCTCGGGGTAAGCCCGTCCACGCTCCGCGAATACCGCCATGTCATTGAACAGAGGGACGATCATACCATCGATCTGTATCTGGAAAGAATAAAAGACGTCATGGAGGACCGGGACCTTTCAGAACAGATGACTGCAAGTGCCACCAAGGATTCACTCGGGGAAGCAATCGATATTACTGAAGCAGAGATGATTGACGTCACCTGAAAGATCTTTATTCAATCCGCAAGTTTTTCACATATCAGGAATCAGACACTTACTGTATGGAACTGACCTGGTACGGACATTCATGTTTCCTCCTCAAGGGACACAAAACGATTCTTATAGATCCTTTCGCCCCCGAAGGGAACATTCCCAAAACGCCGGACATCATCGCAGTCACGCACGGCCATGCTGATCACATGGGTGAGACTGTAATGCTGAACCGGTTCACGATGTCTATCAATGAAGTGGCAAAGTACCTGAAAGCCAGGGGTATACCTGCGGAAGGTATGAATATCGGTGGCTCCATTGTTCTGGAAGGGGTAAAATTCACGATGACCCAGGCAATTCACTCTGCCTGGATAGAGGAGGAGGGGCTAGGGTTTGCCGGCGGCGGAACGGCTGGCTTTGTAATTGAAATGGATGATAAGCGAGTATACCATGCCG
>DATKYO010000092.1:0-23462 GCA_035528475.1 Methanoregulaceae archaeon | reverse complement strand
AAGGTGTCTGGATGGCAATTCCCCCCGATCCGTACACTGCGGCCTGCTGATGGGGATTTTCCCCGTACCTGAGCATCCTCCCGTTCCTGAACTGTGTGGTATATACCTCAGGAAATTCACAGTCAAGCGAATACAGGTGGTTGCTGATGGCGCCGTCATACGCGGCAGTGGTGGCAAACGCCTTTTTAGCCAGTTTGAGCCTCTCCTTCTGTGTGAACCCTCCATTTTCCAGGGCTCTCTTCACCAGGTCATAGTCCCCGGGGTCGATGATCACTGCCACGTCGGCGTGGTTCTTGGCAGCAGCCCGTATCATGGCAGGTCCTCCGATGTCGATATATTCGACCAGGTCAGGCAGGTCCAGATCCTTCTCTGCCATCTCCTCAAATGGATAGAGATTGATGACAAGGAGGTCGATGGGCTTGATATCAAGGTCTGCCATGACCTGATCATCAATGCCTCTCCTCCCAAGAATGCCTCCATGGATGCGGGGATGGAGTGTCTTTACTCTTCCATCCATCATCTCCCGGGAACCGGTATATTCAGATACTTCGGTAAAGGGAATTCCCGCTTCCCCGAGCACTTTGCCGGTGCCGCCCGAACTGAGAATGCTGACACCATGGGCGGTCAGATCTGCGGCCAGTTCCACGATGCCCTGTTTGTTCCATACAGAAAGGAGTGCCCACTTCATAGACCTCTATTGGCCATGATAGAATATGAGATTGATGCCGGAGCCAGGGGGATCTGTTCATGTTCCTATGGGATATCTGACTCATTCTCAACCATTATACCCGCCGCGCTCCAATATGAAAGGAGAATGTTTTACCTCCCGGTTAAATCGGTCCTTTACTGGTGCTCCACATGCAATATCCCGCTCCTCGGACGTACCTGCGGGTGCGGAGGTGAAGGAAAAAGGATTGATCTTCTCAAGCCTTACGATGTGCGGCCTGCCCTGAAATCCGATATGGCTCTCGTCGGGAGTCTTCTTGAGGGCCAGTTCGGGTGCCATGAGATCCCTGCACTTCTCCTTTTTAATAAATCCGGAGGCCTGGATCGGAATGATTTAATAATTGCCAACGGGGAGAAATTCGGGTGGCTCTCCTTTGATCCGTGCACAAAACAGTACAGGTATGATCCTTCCTTTGAAGCACTTCCGTTTCTGATCTCCCGGATACGGGAGGGTGTGGTGGATATCACCGATGCACTTCTTAAAGAGACGAAACTGCAGGGAAAAAGAATCGGCGGGAAGCGCCTGCGGGTGAAGAGTGATATTCCCGAAGGTGGAGTCGTCATAAAAGCAGGCGACCTCTGGGGTGTCGGGCAGCTCAAAGGCGGCTATGTTCGTATAAAGCAGATCGGCAAAGTAAAACCAATCGATTATCCGGAATCCGGATGGGATGTCGCTGTAGCCAGAAATGTCTGGCACCTCAAAAATATTGAACGCACTGCTGTCAGGTTCATAAAGCAGCAGACAAAGGGCAAAGCGTGCGTGAACATTTCTTATTCCGGAGGTAAGGACAGCACCGCAGCACTGGAACTGGCCAGGAGAGCAGGGGTGAATACCGCATATTTTGTGGACACCGGGATGGAATTTCCCGAAACCCTTGAGTTTGTGGAGAGCCAGGACATCCAGATACGGATTGGTGGCGGCGATTTCTGGGAGAAAGTCAAAAAAATCGGACCCCCGAGGAAAGACAACCGGTGGTGCTGTGAACATCTCAAACTCCAGCCTGTGAAAGACTGGCTGCGTGGGAAAGGTGAATGCGTAACCGTCCAGGGGAACAGGTGGTACGAGTCATTTGCCAGGGCGGGCCTTCCTGAAGTGAGCCGGAATCCATTCAATCCCTCACAACTTAATATTTCACCGATCCGGAACTGGAGAGCCCTGGAGGTATTCCTTTATATCTGGTGGAGGAATCTGCCATATAATCCCCTGTATGACATGGGGCTGGAACGGGTCGGGTGCTGGATGTGCCCGGCAATGCTGGAGAGCGAATTTGATCATCTTGCAAAGCTGCATCCGGACCTCCATAAAAAGTGGATGAAGTTCCTGCAGGACTGGTTTGGAAGCGAGGTGAATAGCAAGTATCTCAAATGCGGTATGTGGCGATGGGAGACGCTTCCCTCCAAAATGCGCGAACTGGCATCAGAACGAAAAATCCGGATCCCGAAATCTTCTAAAAAGACCTGATTTCGCATCAACTGGAAAAATTGAACTTTATATTACATGATTCCATTTTTGTAACATAAAAAATATTTATATAGAACCACAATGCAATAGATATTTGATCATCGTATGGCTCGGTCAACAGAGGAGGCTTCTAGTAGCCCTGATGAAGAAAAAAATGAAATTTCGGGGGTAAAGCCGGAAAAATCCTCCCCTGATCCGGAAGAATTGCAGAAACAGTATGATGAGCTCAACAGTCGATTCCTTCGGCTTGCAGCGGATTTTGACAATTACAAGAAAAGAATGAATCGGGACATCAATACCCGAATCAACTTTGCAGTGGAGGAATTTGCTGTTGCGCTTATCGAAGTGATCGATAATTTTGAGAGAGCTCTTAATGCGGAAGGTTCTTCTGCAAGGGAGGGGCTTGAGCAGATCAGCAAACTTTTCGAAACCATTCTGGAGCGCCATGGAATAAAGAGAATTGAGTCCATGGGACAGACATTCAATCCAGAGGTGCATGAAGCGATTGCCTATATCCCGTCAGAGAGTGACGAGGGTATTATTATCGACGAGATATGCCCGGGGTATTGCATGCATGAAAAAGTAATACGATGCGCGAAGGTTGCAGTTTCAAAAGGACGCGAAACGTCAAATGGAGATAAAAGTGAGTGAATATGGCCAAGGAGAAAATTTTAGGCATTGATCTTGGAACCACATTTTCCTGCATGGCAGTCATGGAGGCAGGAAAACCTGTTGTGATTCCAAATGCAGAGGGACAGCGGACTACACCATCCGTGGTGGCATTTACCAAGGACGGGGAACGCCTCGTGGGAAGCCTGGCCAAGAGGCAGGCAATCACCAATCCTGCCCGGACAATCCAGTCAATAAAGCGGAAGATGGGGAGTGCGGAAAAGAAAAAGATTGATGAGAAATCCTATACTCCCCAGGAGATCTCCGCAATGATCCTGCAGAAAATGAAGGTTGATGCAGAGGCGTATCTTGGCGAAAAGATCACCAAGGCGGTCATCACCACGCCTGCGTACTTCAATGACGCCCAGCGCCAGGCAACTAAGGATGCCGGCCAGATTGCGGGGCTTGAAGTGCTGAGAATCATCAATGAGCCGACGGCAAGTGCCCTGGCATATGGAATCGATAAAGAGTCTGATGTCACGGTCCTGGTATATGATCTTGGAGGCGGCACATTTGATGTGTCCATCCTTACCCTGGGAGACGGCGTTTTTGAGGTGAAGGCAACCTCCGGAAATAACCACCTGGGAGGAGACGACTTTGACCAGAAGGTTATGAACTACCTTGTTGAGGAGTTCAAAAGGAAGGAAGGCGTAGATTTACACAAGGATCCCATTGCCATACAGCGTCTGCGGGATGCTGCCGAAAATGCAAAGATCGAGCTCTCCCAGAAGATGAAGACAAATATCAATCTCCCCTATATCACGACCGATGCCAGTGGTCCCAAATTCCTGGATATTGATCTCACACGGTCAAAGCTCGAACAGCTGATTGGAGATCTGGTAGAATCTACGGTTGGACCTGTGAAACAGGCATTGAGTGATTCAAACCTGTCCCCCGAACAAATTGACCATGTGCTGCTGGTGGGGGGTTCGACGCGGAGTCCTATTGTTCAGGAGACGGTAAAACGCATTTTACACAAGGATCCGGACAAGGGCATCAATCCTGACGAATGTGTTGCCATGGGTGCTGCCATCCAGGGAGCTGTTCTTTCCGGCGAGGCGAAGGATATCGTACTGCTGGACGTGACGCCGCTTACTCTTGGAATCGAGACCCTTGGCGGCATCGCCACAAAACTGATCGAGCGGAACACGACAATACCCACCAGGAAGAGCCAGATCTTCAGTACTGCTGCCGATAGCCAGACCAGCGTGGAGATACACGTGGTTCAGGGAGAACGGGCGTTGGCCAAAGACAACTTCACGCTCGGGCGTTTTCAGCTCACAGGCATACCACTTGCTCCCCGTGGCATTCCCCAGATTGAGGTGACTTTCGATATCGATGCAAACGGGATCATTCATGTCTCGGCAAAGGATCTGGGAACCGGTAATGAACAGGCCATAACGATCAAGGGAGACAAGCGCCTTTCGGAGGATGAGATCAACAGGATGGTCGAAAATTCCAAAAATTTCGAAGATGAAGACAAGGCAAAGAGAGAGGAGATCGAACTCCGCAATATGGCAGATACGGCTATATTCTCTGCTGAAAAGATGTTAAAAGAGAGCGCCGACCAGATAGATCCCGAGGATAAGGAGAAGGTTGAGCTGCATGTAACCGGTCTCCGGAAAGCCCTGGAATCCGATAACAGCGAGGATATCAAGAAGGAAATGGAAGCGCTGACAGAAGCGGTCTATACTATTACCACGAAGATCTACCAGAAGGCTCAGGCTGAGAAGGCCGAGCAGGCCCAGGCCGGAGAGGCACCCGGCGGGGAGCCCTCACAAGAGGATGATAACGTGGTGGATGCCGATTTCAAGGTAAAAGACGAGTGAATCCATGGCTGCGGGAGACTACTACGATACCCTCGGTATACCGAAGAATGCGGATGAGAAGGAGATCAAGAAGGCTTACCGCAACCTGGCCAGGAAATATCACCCCGATGTCTGCAAGGATGAGGGTGCGGAAGAGCGGTTCAAGAAGATAAATGAGGCCTACAGTGTCCTGTCAGACTCCCAGAAGAGGGCACAATACGATCATCTGGGCCATGATTCCTTCACCAGCGCCTCAAAAGGATCCTATACCGGTGCCGGAGGTTTTGGTGGAGGAGGTTTCCATGCAGATTTCAGCGGTTTCGGGGACATTTTCGATTTTTTTGGCGGGGGTGGATTCGGCAGCAGGCGGTACACCGGACCGCAGGCTGGCAATGACCTCCTGATGAAGATCCAGATAACCCTCGAAGATGCAGTGTTCGGCAACAACAGGGATATTGATGTGACCCATTCTGAAGCCTGTCCGTCATGTGACGGTACCGGCAGTGAAACCAAGAAACTCATAAACTGCCCGAAATGCGGAGGTACTGGTCAGATGCGACAGATGAGCCAGTCTATCTTCGGCCAGTTTGTACGTATGACAACTTGCGGCGAGTGTGCCGGAAGAGGCCGCATTCCTGAGAAACGCTGCGCCCAATGCAGGGGATCGGGCCATAAACAGGTGAAACGAACTATATCGGTACATATCCCTGCAGGTGTGGAAACGGGAATGCGCCTGAGAATGGAAGGCTATGGTGAAGCAGGGGATTATGGTGCGCCGAACGGTGATCTGTTTATAGAGGTGTATGTCAAGCCTCATGAGAGGTTCACAAGAAGAGGCGATAACCTGGAGACCATGCTCGAAATAAGCCCTTCACAGGCAGTGGTGGGTTCAGTGGTGGACGTGGAGACAATTGAAAAGCGGCATGTGGAGCTGAACATTCCATCCGGGATCCAGCAGAATACCGCCCTCAAGATACCCGGCGAGGGGGTAAGGAGAAGAGGGAAACCGGGGGACCTCCTGATCCGCGTGAAAATTGTGATTCCAAAACAACCCCAACCGGAAGTCAGGGAACTGTATGAAAAGATCCTGGAGTTGGAGGGGTATCAGCCTTCCGCGGAGAAGAAAGGGTTCTTTTCCGGGTTCATGGGAAAAAAATAGGGTAAATCTCCAAAATATCTTTTTTAGTGATATTCTGATATTCACGGTATCTGGAAGATGAAGATCCTCCCGACGCTCCCAGGGGCCACGCTCCGCTCGCCCCTGCCGCTGCGGCGAACCGCGGGATGGGATAGGGACTTTATAGGGAGCGATTCATTTTCGTATCCCGATGAATAACCCTGCTCAGGGATCTCCTGTTGCGGGGGTGGTACGAGAAAGGACGGAGGACGCTTTCCGTAGGAAAGGACGGAGGACGCTTTCCGTAGGAAAGGGGCAGCATTCCCCCCTCCTGTTAAATAATGGTTTTTCCGAATTAATGACGATTCAAAAGGGTTTATCCAATATTAAGATTCAGGCATCTTCCATCTCCTGAATCGGAAAAATTTCATTTTCAGGGGAATTTCCCCTATCCCTCCTCAAGATGCTTCAGGGTAGCGGGAATAAGTTCCGAGAGTGACGGATGGATATGAATGCCTGCCAGTGAATCCACGGTCTCCCCGTTCATGATAGCATTCGCGATTTCCTGGATGAGAATGGGCGCTTCAGGCCCGATAATATGGAATCCAAGGATAGTACGGTTGTCCCGATCGACGATTACCCTGGCAAAGCCGGCTTCCTCCCTCATAGCCTCTCCCTTGGTGATGTCCGCATAGGATGTTCTCCCGACCATGACCAAATGGTCTTTCCGGGCCAGCTCCCCGGTCATCCCGACAGACGCAATCCTTGGGAATGTATAGACTGCATGAGGAACCGCCCGGTAATTCATAGCCACTTTCTCCGGGCTGGTTGCGTTGTGCCAGGCGATCAGGGCTTCCCTGTTTGCGGCATGACGAAACATCTGCTTCCCATTGGCGTCACCGACAGCCCAGATGTTTTCCACGCTGGTCTCCAGGTATTCATTGGTGAGAATATACCCTTTTTTATCGGTTTTTATTCCTGTATTTTCAAGATGCAGGGTATCTGCATTTGAACGCCTGCCGGTGGCCACCAGTACTGTACCGGCAGGGATTTGCACAGGTTCTCCTGTTTTGGTATTTTTTCCAATTACCTGTATGATCTCACCTTTCCTCACCAGTGAAGTTACCTCGGTTCCGGTCAATATGGTCATCCTTTTTTCTAATGCCTCAAAAAGGACAGTAGAAATTTCCTCATCCTCTGCCGGGAGCAGTCGCTGGTTGCGTTGGATAATGGTCACTTCTGTTCCCATGGCTGCGAAGAAATGGGCATATTCTGTGGCGATGTAGCCTCCCCCTATAATCACCATATCATGCGGAGGCTGTGTGAGTTCGAGAATGGTTTCATTGGTGTGGAATGGTATCGTATCCATGCCCTCGACCGGCGGGATAAGGGGTCGTGCGCCGGTGCAGAGAAAAATGCGGTTACCACGAATGGCGGTATCGTTCACTTCAATTACATGATCGTCCAAAAACCTTCCTTCTCCCTGGTAGAAGTCCAGTCCCGAAGAGTGTTCTCTGATCCAGGAACGGGTATATTCACTGTTCCTGGTCCTCACTTCCCGCATCCTGTCCATAATCTCCGAAAAGTGAATCGAGATGAGTTGAGCCTCCACTCCCACTTTTCCCATGTTATTGAGGGTCTCTATGAGATCTGCAGGATAAATGAGCATTTTTGAAGGGATACACCCTGTATTCACACAGGTCCCACCAAGTGGCCCCTTATCAATAAGGGCGGTGCTCAAACCTGCAGAGACAGCTCTGCTGGCAATGGATGCCCCTGCTCCCGAGCCCAGCACTACTACCTCATAGGTCTTCATATCCGCACACTTCCTGCATTATGTATCCAGCAATTCCAGGGATGCCCGGATAAACGCGGGAAGATCCTTTGGGTTTCTCGAAAACAGGAGATTATTGTCCCGAACTACTTCGGAATCCACATACTCTGCGCCTGCATTCTTTATATCCTGGACAATGGAAATATAGCCGGTTATCTTTCTCCCTTCCAGTACCCGGGCTGAAATGAGTAGTTGCGCTGCGTGGCAGATGCCAAGGACGGGTTTTTTTGATTCTACAAAATTTTTCACGAATAATACCGCATCCGGATCCACCCTGAGTGCATCCGGTGAATATCCTCCCGGAATAAAGAGTGCATCAAATTCATCTATTGTCACATCTCTTACCGCCCGGTCAATCGTGATTGTGCTGTGGAGAGACTTCCCGGTAACCAGGGCCCCTTCTTCAAGACCGACGCAAATTACCTTGTGTCCATTATCCAGAAAGGCCCGGACCGGCTCTGCATATTCCACATCCTCAAACATATCGGTGACCATCACTGCTATTCGTTTCATACTCTTCCCCTGCATCCCTCTTTTCACCGACAGATTTTATGGTTCCCGGCCGCCGGTGATATACCCTTCCCGGAGCATCAAGATAAATTATTCGCCCTTCCTTCAATAGCGGTCTTATGTAGGTTTGCTACCAATTCTATGAAGACAAAATGAAGCTGATTGTCGAGCTGTCGGGGGAGCATCCGGAAATTCCCTTTGCGGAACTTGAAATACTGGGCCGGATCATTGATCGCCGGAAGCAGGTGGCCGTAGTCGAGACGGAAGACCCGGAAATTGCAGGAAGACTGGCCCTGGCCCATTATGTCCTTGAATACCTGGGGGAATGCGAGGCACGCCGCGAAGAACTCAGGGACCTCCTTTCCCGGCTCGATCTCTCATCAGACTGTTCATTTGCAGCCAGAGTGAAGAAAATGCATGGAACGACGATGGATGCGTCGGGGAGCGATCTGGAGCGGTTGATTGGTTCGATGATCAGGGGGGAGGTCTCACTCGAAGACCCGGCACAGGAGTTCCGTGCAGTAATCTCCGAAAACCGTTGTTATTTTGGACGGGTCCTTCATAGGTTTGACAGGGCATCCTTTTACCACAGAAGGCCGGGTAACAGGCCGTTCTTCCATCCAGGGGTAATGATGCCCAAAACTGCAAGGGCTCTGGTGAATATATCCCTGGTACGCCGGGGAGAGAGGATGCTTGACCCGTTCTGCGGAACCGGTGGAATTGTGCTGGAGGCTGCTATGCTTGGAATCGGGGCTGTCGGAAGTGATATTGATCCGGTGATGGTACAGGGGAGCCGTAAAAATCTTTTCGAGGAGGATGTGCTGGTTGCCGATTCAACGGCGCTTCCTTTCCAGGAATCTTCCATTGATGCAGTTGTCACGGATCTTCCCTACGGGCAGTCTTCTTCATTATGGGCAAAAAGCCCGGAAAGCCTCTACATAGAATCATTGCATGAGATACGCCGGGTCCTCGCGCCTGGAAGAAGGGCAGTTCTGGTCACCCACAGGGATATTACTTCCCTTGCAGGCCAGGTGATGAAGGTAGAGGCTCTCTATTTCCAGCGAGTGCACAAGAGCCTGACCCGGAAGATACTGGTGCTGGTAAAAGAACCGCTCCCTTCAGCGCCGGCAGAAGTGAATATAGGGGATGGATCAGATACACTTTACAGGCAATATGAACAGTGATATCCGCGCATGCTCCCGTACGGACAGGGGTATAAGGGATGGAAATGAAGACGCCTGTGGCGTATGGCGTGCTGCAGGACCAGGCGGTATCTTCACAATCCTGGCGGTGGCAGACGGGCTTGGGGGTCATCCGGCCGGGGAAATGGCAAGTCAGCTTGCTCTGGAGGCATTATCTCAAAGAATTTCTGCGGGAATTGTAGAATTGCATGGTGCCGGTTCCGGGGATCTGCAATCCCTGATGGAAAATGCATTTCTCTATGCGAACAGTGAAGTGATCCGTCGGAGTGAAGACGTTCCTGAATGGTCGGGTATGGGCACCACTCTTATCGCTGCAATAGTCGATCCCGAAGGGGCATGTATTCTGGGGAATATCGGGGACAGCCGTGCATATTTGATCGGGGAGGGCATAGAAAAGATCACCAGGGATCACTCAAAAGTCCAGGAGCTTGTCGATTCCGGGTTGATTACACAGGATTCTGCTGATCGTCATCCGATGAAGAATATCGTCACCCGCATTATCGGGAGGCGGGAAGAACGGCCTGATGTCTACACTGTTCAATTAAATGGTTCCAGGCTCCTCCTCTGCTCTGACGGACTTGTTGACGGGCTATCCATGGAAGAGATTTTTTCCATTGCCAGCAGGGAGCCTGTTGGGGATGCCTGCCAGCGGCTGGTTGAGTCAGCCAGGAAAAGGAGCAGGGATAATATTACTGTGGTCATGGCCGAAAAAAGTCGTGGATTGCCCCCTGGTATGCCCTGACGCGTTTGAATACATAAGAAATTCGTCGGGTCTTCTTTTCTTTGATTCGATACCATTCTATCTTTGATCCCTTACGTTTCAGCTCTCGCGATAATCACTTCCCGTTTCGCCATAATAAATGTCAGAATGCCTGTCAATATCAAGGTGTATGGTGCCCGGAAATCGGAGATTTACACATTTTGTTCTGCGATTGGGAAATTTTCTTGTCCCTGTGTCCGATGACAATCAAAAATTCCGAAAAGAATTATTTTTTGGAGCCTGGAGCGGCAGTCACTATCTGGACTGCCTTTTGCATATCAGGCAGAAGTTCAACAGGGAAGCCCATCACCATCTCATCGTCTTTGATTCCGGAAAATTTCCGGGAACCGTCACAGCCCAGCGAATAATTTGCCTTGCCGGTAAGGTACACCTGGGCGGTGGAGTCCGAGCACACCGACTGGATGCCCGAGAATTCGGAATGTATCCTTCCTCCCAGGTTGAAAAGAGTCGACTGGGCGAGTTTCAGCATCATTCTGGGATTACCGATGATGAGGATAACATGAGGGGAAAAATTTGTCTTTTCGAGCGGAGCATACATCGTCGCATATGTTGCCCCTGATTCGACATGGGGTATTCTGTCAATTGTCCTTTTACATGCAGCCGTGCTCTCGAATTTTCCCAGGCGGAAATAGAAATGACCCGTTTTTAAGGATTCTGTGAGTTCCCGGAGACCCAGGGCCCATGCCCCGCCCATACATTCGTGGTTTTCCACCGTGGCATAAAATACCCTGCCTTCGTTTCGGGCCATGCTCACCATCTTGCAATGCCTGAAAGTGCCTTTTATATTCTCCATCCCTTCCGGGATATCATCCTTTCCGGTAGCAAGTTTGATGGCTACAGGAGAACCAATCAATCCTAATTTTGATTTCAATATTTCGGATGCCGCTGCAAAATCAATTTTGGTCATAAGGGTATCAACCATATCAATACACTCCTTTTCGTAAATGGTATGCTCTCTGTTAGATAAGATAAATATGCTCATAGTAGCAAAAAGAAGATCAGAGCCGCCTGAGCTTATCGTTGACCTTTTCGAAGAAGTTCCTCCGTGCATCAACAAAAAGAACAGGCTCATCCGATTTCTTTACCAGAATTGATGCTTCACACCCGATGTCAGAACTTGCCTGCCCGTCAATCACCAGGGTGGCGGGTTTTCTACTCTCCAGTCTCACCTCAAGAGATCTGTCGCTGTGGATCAGGTGAGGGCGTGACGAGAGCATATAGGGTGCAAGCGGTACCAGGAGTACCCCTTCAATCCTTGGGTCCACAATCGGCCCGCCCGCACTCATTGCATACGCCGTTGAGCCTGTGGGGGTGCTTAACAGCAGACCGTCGGACCTGAACCTCTCGGCCGGTACCCCGTCCACCACGATTACAAACCGGAGCATCTTTGCCGGACGCGTGGTTACGATAAGGGCTTCGTTTAGGGCCTGGCCCAGAAGTTCCCCTCCTGATGAGAGTGAGATCCTCATCCTTTTCTCGATGGAAAAACCGGGTTTTAAGCTCTTTAGAAATTTCAAAGCCTTATCAGGCTCAAGATCGGCAAGGAATCCCACTTCTCCCCAATTCACTCCGATTATCGGTATCTGCCGCTCCATCTTCTGAACCGAGAGAAGTATGGTCCCGTCTCCTCCAACGATTACGATGGCATCAGGCCGGGCTTCCGGTATCGGAACTCCTTCCAGGTTCATCGCGCCCGCGGTTGCAGATTCAAGGGAAACGGTATGCCCGGACTCAATAAGTGATCCTCCGAGTGAACTGGTATATGCCAGTGCCCTGGCATCATCGATCCTGGATACTAGAAGGAAATCCATTCCATTTCACCTCAAATATTCAATCACTTTCCGGTGTAGAACTCCGTTCGTGGCCACCATGCATCTCCCGATTGTGACCTCATCCGGAAAATGGATGGCATTCCCGTCAAGGTCGCTTACAATGCCTCCTGCCTCGGTACAGACAAGCATCCCTGCCGCAGCATCAGTGACCCTCAATGTGCCTCTCAGATCGATAAACCCATCTATCCTGCCGCACCCGATATAACATAATTCAAGCGCTGATGCACCAAGAAGCCTCCAGCGGCGTATCTTCTGCCCGAGGTGCATTACCCGTCTGGCATCAAATTTTCTTCCATATACGCTCAATGCGCTCTGGTTCAGATTGATGGTAGGGGAAACAGAGATACTCTTCCCGTCAAGAAATGCTCCTTCTCCTCTTACTGCCGTGAAGGTCTCCCCGTTCGCCAGGTTTCGTACAAAAGCTTTTTGTACGATTCCATTTTCCGCATATGCAACCGAGAGTGCATAAAATGGTATTCCCACCACTGCATTGAATGTGCCGTCGATGGGATCCAGGAATATTGTTCCACGCTCTCCGGGCAATGTCACTTTCCCGGCCTCTTCACTGATAAGGGTCCGGCAGAGTGGGCATGAAGAGAGAAATTCGAGTATACAGTCCTCTGCACGCCTGTCAATGAGCTTGGTGGGAGTCCCGTCGGCTCCCATACCAATCATCTCCCCTCCTTCCGGTGTGCCTACAAGGTCGACAACGGCATCTGTGACCATGCAGGCCATTTCATTACAGGCATCCAAGAATTCCATTATTATATTTCCTACAGCGGCTTTGTGCGTTTTATTTATTAGAGTATAAAGATAAATTATTACTGCGTTAAATCATTACTACGTTAAATTATTACTGTGTTTATTGATAAGAGTGTGAATCCATGAAGGAACAAACCGAGATAGGAAAATTAAAAGAGGGCCGCTATATGGTTTTAGATGATGAGCCCTGTAAAATACTGGGGATTTCGACATCAAAGCCGGGAAAACACGGTGCTGCAAAGTCCAGGATCGATCTGGTGGGTCTTTTTGATAATGTGAAAAGGTCTATTGTGCAGCCGGTTTCCGCCCGGGCATATGTACCTGTTGTTTTGCGTAAGAGTGGACAGATAATCACTATCAGTGGGACCACTGTTACTCTCATGGATATGAAAGATTTCACAAATTTTGAGATGGAAGTCACTGCTGAAATGGCGGCAGAATTGGAGATCGGCAGTGAGTTGCCATACATCGAATCGATGGGCAAAAAAAAGCTTGATATCCACCATTAGAAAAAAATTATAATCGCCATTTTTCAGACGTTACCCGTTTTTGCCTGCCACTCCTGAGACGTGGCGTCGTATTGGCCTGAATGTGATTGAGATAACCGGAGGTCAGTATTTTCCCAGGTATCGTTCGGGAACCAGGATCTCAATATAATACGATTGGATCATATGTGTATGGATGACAAAGGAGTAGTTCTGTGATTCGCTGCCTTCATAGAACTTTTCCACCCAGGGTCTGGGATCATACCCCTCTCCCTTGTCCCAGAGTTCAGGATCAAGACCTCCCCTGGGCTCGATGGTCTTTTTTAAGGTATTATCATCAGCATCCATGATATCGATTGAGAAGGAGGGAAACACTGCAACCGCGAAAGAATCCGCCACTCCTGCTTCTTTCGAAGATGTTTCTCCCACGTACCTGGTCTCCCAGGGATTTACGGTATACGAAAGTTCCCAGTACGGGAAAGGCATATGAATGATTTCTGTTATTCCTCCGGCTTTTCCCTCAATTGTCGCATAGGTGAGTAGATTTTCCTGGGCAGGGGTAATTTCCGGGGGAATCATATGGGTTGGGACAGGCATTGTCGTTCCTGTTGTGACCGGGGCAACAAAACCAAGTTCACGGGATTGCCCGGCCCACGTGGGCACGGGTGTGGGCGTGGGGACAGTAGGGGTGAGGGTCATAAAAACGGGACCTGTTGTAGGGGATGTTCCTTCTCCCCCGGAATCCGAGGCAGAAGTCTCCTGAAACGGCAATCCGAGGTCGGGTTCTTTTCCGGTCAGAATGGGTTTGATAAAGACGGCCAGGGCCAGAACTATTGCCAGAGCAACTACCATAATGACCAGGTCCCGCTTTTCCATGCATCAATGTTTGAATCTGCCGTGTATATCAATGTAATCAAGAGGAAACCCCGGATTTCCGGGGGTCAAAAACAGGTGAACTGGTCGTTTATACCCTCTACCGGGTGTACATAGCCACGGTATCCCCGAACTGCAGTACATGACCCCTCATGGCCCCGACCAGATCGGCCTTGGATGATCCGGGCTTGAGATCAAGCATGGAATCCAGCCCGTAGATCTTGAAGCTGTACCTGTGAGTGGCTCCGGGAGGGGGGCATGGTCCGGAATACCCGATTTTTCCCAGGTCATTCCTCCCCTGCACGGCAGAGATGGGAGATTCTACTATCCGCATCTTCGGGATGCCGGGAGGGATTTCCTCCATGGGTTCAATGTTCCATATTATCCAGGGTGCAAAGGAACAGCAGGAAGGAACGAATGGATTTACCACCATCACCGCCAGTGAAGAGGCAGAAAGCCCCGTGATCCTTATCCCTGGAGATGAGTCCGCCCCGTCACAGGTATGGGTGGGAGGAAATTCGAGAAAATCAAGTTTCACAGTAAGCTTTTCCATATACCAGTGCTATTCGCTCCTCATTATAAAGCATGACGGATTGCCGGAACAGCAAAATGCACAATAGTGATTGCGATCCATATTTGTCTTTGAGCCAGGTGTACCAGGTGAATAACCAGCCATTGCAATGCTATACTGACGGGGCATCAAGGGGTAACCCCGGCCCTTCAGCGTATGCGTGTATTCTGGTCGGCTCCAATGGAGAAATTCTCTCCGAACACGGCGGATACCTGGGGTGGGGCACGAATAATTCAGCCGAGTATCACGCAATAATTTACGCATTAAAAGAGGCCGCCCGCTTTACAAAAGGCAGGGTGGCTGTCTTTTCCGATAGTGAACTCGTGGTCCGGCAGATTAACGGGATTTACAGGATCAGGAAGGAACATCTCTCCCGACTTTTCAAGCAAGTCAGCACCTGCGTCCGGGTTTTTGAAGATGTTGAATTTGTACATGTGGTACGTGAGCACCCGTTCATACAGAGAGCGGACGCGCTCTGTAATCATATTCTCGACCAGCAGATGTAGGAACCGTCCCAAATCATATCTTTGCCTTTACCAGTATATCTTTATTTTAATTTTACCCATAGATCAGGAGACAATTGTGCAATAATGAGGATGAATAAATGGTAAATAAGGAAGAGACAACCAGCGAGGAATGTAATAGTGGATGTGAAGGATGTCCGAGTGCCCAGACATGCGATAGTGCAAAGGGTCCTTCCGCACAGCCACGAGGCCTGCCGGAAAAAGCGAAGATTGATGTCGACCATGTCGTCCTGGTCCTTTCCGGGAAAGGAGGGGTGGGAAAATCCACAGTGTCGGTCAACCTTGCATTCGCACTTTCAAGCCACGGCTTTAAAGTGGGTCTTCTTGACCTGGATATTCATGGGCCGAATGTTCCCAAAATGCTGGGAATTGAAGAACATAAACTCCTGACAACCGGGACTCTCATCGAACCCGTCCACGTGACAGGGAATCTCTCTGTGGTTTCCATGGCCTTCCTGCTCCCCGACAAAAGTACTCCCGTGATCTGGAGAGGTCCTATGAAGATGAGTGCAATTGGGCAGTTCCTTGCTGAGGTGAACTGGGGAGAACTGAATTACCTTGTAGTCGATCTTCCCCCTGGTACCGGGGATGAAGCACTCTCAATTGTTCAGCTTGCTCCAAACGTGCGTGGTGCGGTGATTGTGACCACGCCGCAGGAAGTGGCCACGATGGATGCTCTGAAAGCTGCAAAATTTATCGAGCAGCTCCAAATCCCGATAATTGGAATAGTAGAAAATATGAGCGGGATGCTTTGCCCCCATTGCAATGAGGAGATCGATCTCTTCGGGAAAGGTGGAGGCAAAAAGATTGCCGAGGAGCTTGGAGTCCCGTTCCTGGGCAGTATTCCTCTCGATCCTGAAATGAGAAAGGCTGGAGATGAGGGGCGGCCGTTTATTATCAGGCATCAAGATAATCCTTCCTGGAAGAAGGTGGACCAGGTCATGGAAGAAATGGTCAGGGTGGTCGAAGGATAGATGGACTACCAGAGGATTCTTGATGGGTCTGAAGAGGACAGGGAACTATACCAGGAGATAGCCCGGGCTCTTGAGGATATCTCCCTGTTTCCGGAACTTATCGAACCAATATACAGGACCGCTATGACTTTCGATGAAGATAAGCTTGACCGTCTGCGGTTCGCACTCCTCAGGATCCAGTTGAACTCGGATATCCACTGGAACGAGGATATGGAACGGGCCCAGAAGATGAAATATGTGGCCCAGGTTCTGGAGAAGATAATTTTTGGGTCCCTGATGATGGAACAGGAAGAACTGGGACATTGATAAAGCCCTGCACCTGCATCAGGATCTGATTGATTTTTACTTATTTTGGATATTCCGATATTTTGCCCTACTATTTAGGAGAGATTCGCATGATCATTCCGCTCATTTTCCCGTCTTCATCCTGGAGAGGAGTAACTGATATATCCACATATTGGAAAAGGGGAATCAGAAAATATATCGGGTTAAATATCAAATAATATTGCTTTGACGGTGATCTGTTGCAGAAATATTCGTTTATCGCTCGAATGCCTGACCACCCGGGGGCCCTGCACAGGGCTGCAGAAGTGATCACACGCCATGGCGGGAATATCAACCGGATACAGTTTGACAGGCGAATCGATCAGGGGACGGTATTTTTCGAACTTACCGCCCCGGAGAAGGCTCAAACAGATATTGAACAGGAACTGGCGGGAATGGGGTATCTTCAAACCACCTTAAGCCCTGCAAGTTTCATAAAGTTCTGGGTATTTCTCCCACACAGGCCCGGAGCCCTTTTCGAGTTCCTTACAATTACCACACCCAGCCATGCCAATATCGCATATATTGATTTTGATGACCGCGGGTCGAATCCGGACAGGCTGACAGTGAGCCTGAACCTGGAAGACAGTGCGGCGGTGGACCGCCTCCTCGAACAGCTGAAATCCATGTATCCACTGGAGATCCTGGAATATGATACGACTGGAAAGAATCTCGATGACACGGTGTTTTATCTTCGTTTCGCCCAGGAGATCCGAAGGCTTGTGGGGGATTCGGAGGACAAATTCCTCCTCTCTCTTCTTGGAGATGTCAATCATATTGCGCAGGAGCTCTCCAAGCTTGGCCAGGATCCAAAAGAAGTGTTTGAAAATATTTTACTTACAGGAAACACCCTCCGGGAAACCACAGGTTTGGGGTTCTATGTGGATATACAGGAGGTAGCGCTCACCAAAAACCTTACTCTCTACTGCCTGCAGCCACCCTGCGGCGGGAATATATTTTTCCTTGATTCTCCGGAAGAGAGCCTGATGATTGACACCGGGTACGGCATATATTTCAGGGATGTGGCACCGGTGGTCCACCGCATGATCCCCGGGGTCCTGGAACGGCTCAGGCATATTTTCATTACCCATGCGGATGCGGACCACTGCGGTGCGGGCGGGTATTACCGGGTGGGATCGGTGATGCACCCGGGAACCCTGGACATCATCAAGGTAGCCAACCGTGCCTATGGTTCCAGGAGTGAGGCTTCAATCTTAGAAGAGGTGTATACCACGCTCATTAACCTCTTCTCCGATTTTTATCCCCCTGATAAAACAGAGGTCCTTGATACTACCCCAAAAGGCTTCAGGCACGGCTTTCCAATCATCGACACACTCCGCATTGCAGGTGTGGAACTGGAAATACTGGAAGGCCGTGGAGGACACCTGCATGGTCAGGTATACCTGTATTCCCCTGCCATCGGGATCCTGTTTACCGCAGATACGGTGATCAATTTCAATCATCTCACAGAGGAACGGTCCAGGTATAATTATCTGGCAGTGTTTCTTGTCACCTCGGTCAATGTGGACAGTGACGTGGCCCGGGAAGAGAGGAAGGCTCTCATGGAACTGGCTGCCCGGAGCCAGGGGGAATATCATAACGGTCGCAGGGATTGCCTGGTCTGCGGAGGCCATGGCCCGGTTTCGGTCATATCAGGTAAGGATTTTGTCCCGTTCGGGAACCAGAAAAGGGTATGCGGGGAATGATTCCCTATTGATGTAACAGAAATTGCTACTTGAGGCCAACCCTCGAATTCTCCCGATAACTGCAGGAATCTTCGCAGTTTATAGAAAGTATATCTCATCAACCGCCCAAAACGAGGTATATAGTCGAGGTGGTTTGAACATATGAAAAAAAGTATTCAGGTTACAGCAGTTATCCTGCTCATCTGCATGACCGCCATCGTTGCATGCGGCTGCACGAGCCCTGCTGAACAATTGGAGCCCACAATCTCCCCTAAACCCACTCAGGAGCCTGTAGCTGTGTATTTCTTCAACCAGACAAACGACAATGAGACATATCCGGTTGCACTTGATGCAGAGATACGGCTCGAACTTCCCGGGAATCCGACGACCGGCTATTCATGGATGCTGAACATCACGCCGGGAATCGTGATCATGAATGAAAGCTACATCCCTGATGACAAATCCGGGACAATGATCGGGTCAGGTGGCACCTATCTCTGGATCATGAAGGCCGCCCAGCCGGGAACCCAGGTAATAAACGGAGTCTATGCACGCCCCTGGGATTCTGCGAGAACAAATGAGACGACATTCACCCTCACTCTTGGTGTCGGGGAGGTACCGGGAGTGCCGCCGCTTTTCAATGTCTATACGGAGGCAGATTCCGGGAGCACGGTCAATGAAACCCTGGGGGATGAACTGGATATCCGCCTTGCTGAAAACCCGACCACCGGGTATAGCTGGAATCTCTCGGCATCAGCGGGGCTGGAACTGGTCCGTGACGAGTTTATCCACTCCAACACCTCCGGCCTGATTGTCGGGACGGGAGGTATTCATTCGTTTTACTATAAAGTGGCAGAGACCGGTGAGCAGACGCTGCATGGCGAGTACCGGAGGCCCTGGGTCCCGGCAGGAACGGTCACCTTCGTTGATCTCGAAGGCGGGTTTTATGGCATTATCGGGGATGACGGCACACAGTATTACCCCCTGCAGCTTGATGAGCAATACAAAACCGACGGGCTTCGGGTTGCCTTCGCATATGAGCCGGTAAAAGATATCGCCACAATCCAGATGTGGGGAGATCCGGTAAGCCTTAATTTTATAGAGAATATCAAGACATTTGACCTGTCAGTTTTTGTGGGCTGAAAGGATTTTTTTTCTTTTTCATTAAAATATCAGCCACTTTTTTCGAACACAGACACTACAAATGCAAATCCCGTCCGGGAGTGGTGCAGTATAGTTCCCAGGCGTGAAGGGAAGTCACCTTCTTTCGTGCCCCTGATTACAGGGAGATAGAAGTGATAACCGGGATGGGAAAGACACTGCCCGTTTGCCGCACTTTTGCCGCATTTTCACCTTCACCACGGTAAGTGGCGAAAATTACGGAATTATTTATAGATTCTGGGTGAACGTGATAGTACTTCCTGACATAGGAGGAGCGGTGATTCCGGATGGATATTTCGTCACAGCGTCGCGAGGGAATCCTGGTCGTGTCCCCAAAAGGGCGGCTTGATGCACAGGGGGCCATGGATCTTGAGGATTTCCTCAGGGATCATATCAAGGATACAGACAGGACTGCAGTTCTCGACATGGCCGGAGTGGTGTACCTGAGTAGTGCGGGAATCAGGACGATCATGGTGGCAGAGAAGAAAATGAGGGCCAGGAAAGGCCGAATCCACCTATCCAGCCTCCAACCCTACCCGCTTTCGGTCCTTGAGATGACCGGGTTTGTCACAGTGTTCTCCATCCATCGCACCGGTGATGATGCGGTCTCGGCTGCCAGATCCACCGTTGCCCCGGAGGATGCGACCGGGGAACGCGATGCGATTTCATTCCACAGAAACGGCGCAGAGTACCTGGTGACCCGCACGGGACCCGTCATGCCTGTCCTCGAGATCACGGGATACCCAATCGATGATACCAGGGACTCCCGGGATGAAGAGTGTGCGGTCCCCATTACCGTCTCCCCTGACACCTGTTCCATGGGATGGGGAGCACCCGGCCGGCAGACCGGGCAGTCCGCCGGGCTGATGGGAGATTTGCTCACCATCGGCAATATCGCGGCATGGCTTTCCCCCGACTGCCACGATACTCTTGATTACCTGATAATAGATCCGAAAAAACCCGGTATCCCCGTTACCGCCGATTTCCTTATCCATCCCTCCGGGCCTGCCCACTATGTCGTGCACATGAAATCCGATTCCCCGGCGGGTATCATGCTCTCCGATCTCTTCGATGCGCTGTTCGGGATTGCCGGCCGGATGGAACCTGCATACAAGGGTGTCCTTTTTCTCTCATTCTGCGCAGAGTCCCCGGAGGTCTCTCTCCGATTCCCCGGCCCGGGCGACCAGGATGCTGCCACAGGGGAGAAATTCCAGGCACAGATCGTGGATTCTCCTTCCTCCGCCACCCTGGCCGGCTGTGCCGTTGCTGTCGACCCGGCAGTCCAGCCTGCCCACTTCAAAGGTGCGGTTGCAGACGTGCTGTTCCACCGTTTCCCTCACCATCCGGGGGTCGTGCCCCGGGTGATGAGCATGATATTCCGCGATCTGCCGCTTGATGAAGAGAAAACACCCCACGAGACCATCGAGAAGGGTCTTTCCTCCGGTATCCCGGTGATCCTGCGCCACCTGTCCACATCCACGAGGATCCACAGGGCGACGATGCAAATCTCCGTAATTTCTGATATTATCCTGAATACGGGAACGGAAATCGTCATCGAGAAGGACATTCCCGGATGGAATCCGGACTATGAAAAGATAGTCCGCATGGTGCACCATGATTGCTCGGAGGTGCGGCTTTTCCCGATTTCCGGGGGCTATAGCGGGTCGCTGGTATTCCGGGATGATGCCTATGACCGCCGCGGCCGGAGAGAGATGCCATTTGTCCTGAAACTGGACAGCTGGGAAAATATCAGTGCCGAGATCGAGGGCTACGAAGGGCATGTGAAGAGGTATATCCAGAATAATGCCACCCAGATCATCCAGCATGAACGCTCAGGGGATTATGGCGGGATCCTCTACACCTTCGTGGGTATCAATGGACCGCAGAGCCGGATTTTTTCGCTCGAAGACTTTTACCTGTCCCATTCTCCGCAGGAAGTGCTCGCCGTCTTCGATATCCTCTTTAGGAAGGTACTCGGGGCATGGTACGGCCAGCCCCGGCTCCGGTATCTGCCCCTTTACCAGGTGTATGCGAATATCTTCAATTATCAGGCGGTTGCGGAATGGGCGGAATCCCGTTATGGCATATCTTCCCGGGACGAGTACATTGATCTGCCCCATGGAATGGGCAGATCGATAAACCCCCTGTATTTCATTGAGCATATCGTCCCAGAACGACTCACATCGGACTGGAATGTGTACGAGGGATCCGTGCACGGCGATCTGAACATGAAAAATGTGCTCATGGATGAGGAAAAGAACATGTGGCTCATCGATTTTGCCATGACCGGCCATTCCCATATCCTCCGGGACGTCGCCAAGCTCGAATCTGTCTTAAAGATGGAGATGATCCCCATCTCATCGGAGATACGTCTGCTCCGGCTCCTGGAACTGGAGAAGATATTCCTGCGTCAGGAAACGCTGGGAGACATCCCGGAAATTCCGGAGGGAATCAATGATCCGGATATCATCAAGGCATTTGCGGTCGTGAGAAAGCTTCGAAGATATGCAGACACCCTCACCCTGCTGGACGAGGATATCCGCCAGTATAACCTGGCGCTGCTGCATTACACGCTCTGCGTTCCCGCATACGTGAGCGTGAACGATTTTATGAAAGAATATGCCTGGATCTCATCCTCTCTCCTCTGCAAGACGTTAATGTAGTCCTGTGAGGAGCGTAATGTAGTCCAGTGAGGAGCGGCGACATCATCCAAACCACCCACTATTTCTGAAATCCCCCTGTCTTTGAAAATGCAGCCTTCGGACTCCGGTGCCCCGAAGCTGCGAAAAGAAGCGATTGCCTCACGGGTCCGGAAATACCGCAACGAGATGGAGCCGGAATCTGCATCAGGAGAGCAGGACCGCCGTATCCCCCGGGGGACACCGGCAGCGGGTGGCTTGAACCCGGACATCCTGCTGCCTGGTGAACCGAAGGCAACGCTGAATCGGGGAATGATTCCCCCTCAACTCTTCAGATCGTTTCCAAGGAGTTCCAGGGCGGCAATTGTCATACAGAACACACCCTGGCTGATCGTATCTGCCGGAGGAGGCGAAAAACGGCTGTTGTGGAGGAATGCGCCGTCACCGGTCCCTGTCCCGACCCTGAAGTAACAGAGCGGGATTTTTTGTTCCTGCAGCCCGAAGACTCCAAAATCCTCGCTTCCGGTCAGTGGTTCAATACGGAGAAGGTGATCGTCTCCCAGGTAGCGTTTCAGGGCTCCGACAACCCGCATTGTCATTGACGGGTCATTTATAAGCGGTGGTACCGAGTGGGGGAGGATCCGGACCTCGGGCATCCTGTCCTCCGGAATTCCTGCACTGAGAGCCACGTTTCGTGTGATTCTCTGAATCGAGTCAATTATCTGGTCTCTCACGGTTTTCTTGAAATACCTGATATTTACCTGGAGACTGACATCATCCGGGATCGCGTTGTACGTGGTGCCTCCGTGTATTGACGCCACTGTAATGATTCCAAGGTCAAGGGGGGGAAGTTCCCTGCTCACGATTGTCTGGAGGGCAAGTATAGTCCGGGCAGCAAGAATCACCGGGTCTTTTGTCTTTTCCGGATGGGCTGCATGGCCGCCGATCCCCCGGAGAGTGATGTCCATGGAGTCTGACCCTGCAGAGAAGACCCCCTCGCGGAATCCTATTGTCCCCAGGGGGAGATCCGGGCCTACATGAAGTGCAAGGGCAAAATCAGGTCTTGGAAACTTCTCAAAGAGCCCGTCCTGTATCATCCGCTCTGCACCGTTGCCGACCTCTTCGGAGGGCTGGCCGACCAGGACCACGGTTCCCTTCCATCTGTGTGAAAATGCCTGGAGCAGGCGTGCAGTTCCCACCATCACGGCCATATGGGCATCATGGCCGCAGGCATGCATCACGCCCCTCCGGGAGCCATCCGGCGCCTTTTCCTCTACCTTGCTTGCATAGGAAAGCCCGGTCTCCTCGGTCACCGGCAGGGCATCCATGTCTGCCCTGATCATCACCACCGGCCCTTCCCCGGATGAGAGGACTCCGACAACCCCGTACCCTCCAATGCCCCGAACAGTTGCAAATCCTGCCCGGCTTATCTCTTCTTCAAGTCTTTCGGAAGTCTTCTCTTCCCTGCCTGAAAGTTCCGGGTGTGCATGGAAATGCCTGTACAGTGCCTCAAGCGATGGAAG
>DATKYO010000091.1:0-26353 GCA_035528475.1 Methanoregulaceae archaeon | reverse complement strand
AGTGTTGCACCAAAAGATGCCATGGTAAGCTGGATGGCATCTCCATCCTGCAGTAGATATGATTCTTTTTCATGCAGCTGGTTCCTGTTGATAAACGTCCCTCCCGTGCTCCCGCAATCCTGTATAAAGTACCTTTCATCTACACTGAATATGCGGGCATGTGGCCTGGATATTCTGGTCACTGATCGATAGGAGTCAGGAAGTACGATTTCGCCACATTTATCGCTTTTTGCAGAATCATCCGGATCTGTTCTGCCAATCAGGATGCATTCCCTGTCCAGGGAAAAGATCCTGCCGTCTTCCTGTCCGCCAATGATTACAACGAGTGGCAGTTTTTCGGTCAATTCCAGCGTAATTTTCTTTCGAACCTCGAGAATCCTGTTTTCAAGATCTCTCTCCCGCACTGATTTCTCAGTTGTGGAAAAAATCCCAAGGTCACGAAGAATAGAATCAAGAGAACCGGGGACCAGAAAATATTCCCAGGCCGGATGAACACCTTTGGATGTTTCTCTTCCCAGACCGGGCCTCCTGGAAATGATGCCCGCTTTCAGAAGTTTCTCGAGGTGTTTTTTTGAATTTTCATAACTGGTCTCTATCTCGATAGAAATCGAGCGGGCGTCAAGAGATTTTTTCTCCAGAACTTTAAGGATCCTGAGTCTGGTAGGATTCCCAAGTACATCTAAGTATTCGGAGAGTTCCTGTAAAAATTCTTCCTGGTCCGCAAGAAGCACCGTACTTCCGCTCTCCTCCATTTCGTCCTCACCTGTTCTGTATGAATGATATCTCGTTTCACCTGAATATCATTTGTCTCATGTACCTGCCATAATAAAATTCCATCTATTGTGGCGTATTATAGTTTTTCCAGTAAGAATAGGCCCAATTTGTCTTTTTCCACTCTTTGTGGTCCCAGGTCTCTTCCCAGAAAAGCCAGATCTTTCTGGGGAGATCAAACGCCTGCAAATGGTCATTTCCACGAAGAGTGATTCGAAGGGCATCCAGGCTCAGATCCAGGGGAGCGATTTCGTCATCTTTTATGAGCGACTCCCATAGAGCGTCAGACGGTCTGCCATAATAGAGGCGAAGAAGAACCGAGACATGGAGGTACCTGGTATCCGGGTGCCGGTCCTGCCATTTTACGGCATTTCCAATTGATGATAATTTTGTGGCCAGATTATAGTAAAATTCTGATAATTCAGGAGAAGCAACAACCTTGTGGGCAAACACTTCCCCAAGTCCCCTGCTTCGCAGTCTTTTCCAACCATGAAGAGAATATGGGATATAGTCGTATTTCTGTCCCAGATCTCCGATAACCGAAGCGATATCCCGGGTTCCGCATCCTTTTTTCAATGAAATCATGCCAAAAAGAGTAATGTGCGGATATTCAACCGCACAATTCTCAACCAGATATTTTCGTACAACTTTCCTTGCAGTCTCACGTACGAGCCCTTCGGCTTCACCATGGTCCAGAACTATGGAGATTGTGAACCGTTCATCCATTCAGGATCCTGCGTCTGATATGTGTGGACCTCATGGAGAATCCGTTCCATGAAAATCAAGCGATGCTGAGTTCATACAAAATCGTGTGTAGGTCGGGGGAGGACCGTCATCGAATACATGCCCAAGATGAGCGTCACACCGGGCACATAGAACCTCTCTGCGTTCCATCCCGAGGCTTTTATCGATTTCGGTCCGGATATTGTGTGCATCGACCGGGGCCCAAAAACTCGGCCACCCTGTTCCTGAATCGAATTTATTCTGGGAGCTGAAGAGATCGGTTCCACAACATACGCACCGGTAAATCCCTTCTTCATGGAAATCGTGGTATTTATCCGTAAATGCTCGTTCAGTGCCTGATTTACGAGCAACAGAAAATTGTTGGGGGGTAAGTATTTCCTGCCATTCCCTGTCTGACAAATTTATTTTTTCAACAAGTTCCAGTTTTTGATCCTTCGCTCGAAAGATCAAAACCTTTTTCGGTGTGCCCCCAGGATCCTTTATGACCGTCATTGATTGAAATGACACCCCATATCTAAAATAGCTTTTTTGGCTTCAATGTAAAAACCCTTCCATATTTCTACCAGGAAATTAAGATCTTTTCATCAAGGGGAGAACCAATGGATATCGTTGCAGACAGGATAGCGGACATCCTCACCTTTCTCTGCCGGGGAAGGCTTGACGGATTCGGCGCCGGCATTCTTGAAGAGAAAATAAGGGAATCATTGCAGGATGACGACCGGTCAATAGTAGTGGATATGGGTGAAGTAGACTATCTGAGCAGTGCAGGGATCAGGGTGCTTTTGGTCTTTTCCAAGATGCTCAAACAGCGAAAGGGAATTCTGGCCCTGGCCAGAGTCCGGAAATACCCTGCACAAGTCCTGGATATGGCCGGATTTTTTTCTGTTTTTTCCCAGTATTCTTCAATTGAAGAGGCCGTAAATGCCTGCCAGAGATCAGCGGAAAGAGATGATCTGCTCATCGACGTGACCTCCATCATGAAGGTGAGAAACGGAATGAAATTCTCGATAGAACCTGGTTCTTCTGCACCGGCGTCACTTGAATTGGTGGGGGATCTTGAAGATGTTCTCCACGCACGGATCACGAGGCAGCATATCACAGCAAGGAGTTTTTCAGAGACGCGTTATGCCCTTGGACTCGGTGCAATGGGGGGCAGCGTGGATGATGCTCTCCTTCGTCTGGGTGAGATGGTGATCCTGCATGGATCAATGGTATGGCTTCCCACCGATGGCCATAATACGCCTGATTTTTTCACTCCACTCAAAGATTCAGGAGACGTGAAGATCTATACGGGGTATGCCATCACGCTCAATGGGAACTTTCATGAATTCCTGACGATTGAGGCTGAATCTTTTAACGGAATGACAGTTGATCAGATATATCATCTGATATTTACCCTCGCAAAAGAGAAGGGAAAGGGCAGAGGGGTCATTGCCGTTGCCATGTGGGGTATCTGTGCCGGACTGGAAAGTTCAGGAATACAGAAGTCCCCGATAGCTGCCCATGCCCCTCCTGACGGAAAATCAATTTTGGATCCGCAATATTTTGAAGAATGGATGTCACATGACACAGTTCCAAAATACCGTGGGGATACTATGGTCAGCTTTGGTATCGGTGTGGACATTTCCGCCGATCTCTCCGGATTTGATGAAAATGCACTTAATTCGCTTTATTATGTCCATCCGTCAAATAGAACGAGCGGAGATATGTTTTTGCACAATCATGGAGTGATATTCCGCAATGTGCCCTATGATCCTTCGTCAAGTCTGGACCCCGAGATTCAGAAAATTGTGACTACAGGCGAATTTGTGGATATGCGCCACCTTATGGACTCTACCCGGCTGAAAAAGGCAGTGGTGGGAGTCGCGTATATATCAGAAATCAGGAAAGATTCGGCACCCTGATCATAGATGCCGAAAAATCCACTCCTATTTTCTTCTTATTCCTATTAGCACGGTGATTGCAGCCAGAGCTCCGAAAAGGCTGGATAAACTGAGTGGTATTTTAGTAGGTCCGGTTGATGGAACGACCACAAGGTTTGCATTCAGTTCGGCGGGAGTATCGCCACTTACCTCCACGGTAGTGGTATAATCCTGGTAGCCGGATAGCTGAAGCATAACAGTATGACTCCCTGGCAGGATATCCTGAAGAACGATCGGGGTTACGCCCATATACTGGTTATCAATATTCACATTGGCCCCTTCAGGAACTGATGTGACAGATATGGTGCCATAATTCATTGGGGCCAGCGTAATAGATACTTTCAGAATTTGATTTGGCTCGATAAACACATAGGTTGTATTGGGTAGATACCCTTTCTTTGTCATCCCGACTCGATGTTCTCCCGGTACGACATTATAAAGAATCAGGACACCTGAGGGCGGAACAAAACCCGCAGGCTTCGCATCCAAAGTCACGTTGGCAAGGGTCGGGTTGCCAAGGACACGAATCTGTCCGTATTCAACAATGGGATTCGCATTCAGCGTAACATAGATATTGATAATCTGCCCTTTTGCCGGGACAGAGTTGATCGGACCGGTATATGTCCTGTATCCTTCCTTCTCTACCGTGTAATTCCGGTAGGGAGTGCCGGTAGTATATACCGGGACATCCAAAATGCCCCCTTCGATCTCACCTTTTAGTTCTCCGTCAAAGTAGACCCTGGCGCCATCCACATTACAATGCACCCTGTATATGCCCATATCTCCTCCTATTACCTCGGTTTCCTCCGCGGAAACCGTAACTATCAGGAAAAGCAGGCATATGGCGAGCATCGCGGGCAATATCTGGTTTATTTTCATGATTTCACCAATCGACTATACATAAGGGTATTATTCCGCATATTTAAAATTATCACTGGATTTTTCCTGCATCCGGGAATACAGGGACAGAAAAATATATTAGAAAAAGGATTGGCCCGGTATTTTCCCCCGCTCATCTCCGGAGGTCTGACTCGGCAGGTATGGTTTTAAGGAGGCCGCCAGTCTGGCCAAATCCATCGACTGCAGAATTACCTTGCCCGGCCCGGTGAGGGTGGTCAGGAATAATCCTTCGCCGGCGAAAAGTACTGATTTCACTCCTCCTGCCAGCGAAATATCATAGTCGACAGAACTTTCAAATCCCACTACAAGGCCGGTTGAGACCCGGATAATCTCCCCCGGTTTCAATATGAGCTCAATTATATCTCCACAACAATGGAGGAATGCATATCCGTTTCCGCTATATCGCTGCAGAATGAAGCCTTCCCCTCCAAATAAACCTGAACCGAGTTTTTTAGTGAATGCAATATCCAGGTCGACACCGGCCTCGGAACAGAGAAATGCATCTTTTTGTGCGATAAATTCGTTTCCCTGTAAAAATACAGGAAATATCTTTCCCGGGACATTTCCGGCAAAAGACACAAAACCTTTCCCCGATTCAGGAGAAAATTCGGTGATGAAGAAGCTTTCACCGGTCACCACTCTCTTTAATCCCTTGAACAGCCCCCCTTTCACCTCTGTGGTCATGTTTATATTTCCACTCATGTTCACCATGGCCCCGGCTTCGGCGAACACACATTCACCCTCGTCAAGTCTCAGGGTAACCTGCTGGAGGTTATCTCCTGTTATTTCATGCTTCATAACGCTCACATGTAATTGGAATACATAAGAAAAAATCTATTCTCTCTTCCCTGAAGGTGTAGCGGGAAATTCATATGCAGGAACTATCAAAGAGAAAAAATACAAAAAATACATAAAGAGGGACGATGGAGAAATGCCCGGCATGACAGATGGACTGAGTATGGAGGCAAAAATCGGGAAAGTTCTCATGATTATCGGCATCGCGCTGGGAATCCTTGCCCTTGTTTTTCTTATATTTTTCGGAAATCTCCCCTTTTCAACAAGGTTTTTTCCCTCTCATTTTTTTGGAAGAGGCACTCTTATTCTTGCAGCAGTAAAAATTGCAGGTATTATTGTTGCTATCAGCGGGTTCATTGAAGCAGAGAAAAAAAAAATCCAGAGGGCAGGAATTCTTGCAGTTGTCGCGACACTGCTTCCGCCTCTTGATCTGATCCTCCTTCTTGCAGGCCTCCTCCTCCTGATCAGTCCTGAAGCCAGGAAGGTCTGATGCGAATGGATTTTTTTCAGGATACTTTCTTGTCTTTTCATATCCATCTGCAGCTGAAGGATATGCGATATAATGAAGAAGCCGGACCGAGGTATGAGAATAGAAAAATGAGATCTTTTCCCCGACATTGCGTATGCAGCCGGTGTGGATACGAGATGGAGAGGCCTCCCGAGGTTCCCTGTTATCTTATGAGATGTCCCCGGTGTGAAAGCCAGATGGTGAATAAATAGCCACGTTGAGGAGTGAACAACTACAATTTATGGGTATGATACGAAGAATGGCGGTGTTCTTGAGAGAAAGCTAGGCCAGGGCCGAGACTCGAACCCGGGTCGGGGGATCCACAGTCCCCTAGGATGACCAGCTACCCTACCCTGGCAGAATGTACCCTTTCCAATTTGTAACGGGCTCTATTTAATGTATCTGATATGGCTGCCACTCTGAATCTTCCGGGGTGATTATTTATAGCAGGCATGTTCTATAACATACCTGAATTGGAAGATAACCGGCTGTATGGACAGAAAGGCATGCCGGATCTTTAACAGGCTGGGTTTGCCATACCGCTCTCCAACAAGGAAGCGCCTGCCGTGATATTGGGTACAGGGCGGTCATCCACATCATGGTGTTAAATATGTCAGAAAAACAGAAAATCAGAACTCCTATCGTCTGTGTGCTGGGACATGTTGATCATGGAAAAACCTCGCTTCTGGACAAGATACGGGGATCGTCAGTTGTAAGTACCGAGGATGGGGCAATAACCCAGCATATCGGAGCGACGGTTGTCCCTATTGAAGCGATTAAAAAGATGAGCGGGAGTATAGGGAAGATGTCCACCAATGTACCCGGGCTCCTGTTCATCGATACTCCGGGGCACCATGCCTTCACCACCCTTCGTGCACGTGGTGGGGCACTGGCGGATATGGCGATCGTGGTGGTGGATATAAACCAGGGTTTCCAGCCGCAGACTATAGAGGCATTGCAGATTCTTCGCAATTATCGCACTCCCTTTGTGGTAGCTGCCACAAAGATCGATCGCATTCATGGGTGGAGAGCGAACCGGGATGAGCCATTTTTAAAGAGTTTTTCATTGCAGAATGAACGTATCAGGGAACTCGTCGAGAACAAAATCTATGAAATGGTTGCCCGGCTCTCGGATATGGGATTTTCAGCAGAGCGTTTTGACAGGGTGACTGATTTCCAGAGAAATTTAGCCATTGTCCCGGTAAGCGCCCACACAGGTGAAGGTATCGCTGAAATTCTGATGGTGATGATAGGGCTGGCGCAGAGATATATGGAGCAGGATCTTGCACTGAGTGTGGAGGGTCCCGGATCAGGTACGATACTGGAAGTCAAGGAAGAGAGGGGGCTTGGAACCACACTTGATGTGATTCTTTATGACGGTACAATCTCCGTAGGGGATGACCTCGCAATTGCCACCCGGGATGGTGTGGTGATTACAAAGGTGAGGGCCCTGTTGCAACCACGACCACTCAAGGAGATCCTGGTCGAAGACCGGTTTGATCGCGTAAAATCGGTTACTGCTGCAGCAGGAATCAAAGTAAGCGCACCAAACCTTGACGGGGCGATTGCCGGATCGCCTGTGCAGGTAGTCAGGGATAACGCAAGTGAAGTGATCGAACGGATCAAAAAGGAGATGGAAGAAATAAATGTGAAAATCTCCCCCGAGGGTCTTTTCATTAAAGCAGATACAATCGGCGCCCTGGAAGCTCTATCAAAAGAGCTTGATGAGCAGGAGATCGGGGTGATGCAGGCTGAAGTGGGGCCTGTAAGCCGCCATGACATTATCGAGGCAGAGACTATTAAAAATCTGTATTACCGGGCTCTTATCTGCTTTAATGCTCCACTTCTCCCGGATGCAGCGGAGATGGTCAAGGATGAGGCCCACTCCCCGGTCAAGGTATTTGAAGGGAAAGTCATCTACAAACTGGTTGAGGATTATGTGGAGTGGCGGGACGAGATGAAGAGAAGAACCGAGAAGCAGCGCTTCGAACAGATAGTGATGCCTGCAAAGATCAGGGTTCTCCCCCATTGCATCTTTCGGCAGAGCAACCCCGCCGTTGTCGGAGTGAGGGTGCTTGGGGGCACGCTCAGGACCAATGTCAATCTCATTCAGAAAAACGCCAAGAAGGTAGGACACCTGAAATCGATGCAGCTCAACCAGGAAAATATAAGGGAGGCCAATGCCGGTGCGGAAGTCGCTATTTCCATTGAAGGGGCAATAGTGGGCAGGCAACTTGACGAGGAAGACGATCTCTTCGTAGATATCCCTGAACGACACGTCAAGGTGCTGGAAAAGGAGATGAAGAGACACCTGCCTATCAGCACGCAGGAAGTTCTTGAGGAATTTACTTCCATGAAACGGAAAGGGGATCCCTTCTGGGGTAAATAGTATTTAATATATCTCTCACCCAATTTACTAGATACTTCTCATGCTCAGCACCCTGTAGTGTAGGATGTGTTGCATTTTCCCCGCAAGGGGAACCATTTGCGGGAATGCCTGGGCAAAGGAGAATCAGAGATCCGTGTATTATACAATAGGAGATAAATTGCATGGTGGAGTTTAAAGTCGTCTTATCAGACCAGAAGACAGGTCGTGCATACAATGTGGATGTAAGTGGCGGTGCGGCCGGCGTAATTATGGGAAAACAAATCGGTGAAGAAATCGAATGCGGACCAATGGGTCTTCAGGGTTACAGGATGAAGATCACCGGTGGATCTGACCGGAATGGCACTCCTGCCCGGAGAAACCTCCCTCTTGCAGGACGCAGGAAGATCCTGGTATCTGGAGGTGTGGGGTTCAAACCGGTGTTGGATGGACAGCGGAGACGTAAATCGATGCGGGGCAATGAGATAACAGCCGATTTTGTTCAGATCAATGCCTGCGTTACCGCTTATGGCGAGAAGCCACTGGAAGAATTTTTTGCAAAACCGGAAACAGAAGAGAATAAAGATTAATCAGTCTTTTTTTGGAGTTGTTCTCTTAGAGCCGGAAGCATATCCTCAAACGCGATACCGTATTTTCTGGCCAGAATAACCATGGCGGCCTCAGGGTGAATATTTCTATCAAAATCTTCCTTTATCAGGGTGTTCATTTCTGAGACAATTTCATGCGCAGGACGCCCGGTCTCGGTGACTATCCGGTCGAGGAGATCCTGCGAAGGATCAGACTTCTCAAAAATGACCGAAGAAGGCTTGAATCCGATGGGGATCTCAACGGATGAGACATCGAAAGTTGGGCGGATCATATCGCCTTCATATTCAATAAGCCCGTCCTCACTGGCCCTGGAAAGGAGGAGGTTGGCCTGTTCAATATTCATCCATTGCCGATCAAAGGCAAGATAATACACAATCTCGCTCTTTTTTAGGCGTTCTTTTCTTGTGTGCCTGAAAGGTGCGGCAAGGGTGAGTGTGATGCTCATAAAATCTCCGATCCAATGTAGAATGGCTTTCTGTTTACGTAAAAAGTACTATATCCGCGGGTACTATCAAACAATCGCCTGCTGCAATCGGGAAGATACGTATAATCACCACCTGTTCGCCGAAAATTAAAATGATCTTAAAGACAATTATTTGTCAGGATAGAAGAATCATTGTTGTATTTTTTCTTTTTAAGCACAATGTTAAATATCTAAATCCGATTTATCCCGTGTTAAGGCAAGGATTGGATAAATGCATTCCAAAATTTCATCGTTACTTTTATATTTTTTAACTTTATTTAATCATATAAGTGTCTTTTTTAAAAAATAATGTCAATTTGTTTTTTCTTGATGTAAACACCGAAATATATATATTTGAAATTATACATAAATATATTCGACAAAAGTCGTATCGCCCAAGTCCTCCTACTACACCATTGTTCACTTGCGGATGCGACTTTTGGATACGTTTACAAAAATGTCATGAACATGATGCAAATAAAGCCAAAATGGCTTGATATTTAATTTTTTCAGGAGTTTAAAAAGGATTATTATATAAGAACTGCGTTAATCACGCCGTCCTGGCCAGGTCTGCTTACAATACGTGCATGCCCGATCTCAGTCCTGATAACGGCTCCTTTGGTAAGCAGATTTCTTCTTACATAGTTTGGATTGGCAACATTTTCTTCCACGGTTTCAATTTTGACTTTCTTCGCTTCACCAGTGTCTTTATTTGCAATATTTGCATACAAAGCCCGCATTGCCCGCACCTTGGTGTTTCCGCCCGTAGTTCTTATGATTTTCCGGCGATTTTCCCCTATATGGGTATCTGCCGGCGTTGAGCCGAGTTCTGTTCTCCTCTTGCCCTGTGAGGGCCGGTACCGGCCTCCTGTGGCCTGCCTTACTGATCTACCTTGCCAAAGCATTTGATTTCCTCATTATTGCTGTTATTTGTCAGATTCTTCCGGGATTCTTCCCTATCAGAGTGCTCTAATTATTGCCGTCACTGCTATATAATTACTCTGATCAGTGGAGCAGGGCATCAAGAACCGCAGATACTCCCTCACCTGTCTTGAGATTCGTTCTAAATATTTTCATTGCAGGATTATAGCGTTTCATATCGGATTCCATGCGGTCAAGATCCGCTCCCACGAGTGGTGCCAGGTCGATTTTGTTGATAACCCCGATCTCGCACCCGCGAAACATCATGGGATGCTTGTTTACCACATCGTCACCCTCCGTAGAACTGATGATAACAAGCCTCTTTTCTGCTCCCAGCCGGAAATCGGTGGGGCAGACCATATTGCCGACATTTTCGATAAAGAGCATATCGATATCGTCCAGTGAAAGATCGCCAATGGCATGTTCCACAAGGTGCGCATCAAGATGACATTCTTTTCCTGTATTTGCATTGACCGTGGGAATTCCAAGTGCGACAATCCGCTTGAAGTCATCGTCTCCATATACATCGCCCGCGATGGCACCTGCACGGATTCGCATATTCTTCAGGAGTGGCACCATCCTTTCGATCAGTGCGGTTTTACCGGATCCTATGGCTCCCAGAAGATCAAATGCCCTCACCCCATGCGCCTTTAAATTCTCGGCATTGACGTTTGCAACCTTATTATTCACATCATAAATGTCTTGTTCAATCCTGACATCTACATGGTGCATGGCTAGTAGGTTGATGCTACAGTGTTTATAAGTTCACCTTCAAACAATTACTGCAATGAAGGGTGAACGCATTCTCTATCCCTGCTATTTTAATGCCGGGCTGTTACGCAGGGAAGGGAGGAGGGTCCCCAGATCAAAGGCTGTAAAGAGTCCGACAATTACAGATCTGGAAAGAGCGATTAAAAAAGCAGGACTTCCCTTCCGGGTCGAACAGAAACACCATCCTGCTTACTGGTGGAAAAGGGAGGGTCGGCTTCTGGTGACGTGGGATCAGAGCAAGGAGAAACTCATAAAAAAGGTTGCGGGAAATCTGGAGGTCAAAAAATGAGTAGGATGTACGACCTGCATACACATACTACCATGACCGATGGCGAGATGTTGCCTATCGAATTGATCAGGAGGATGGCGGTGCTGGGATACAGCACAGTAGCCATAACCGATCACGCAGACAGCTCAAACCTGGAGATCCTACTGGAATCCATGTTCCGGGTCAGGGAGGCTGCGGAAATATACGGGATAAGGTTGCTGTGCGGTGTAGAACTCACGCACGTACCGCCCACAATAATTGCAGAACTGGCCTCAAGAGCAAAGAACCTTGGTGCTGATCTTGTAGTGGTGCATGGTGAAACACCTGTCGAACCTGTTGCTCCAGGCACAAATCACGCAGCCTGTACCTGCTTCGATGTGGATGTACTGGCTCACCCCGGCTTGATCTCTATTGAAGATGCAACGGATGCGAAAGAGCACAGAGTCGCGCTGGAACTGACTTCCCGCTGCGGCCACAACCGAACCAATGGTCATGTGGTGAACATTGCCAGGGAAGCAGGCTGTATATTGGTAGTGAATTCCGATGCACATGCACCGCACGATCTCCTGGACAAGCGCGCGAAATTTATTGTTGCGAAGGGAGCCGGACTTAAAAAGGAAGAATGTTCCCGCGCAATTTCTTTAAATATCGAGAAACTACTTTCTCTTTGAAGATAATATATATAACTTTACAAAATATTTATATACATATACTATCAATATATATAGATTACTAAATCATCTGCCGCCATTTCTTATGGCAAAGCAGCATGGGGTTTTATCTTGAAAGTTATTGGTCGCGCGATGCATATTGTTGGTAAGCGTCTTCTTGTTGTCAAGTGTGATCCTGCACAACTTCCGAAGATGTATTCCGATGTAATCGACAGAAGGATGAAACCCGTAGGACGGGTGATGGATGTATTTGGGAATGTATCCGCTCCCTATGCTGCAATTTTCTGCAGGACGCCGGGAAAGGCCCTGGTGGGAGAGATGTTGTTTATTAAATAAAGAGGAATCAAGATGCAGGAACTAGAAAAACTCAAAATCCTTCAGAATGAGAGAGAAGCGCTTAAAAATCGCCTCAAAGAGCGTGTAAAAAAGACGGAAAAAAAGGCCGAGGATCATACTGAGACTGTATGTCCTGAGTGCGGAAGCCGCCAGTTGGTTCATGATTATGAGCGTGCAGAGCTGGTATGCCAGAACTGTGGCCTGGTCATTGATGACGACTTTATTGACAGGGGGCCGGAATGGCGTGCATTTGACCACGATCAGCGCATGAAGCGATCCCGTGTTGGAGCCCCGATGACTTTCACCATTCATGACAAGGGGCTTTCCACCATGATCGACTGGAGAAACCGTGACTCTTATGGTCGCGCTATCTCCAGCAAGAACAGGGCACAGCTCTACAGGTTACGCAAGTGGCAGCGTCGGATAAGGGTAAGCAATGCGACAGAGAGGAACCTTGCCTTCGCATTAAGTGAACTGGACCGTATGGCATCAGCACTCGGCCTTCCCAGGAATGTAAGGGAAACCGCCGCTGTAGTGTATCGTGACGCAGTGGATAAGAATCTGATAAGGGGAAGGAGTATTGAGGGTGTTGCAGCAGCGGCCCTGTATGCAGCGTGCCGCCAGTGCAATGTGCCAAGAACTCTCGATGAGATCGCAGAAGTGTCGCGGGTATCGCGAAAGGAGATTGGAAGGACCTACAGGTTCATATCACGCGAACTGGGCCTTAAACTTCTACCTACATCGCCTATCGACTATGTTCCACGGTTCTGTTCGGGCCTGAACCTGAAAGGGGAGGTCCAGAGCAGGGCGGTTGAGATTCTTCGCCAGGCAGGCGAGAGAGAGCTTACGAGTGGAAGAGGTCCCACCGGTGTTGCGGCGGCAGCAATCTATATCTCTTCAATTCTTGGCGGGGAACGGCGTACTCAGAGAGAGGTGGCAGAGGTTGCAGGGGTTACCGAAGTCACAATCAGGAACAGGTACAAAGAACTGGCCGAAAAGCTGGATATTGAGATCATCCTCTGAATTTTTTTTGGTATTTTACACAGGTATAAAATAGAGAATTTGCTTCGTAACCCCTCTCAATTCAGAAATTAGAAAGGGTGTTCTTTTTCTTATCTCCTGGAAGGAGCAATGCGATCAGTAACAACTATATCCACATGACAGAAAACTTACTTGCCACTTTCAGGGCTTGTAGATCAGGGGTAGATCGTTACGTTCGCAACGTAAAGGCCGCGGGTTCGAATCCCGCCAAGTCCATCGTTTTTGTAAAGTAACGGAATAAAGCCCTGGGGGGGGGCGTGAGGCTGCGAGTTCGAATTGTTCACGTCCATAGGGAGCGATGTGAGCTTGATCTGGTGTGGGTAGATTAGTAAGAGATATAAGATCAGAATAGAGAAATTAAGAGGCGCAACCCATGCTTAATAAGGGCTCGTAGATCAGGGGTAGATCGTCACGTTTGCAACGTGAAGGCCACGGGTTCAAATCCCGTCGAGTCCATCGATTTTTGAGATACCCAGAAGAAAGAGAGCGTAGACGACCGAAAGGTCGTCCCGGGATCGAAGGGCGGAGCCCTCGGTCTGCAAAAGAGAATACCACGGGTTCAAATCCCGTGGATAACAATGAAATCTGTTATTCTATCCACTCAAGAATGCTATTTGCGGAGCACTGCTCCCCCGTAAGATCATCATTTTTTGGTTTTCCCGAGGTATAGACTGCTTCCATTCCAGATGTGTTGGCAGGGATAGGGAGCAAATCTTCGGAATAGGGAATATGTCGTTCTTCTGCCAGGATGATGGGGTTATTCTCTGCTGAAGTTTTAGTCCCTTTTAGATGGGCCGTATCATGTCGCCGTATTAAGAAGTCAACAAAATCCTCGACTTCACGACGAAGAGTGGGGGGCAGTCTGGCGATTTTTTCCTCAAGCATGAAGCTTCCTCTTCATTTTCTCGATTATTTGAAATCTATTCGCCAGAAATTGATGATTGTTCGGTCTTTCCGAGATCACCTACAAGCCATAAAACACGACAACTGTGTTCGGCAAGTGATGTGAGGATAAACGCTTCATCAAGACTTTTTCCTGCTGCAAAGGTGCCATGGCCCCGCACCGCAACCACCAGGGAAAGACAGAGGCCGTCTGCAACATTCCTTCCAATCTCATCTGAACCGGGTTTTCCCATAACGACAGGGATTATGGGGCAGAACATCTCCCCTTTAGTGTCGACAGGAATTATCTCATCATAAACAAGAGAAGCCCCGACTGCATGTGGAGGATGGGAATGCACAATAGCCCGATGCCTGGTTTTTTGGTATACCTCCCGGTGTACCCGGTATTCACTGGATGCTTCCGGGGGCGCCGGGCCATCAAGTGGGACAAACACAGGCGAGCCCGGATCGTCAAGATACGATCCAGTCTTTGTGATGAGGAAACCATCTTTCGCACGGACACTCATATTCCCAAAATTTCCTCCAACAAGTCCCTCTCTAAAGAGACGGGCTCCTATTCTTGTAAATTCCTGATCACGCATTCTTCACACCTCTTATGGTTACAGAATTCTTTCGCATACTCTACCAGATGGGCATGTGCCTGCCTTCGCTCGGGGGATGATTCCGGGACTGCCCGTTCAAGTACCCTGCGCAAATCATCTCCTTCTTCACCGATTTCTGCACATGTGAAGATTCTTCTCGTGTACGCATCAATAACAAGCGACTCACGGGAAAATCCATATGCGAGAATGCTGTCTGCAGTCTCTTCACCGATGCCCTTTACTGAAAGGAGTTCTTTCCGGAGTTTCGCGGTTTCCATCTTTGCCAGGCTTTCAATTCCTTTATCCTGCTGCAATATAAACTCTGCCAGATCTTTGAGTCTTTTTGTCTTCTGGCGAAAATAACCGGAGGGCCGGATTAATTCCTCAATGAAGGCAGTGTTAGCGGTATAAATCTGACCAAACGTGCAAATATCATGTGCTTTCAAGCGGTCAATGGCACGACTGGCATTTTCCCAGCGGGTCTGCTGGGTAAGAATGGCACCAATCATTACTTCTTCTGGTGAATCCGCCTCCCACCATTCTGCCTGTCCATACAGGGAAAAAAGTCGGGAGAGAATCCGGGAAATCTTATCTGAACTGGATTCCGACATCCCTCATCCTGTTGAACCTGGCAATATTAAGAAGCAGAGGAGTGAGGCATTCCACCATACATGATGCATCAAGAGGGCCGGCATCATAAGCCCGCACCTTTGAGATGCTGTTTACAAGATCCATTACAACAGCCTTGGCCCCGGGATCATCCCCACACACCGGGACAGCAAGATCAAGTTCCAGATCCAGGGCTTTCCATTTATTTGCGGCGACAGTATTGAATGCGGTGCAAAGCCTGGTCCCTTCAGGGAGAAGATTTTTAATGAAAAGTGCTGCTGATCCCTCTGGAGGAGGAACATACATAAAATAATCCTGCTTTACCATCGGGTTCACAGGAGTGATAACTATCTTATCCTCAAATCCGTTTAGGGCAGTGATTGTAGACTTTACATGCGGGAACGGTATTGCCAGGATTATTATCTCTGACTCATCAACTACCTCCTGGTTTGAAAAACCATCACAGCTGCACGGCAGTTCACGCCTAAAGAGCTCAGTCATGCAGATTTTACTCGATTGGACGGCTTTCTCAACATCTCTTGAACCGATCAGCACGCTGTGCATTGAGGAAAGCCTCATGGCAATCCCCTCCCCAATATCTCCGGTTCCCCCGACAATTCCCACTTTCAATTAATCCACCAGCGGAGAAAGCATTGATTCCAGTGATTCGGCACTGGTAACCCCTTCCAGGGTCCGTATAATTTTTCCATCTTTTTCGATAATTAAGGTGGGAACAACACGTATGCCATACTTATTGGCAAGCTCCATATTCTGGTCCACATCAATTTTTTTTATTTCCACTTTGTCCCCCATCGTGTTCTTGAGATCTTCCAGTATGGGCCCCTGTCTCCTGCATGGGCCACACCAGTCGGCATGAAAATCAATTAAAATCGGTTTAGCCATATGAATTACCTTTCAGAATAGTCGGTGAAAAAAACAGATAAAGGTTTTTATATTGTTTATTTGGAGAGGATTTCCATTATTATCTGTCCATATGCCGGCCTGGTAATGGTAACCCCGATCAGCACACCGAGGATGGTGATGATAGCGAATCCCCTCAGATTGGATAAGTCCATGAGGGCCAGAGGTAGCATGGCGAAGATAACAGTGGCTGCAGAGACAGCTATGATTGAAAGGGCCCGTGTAAGTCTCTTTTTGTAAAGGCTGGGAGAAGGCACTTTTCCTTCATGAAGAACCTCATCGGTAATCACGACAAGCTGATCTATCCCCGTTCCCAGTACGGCGATGAGACCGGCAATGGCTGCCAGGTCAAGTTGCTGTATGAATGTAGCAATGCCCAGCAGGATGATGATTTCCGAGAGATTGGTGCCTATCATCGGGAGGACGATTGAAGGCTCGCGGTACCGGTAATAGACTGTGATGCCCACTGCGATAGTAGCCAGGACAAATGCCAGCAGACACATCATCTTGAAGTAATCAGATAAGGCTGCAGGGACATACCCGGTTCCGGCCACGGTCACATCGACGGGTAATGCTCCGGCCCGTAAGTGGACCTCCAGGTTCTTTGCAGCAGTCAGTCCCTGATCCCCCGTGCCCGTGGAAGCATAGAGCTGCCTGATAGGCTCGACAGCCAGTTCTGCGGCCAGATCATCAGACAGGGCGGCACTATAGACTATGTTCCCATCAAGGATCATATCGAGATTATGTCTCTGGGGATCGTTCACAGCCCCATACTGAATTGCTGCTTCACGGAACTTTGCCGCACCCTCCTCGTTTAAGGAAAAGGATACGCCCCACACCTGGCTTCCCGGCTGCCGGCTGGGAACCCCCACGCTGGTGATGGAGTCGCCATAAAGGACATGTTCGGTCTGATTGTCAGTGGTATGAATCCGAATCTCGAATTTACCCTGTTTTCCAACGATATCCTTGGCCTGGGCAAGACTGACTCCGGCCAGCTCTACCCTGATGTAATGGGTCACCCCTGAGAGGCCGGTAAGGGGATTTACCTTGGCATCTTTCGTTCCCAGGGTGTTGATCTTATTCTCAAGGATTTGCTTTACTTCTTCAGCAGTAGCCCTGGATACGCCCTGTTCATACGAAGTGAGTGTCCCTCCCGCATCGGAAAACACAGATTCCAGTTCTTCCCTGGTAAAGAATTTTCGTATTTCAAGCCGGTTGTCATCGATCAGGTATACATCGGCATCGAGTTTATCGCGCAGATCCCCGATGAACTCTTCATAAGGGCGGTCGGTCTGGAAACCAACCACTTCTGCCTTGAACTCCATCTGCAACCATGTCCCGTCCTGCAGGTCCAGCCCATACTGGATGTTGGTTGTAAACTTTCCGTCTTCGAAGCGGGGGTAGATGGCAACGAGCGAGCCAATCACCAGGATAATGACAAGTGTCACCTGCCAGTGCTTCAGGATGGATACTAACTTGTTCTTGTTCATTTTCCACCCCTGTTGAGGACATACCATTTTATTATCCCGGCATTCGTCAGCCAGGTGTTCATCATATCAATGAGCAGGCCAATGATAAGGACTGTAGCAATCTCCCAAATCACTGTGATCTGGCCCGCAAAGGCGACAACCCACATTGCCACCACCGCGGCGAGCGTTGTGGTGGTCATGATAATCCCGGTCCGGAATGCCCCGGCGAGTTTCTCATCAAGTTTTCCCTGCCGCTTGAGGACTCTCATGGTCAACAGGATATCACTGTCAACCGAATACCCGATCAACATCAGAAGTGCCGCAGTGGTTGGCAGGGACAGATCCATCCCAATCAGATTCATCACGGCTGCAGTCATTGCAATATCCGCAAATGCGGAGAGAACGACTGCCCCGGCGGGGATGAGCGTCCTGAAGGCCAGGAAAACCACGATGGTCATTCCGATGAAAGAGAACAGCAGGGCAATAAACGCCTGCTGCTGTAGTGTCTGTCCGAATGTAGCGCCGATCTGATCAATCTTTGCCTCGGGATATTTTTCCCCTACATATGTAGCAAGCGACTGGAGCGCGGCGTCATCCATAGGCCCGAACCTAAGGTATTTCCCATTATTCACACCCTCTCCGATATTCAGCAGGGGGTATCCTGAAAATACATCCCTGATCTCCTGGGCTGAGTCAGTGGTAAAAAGTGTGACCGCCGTACCTCCGGAAAAGTCCATGCCCGGGTTTACCGGCATACCGGTGGTGGCCATGGAATATCCCATCGAGACCAGGGCCAGGAGAAGTATGATCATCGGGATGGTTACCATCTGCCTGGGTGAATATTTATTCACATCATAGCCGATCAATCCCATATTCCTACATGTTAGAAGGGTGTAGGTAAAATCCTTCGTATACCACTATCTGTCCACTGATATCCGAAATATAATCCATTCATTCCCTGTATCGTCATCAAGGATAGAAAAATCGCGTTTTGGTCTTTTTAAAACGGGAAAAAATGAAAAGGAATAAATAAAGCCTGGGGTGAAAACCAAACCATGAGATCTCCGCAAGAGATCAAGTTGGTAGTGGAAGCAAGGCTGAAAAATTACATCTCCAGAGACAGGACCGGTATCAGGCGCGCCATGCTGAAACTGTTCCTCCGCCTAAAATCGCTCACAATCGCCCAGATATTTGAAGAACTCAATAAAAGATTCGTAATCAGCTATCATTCCGTTGCTGCCATGGTAGGGATTATGGCTTCAAGGTTGGGCATTCTCCATGTTTCAAGGCAGAAAGAGGGGACGTGCAGCATATATCAACTCAAGGAACAGTATGCAGATATGGTAAGGCGAATTGTAACCACTTGTTAGGCATCCTTGATCATAATTTTTTTTAATGAGTGCCTGCATATGATGTGAGCATCATGTATGCTCATCCCAATAACCGCCCAACATTAGAGGAGATAAGAATTCAACCTGATGTAATCCAATATATCCAGAAAAGGGACTGTGATTTCCGTATATGCACGTCATGCGGAGGCCCTATTCTCCTTCCTGTTCAGATGAAGCCTCCAAAATCAACTGACCTGCAGATCGCGGCCGGTGACTATACAATATTTGTTTCAATTCACCAGGCGCGTTACCTGCATTCGATCCACATGGGAATGGTTCCCTTTTTCTTTGATGAAACGGAAGAATAATCACAGGATGACATGACCTACGTGGAGCTTGAGCATACTGCGGATGTAAAAATAAGGGTCATTGCCCCTACCCTTGCGAATCTCTTTGAAGAGGCCGCACGCGCCCTTATGGAAGTGATGTATCATACCATACACCCGGGGTCAATTACTTGCCCGATTTCTATTACCTCTGATGATCAGATCTCCCTGATGCATGATTTTCTCTCGGAAATACTCTATATTTCTGAAGTGGAGGAGATTGTGATCTCCTCCGCAGACCTGATCGTTGGAGAGAAACATCTCAAAGGGGTATTTCGGGGAGAAAAGTTCGATCCAAAAAAACATCGGGGGGGGATGGAAGTGAAAGGCATCTCATATTCAGGCTTACTGATACGATGGGAAGACGATCATTTTATACTAGAGGTCATATTTGATGTGTGATGGCCTATGCATGAAGGAATAAAAAGAGTGGGTGCCTTTGAATGGGAGGTTCCGATAGGGTTTGTTCCAGGTATGCGGGTGCCGGGAAGATTCTTTCTTTCAGAAATACTTGGCGAGATGCTGGAGAAAGGAGCAGTCCAGCAACTGGCTAATGTTGCCACAATGCCCGGTATTGTGAAAAATTCCCTGGCTATGCCGGATATTCACTGGGGGTACGGCTTTCCAATCGGAGGAGTGGCTGCATTTGACATGGAATCAGGGGTAATATCACCTGGTGGCGTGGGGTTCGATATCAATTGCGGGGTCAGGCTTCTTACTATACCGCTCCGGGAAGGAGACCTGGCAAAGAAACGGGAATTGATCGAACGCCTCTTTTCGGTTGTTCCTACAGGCGTCGGCTCCAAAAGCAGAATGCGTCTTAACGCACGGGAACTTGAGGGGTTGCTCCTGAAGGGATCAAAATGGGCTGTGGATCAGGGGTACGGGATGGAAGAGGATGCATCCAGATGCGAGGATGGTGGCTTTATGAAGGATGCAGAGATCTCCCCCGTATCGGCAAAAGCCAGACAGAGAGGGATGCCCCAGAGCGGTACTCTGGGGGCGGGAAACCATTTTCTTGAGATCCAGGTTGTCCGGGAGATCTATGATCAGGAGGCAGCAAAAATATTCGGCATCTCTCCCGGCCAGATTTGCGTGATGATTCACTGTGGTTCAAGAGGACTCGGCCACCAGGTATGTACCGACCATCTGAAAGAGCTGGAAGCCGCTACCAGAAAATATAATATCTCACTTCCTGACCGCCAGCTGGCCTGCGCTCCATTGACTTCTCCTGAGGGTAAAGCGTATTTTGGTGCAATGGCCGCATCGGCAAATTATGCGTGGGCAAACAGACAGGTGATTATGCATCTGACAAGAAAGGTCTTTGAGGAGATGTATGGCATTCCCTACGAGGAGATGAGAATGGTGTATGATGTAGCACATAATGTTGCAAAGTTTGAGGAGCACATGGTGGATGGAAGAAGAATGCGGGTCTGTGTTCACAGGAAAGGGGCTACGAGGGCATTCGGGCCGGATTCAACCGATCTTCCTTCATGTTACGCATCTATCGGCCAGCCGGTCATCATCCCCGGAAGCATGGGCACGCCATCTTACCTCCTGCACGGAACAGCGCTTGCAATGGACAAGACTTTCGGGAGTACCTGCCATGGCGCCGGTCGGGTGATGAGTCGAAGCAAAGCGAAAAAGACCATCAGGGGGCAGGATGTGAAAAAAACGCTTGCAAAAGAAGGCATAATTGTTCAGGCTCACTCCATGGAAGCCATTGCCGATGAGGCGCCCCAGGTCTATAAACCAAGCCACGAGGTTGTGCGGGTGGTGCATGAGGTAGGGATATCAAGACTCGTCGCCCGGTTAGAACCTCTCGGGGTGATAAAAGGGTGATCAGCCGCTCAGGATTGATTTGGGACCAGAAAATTGTTTTTACCCGTTATATTGAGGATTGCGGGGTGGTATGTGAGCATATTACGCCTCATATGCTTGCAGCACCCTTCTTCAGGGGACGTTTTGTAGCTCTTATAATACCAACAGGATTTGGGAACCCTCAATTTTCCTGCCTCCTTCCTGCCCTTCGGGCCACTTCATCAAGAATAAAGAGATTCGTGGAATCAGGAGGAAATTTGCTGGTCTTCGGTGCAGCCACAGATAATCCCTCTGCCTACGACTGGCTCCCTTTTCACGTGACATACCGCCATGCATACGGGGCTTACCGGATAGAACTGGACCCGTCTCACCCATGCTCGAATCTCCTGTCAGATTATGATCCTGAATGTGTGGAGTGTGATGGGTGCTTCCCTGAGCAGGATGGATTGGTTATCGCCCGGGCAGACGGCTGTCCAGTGATGATTGAAAAGGAGATAGGAAAAGGAAAGATAGTGGTGAGCACAATCCATGAATATCCTTCACGATGTTTTGTAAAAGAGTTCTGCTCGGCAAGGGGGGAAACATTATTTTAACATGCAGCAAGGGATTTATGAGGTACATCCAATGCACCGCTATGTAATCTCTTCGGAGTCGTCAGCACAGGACGTCGAACCTGTGGCGATGGCCCTGCATGAACTCCTCAACCGTCTCCCGGTCACTGCCCGATCCAGGGATAAAAAGGGGATAAGGATAGAGGAAGGAAGAGTGGTGGATGGTGCATACACCGGACCGATACTTGAGAAGGTACTCATAGAGAACAGGGTGGCAAAGGAGACTCCCCGGACCGGCGCATACAAGGGCGTTCCGGTTATAGTAAGTCCCATCAGGGATGATGAAGGTATAGCTATCGGGGTCATCGGCGTTGTTGATATTACCGGTATATTCGACCTTGCAACCCTGATGGAACACCAGTCCACAATATTGAAACAGGTTTGCGGAAAGGACCCCTGTCCTCTGCCCACCGAACAGATTGATGCCAAAAGGTAATGGAAATGTACGACGCAGCGTTTAAAGTGCTTGAAATTCTTGAATCCAGTGATGGTCCTGTATCAGGTGAACTGATCAGCAATAAACTGGGCATATCACGGTCGGCGGTGTGGAAACATATAAAGGAACTCAACAACATGGGGTATGAAATATCTGCGTCGCAAAAGGAGGGCTACAGGCTCCAGAAGAAGAGCGACAGGCTCCTTCCCCATGAGGTGCGCAAGAAATTACGGACTTCTTTTATCGGAAAAAAAATGCGTTATTTCGAAAGCACCCCTTCAACTATTTGGGTGGGCAAAAAACTGGCCAGTGAAGTTGATCCGGAAAAACTTCACGGTCTGGTAATTATCGCAGAAGAGCAGACAGGGGGAATCGGGAGGCTTGGGCGATCATGGGTCTCACCTATTGGAGGAATCTGGATTACAATCGTGCTCAAGCCGAAGATACCCATAGACCATGTCGTTATGGTGACAATGGCCGCGTCAATAGCAGTGGCAAGGGCTATCCGGAAAGAATTTGATCTGGGTGCTCTCATAAAATGGCCGAACGATGTCTATATCGGAGATGATAAGGTGGCCGGATTGCTGCTTGAACTCTCCGCCGAGGCCGATACAATCCACTATTGTCTTTTGGGAATTGGAATTGATGTAAATATCTCACCATCGCAACTGGAATCCGTCCCAAGCTCGGTGACATCAATCAGTGCCGAGGTGGGGCACGATGTGGACAGGGCGTCATTTCTTGCAAGGATACTTCGCGAATTCGAGAGCCGGTACCTTTTGATTGAGGCAGAGGAGTATGAGGCCGTTATCCAGGAGTGGAAGAGCTTCTCCTGCACACTGGAGCATAGAGTACGCATCAATACATTGAAATCCAGGTTCGAGGGTGAAGCCATCGATATTGATGAACACGGTGCTCTATTAATCAGAAAAGATAATGGAAAAATTGAGCGTGTAATTGCCGGAGACTGCATTCACCAGTAGTGTTTATCGTCAACCATAACATAAATTAAGGTTGACGATGTTCGGTGACCGGCAGCGCTCCCTCTTTATCTCACAGACTGCAGCCTGTGTAGGGCTTATTATCGTTGGCTCCTGGATATCCATTCCATTTTTTCCTGTCCCTTTCACACTCCAGACCCTTTTTGTGCTCCTTTCCGGGGCTGTAATGAAGAGGTATGGCGTGGTCCCGGCGGCTCTTTATGTACTGATGGGGGCAATGAACCTCCCTGTATTCCATAACGGAACTGCAGGTATCGGAGTTCTTCTTGGCCCGACCGGGGGTTATATATTGGGATTCATTCCCTGTGCGCTCCTTGTGGGGCTGGCCTATGAACACAGGTCTAGATTATGGCGAGGTATTGGAATGGTCGTGGGAGACATATTGATTCTGCTATGCGGAATGGCATGGCTATCTGCATCTGCAGGTCTCCTTTTGTGGGAAGCCTTTCTCCTGGGTGTAATCCCGTTTATTGCCGGAGACATGCTGAAAGCATTTGCGGCATTCAAAATTGCCCGCCGTCTTGACGTATTGAGAGAAGGAAAACCAGAAAACTTCACCATCGAGGGCAAGGAGAACGCAAATGATAGAGATTCATGACCTGTCCTTCAGGAAATTTGAAATTAAAAACCTGAATATCCCGCCAGGCGTCACAGCAGTAATCGGACCCAATGGGGGCGGTAAAACGACATTTTTAAGGCTTATCGCCGGACTCCTCCAACCTACATCGGGAGAGATTACTGTGCAGGGACGGTCCACACACACAATGGAGACTGGTTTTGTGAATGAATATCCCGACCGGAATATCCTTTTTTACCAGGTAAAAGATGAACTCGCCACTCCTTTGATGTTTCGTGGCCTCCCCTGTAATGAAATCTCGGAAAAAGTATATTCCTGTGCCGCCCGGGCAGATTTTTCGCACCTCCTCACCAGATCGGCAAAGGAACTATCGGGGGGTGAAAAGGCCATGCTGGCCATTCTCACTGCAGTAATATCAACGCCGGAAATCCTGATTCTTGACGAATTCGATTCCCATATGGACTTAAAATCAATTTCCCTGGCCTATCGGGTTATTTATTCCACCAGGGCAGGATATATACTCCAATGTACCCAGAATATGGAGCTTGCTGCCCGTTGTGATCATATCCTTTTCATCAAAGGCGGGAAGCCGGAATTATTCGGAACTCCGGACGAAGTCTTCCGAAGTTTGGTGGATACCTGTTTTTACCCGCTTTCCTGGAGGATAAGAGATGGAAATTGAGCTGGATAAGACACAGATGAGTCGGGGCTCTTTCCATCTCCAGGCATCAGGCGTCTTTCTCCCCGGACTTCATCTGGTCAGTGGCAGGATCGGATCAGGAAAAACTACTCTGGCGATGGGTATCGCCGGACTTTGGGAACCGGATTCCGGTTCGGTAAAACTGGATGGCATCGACTCACTAATGCTCTCACTGCAGTTCCCGGAACTGCATATAACCGGGTCCACCCTTGAAGCGGAGATAAATTCCTGGCACCTGGATTCTGGGCCCGTGCTGTCCCTTGCAGGGCTCAGGGGCAGAGGAGAGGATGATCCCTTCTCGCTATCCAGGGGAGAATTAAAACGTCTTCACCTTGCCTGTGTATTCTCACGCGAATGGGATCTTCTCATTCTCGATGAACCCTTCAGCGCCCTTGACTGCCGTGAGAAAACATCAGTATGCAAATGGATCACTCAAAATAACACTGGAATTACTATAATTTTCACTCACGAGCAGCAGCATCTGCCCAGAGTTGATTATCTGTGGGAGATCTGCGAAGGAGCCCTCTCATACCTCGGGAGCATGCCGGACGCGATGAAGATGTGGACGAATCCTCCGTTGATTGTCCAGGAGTTGCATAACAAGGGGATATTTCCAAAAAATCTCTCCCCTGAAGATATAATGGAGGCAGCATGCGGGATGCGAGAATAAGGCTTTTTGCCATCATAGCTCTCTCTATTGCAGCTTTTTTGAGTCTTTCGGGTGCACTTGCGGCCCTGGTCTGGTGGCTGGTCTTCACTCCTGGTATAAGGACAATAAGAAAATCCACATTTGCCATTTTTTTCCTTTTATTCACTATTTCAGTCTCCCTCCTTATCTGGTTCTCCGGAGGAAACGGCCTTTCCTACCTGATTCGAATGTCAGTCATCCTGCTGCTCGCTTTTTATGCCTATAGTGAGCGGGCACCAGGTGAGTTTCTGGATCTCTCGGTATGGCTTTTTGGAAAAAGGACGGGGTTTGATATTGGGCTGGCGGCAGAGATGAGTATCCAGAGCATGGAGATATTAGCCGACGAACTACAAAGGATCAGGATTGCATTCAGGTTGAAGGGCGTGAAATTTGGTCTGCATTCCATCATACCTGCTGCCGGGCTGCTGATACATTCCCAGTTTTTGAGAGCGGAAGAACAGGCCGATCTGCTGGCAGTAAGAGGGTACAGGAGCGGAGGCATGGTATGCCCGAAGTTTAAAAGGGAAAGGGGAGATGTTCTGGCTGGATTGTTTGCAATTCTTACGTTATTCCTTGCTTTAATTCCTGTGAGAGATATTTTTATACTTCTACATTGAAGATTTTAGAGGCTTTACGATAGATCATTGTATGAGCTATGCTCAACCCCGGAGGAGCCTGATGAATACTGCCAGAGTTAGTAAAATATTGATAACCGATACTACATTACGGGATGCCCACCAGTCCTTGATCGCAACGCGACTCAAGACTGAAGATATGCTCCCTCTTGCCCGCCAGATTGACGAGGTTGGCTTTTTCTCAGTTGAAGCCTGGGGGGGTGCCACATTCGACTCCAGTATCCGGTTCCTTGCAGAAGATCCCTGGGACCGGCTTCGGCAGTTATCTGAAGAGCTCAAGCGGACCCCACTCCAGATGCTACTGAGAGGCCAGAACCTGGTGGGTTACCGCCACTATCCGGACGATGTAGTGGACAAATTTGTGGAAATGGCCCATAAAAACGGTGTCGATATTTTCCGGGTATTTGATGCCCTCAATGATATCCGCAATATGAACGAGTCCATGAAGATGGTCAAAGAGTTGGGGAGTCATCTTCAGGGCACCATATGCTATACAACAAGCCCCGTCCATACAACCGAGAGCTTTATTGAGATGGCAAAAGAGCTGCATGCCCTGGACTGTGATTCCATATGTATCAAAGATATGGCAGGGTTAATAA
>DATKYO010000090.1:0-24927 GCA_035528475.1 Methanoregulaceae archaeon | reverse complement strand
TATAAGAAAAACAATGTATCGTTATCATTCAACTACGGCTATGGTAAATCCCGACACGACAACTACCGTTTCGGTAACCCTCCATCATATTTGGGAGGGTATTAATCCATTTTAATAATTTTCAGAAAGATAAGACTAAGGGTCATCCCCCCTTTTACCATTCCAACCGATATTTAGTGATAAAAAAATCAACGAACTTTTCTCGTTCTTTCCATTAGTCGAGAGGTGTGACATCAATTTCGAATTCATCCCCCATGACATCCCAAAAATAATCCAAACACCCTCTTCTCCTTAATAAAGATTTAGAATTGGTCAAAACCGATCCCCCTACTTAATCTCAATTATAATAAATTTGCTATAAGGTATTTCGTATTCAATTATCACAATACTTCGAAAAAAGGTCGCTCATCAAGGATTCTTTGAATGAATGAGCAATTGCGTTCCTGTTTATCAGGAATTACAGAAGATCCGGGATATCGGAAAAAAAGGAGTTTCATTTTATGAATTTATGGAGCTATATCCTCGAAAGTGTTACCGGAAATGGTGCCGCCGCCATTGTAAATTCCGAGATTGTAAATACCGCCTCCATGCCCAACAACTCCTGCCGCATTACCTGTAATTGAGGACTCGTCATACAGGTTTAAAAATTGGGCGTTGGCGTTATAGACTCCTCCTCATTCTCTACCTATACTACAAATTTTTTGGAGGTAACAGAAAGGCAAAACAACCCAAATTAATGGTTGCGTTGCGATATGATACAAACGGTTCATTTATCTCGCATGTATGCTGATACAGTATAGAATACCGGAAAACCGGGGTGAATAATCATGTGTATTGCAGTTCCTGCAGAAGTCCTCGAAATTAAGGAAGGAAATATTGCCGTAGTTGATTATGGAGACCTGCAACAGGAAGTCAGGATAGATTTAATCGATGCAGAGGTCGGAGAATTTGTCCTGGTTCACGTTGGGTTTGCCATACAGAAACTCTCCAGGGAAGAAGGGCTTGAAACACTGGAATTATTCAAACAGGTCTATAAGGCCATGGAAGAATCAAAAGAATTGTAATTTTTTTTGCGCGAAAATAACCCCGTGTGCATTCAATTTCTTTAATCAATGGATTTCGCACCTGTACATTCCATGCATATGAAGGGTAACCAGGGAATAATCTTATTTTCTCCCAGATAAGAAAAGATACCAGATATATGGAGGATGGATATGGATAAGACTGGTGTGGGAAGTCTGGTAGCCGGAATTGTGCTGGTGATCCTTGGAATATACGGAGTCTGGCTTTTCCTTCCGGAGGTTATTACCTTTCTCAAGGGAGTAATTGGCGTTCTTGGAATACTCATCGGAATATTTCTCCTTATTTTCGGGGCGATTCTGATCAAGGATTAGCACTTTTCATATAAACTCAATTTAATCCTATCTTTGCGCAAGCGCGCTTTATATGGAGTAGATCTTAACCTATAAACCTGATAAGAGCAGATACAATATTCTGCATCTTATGCGGGATTTCAAAAAGAAAGAAGTGTCATATATATGATGAGAGAAAAAATACTGGCTGCTCTGCTCATAATTTCCATCTGTACGAATGTATATCTCGTATTTTTTGATCATTCGTCAGTGGACGGGGGAGTCGGGCAACTTATCAATATACATGTCAATCCGGCATTGGCAAACCATAACCTGACAGGTGAACTGAATACGACCAATAATTCGGTGATAAACCGAAGTGCAGAAATAAACCCAAAAGTCACTACAGAAGTCAAAACAACCGTTCCAACCCTGACGCCGACTCCGCAGCCAACGCCGTCGCCTACTCCTCCTCCCTGGATCCAGTACTCGAATTCCAAGTACCGTTTCTCTATCAAGTACCCGAGAGAATGGGATTTTGGAGATAACTCAAAAAGATCTTCCACCCCTGCGGTGATTATTACCACGCCTCCAGAGCTCCAGTGCAGCTCGGAGACAACGGAATGCTATAAGTTTATTTCAACTTTTACAGTTGATATAGTCCAGAATCCTGAGACTACCATACTCGAGGATTATTTCAATAGTGCGATATCCACACTGCAGCAGCAATATTATATTACCTCAACAAGCAAGAGCGCCCCCACAGTATTGTCTGACAATAAAGCCTACAGGATAGATTTCATTTCCAGGGACGAGAGGGGTAATCCTGATAAGAGCTATATGCAGTACTATACAATAATTGACAAAAAGGTCTATATCCTGACTTATAGCGGCCCTTATTCCACCCAGGAGACGGTATTTGATTATTATAAGAGAGATGCCCAGGAGATTATCGATTCATTCACCGTTGACCGCGTGTATAAGGAAGTATAGTCCTGATTTAATCCGAGGTCATCCCCTTTTTTGTCGGTTTGAAAAACCCGTTGTATGCTTGAAGATTTCGATCTTATTGGGAAATAAAGGAAAAAGAGAGAAAAAATTATTCTTTTGCATGCCCCCGCTGCTTTGCCGGAAGCATATGAAGTTTGACGATCCCATCGCAGGAATCGCAGACATAGAATTCCGTGGTCCAGCATGAGGAACAGGCCCACCGCCCACAGAGTGTGCACTGCTTCAGCTCGGTAAGCGGGAACACTGCATTACAGAGGTCGCAATAATATTTTGAAAATGAGGAAGGGTCTTTGTCCGGAGGCTCTCCCTGGTTTCGCATGGTCGTGATGTCACCTTTGAGGCGGGAATAGAAGTCAGAGCCTTCTCTTCCATTCGCCCCGCTATTTTTCGACCTGCTTTTCCAGAGCATTAAGTCGTTCCTCCAGCCTTGCCAGCGTGTCAATCATGTCGTGTTCAAAATCCTTCAGGACTTCGACTTTGCCCTCTTCACTGGTAAGAACCTTCTCCTTTTTGTCCCGGAACGTCTTGACCTGGTACTTGTTCATCAGGGACCATTCCGAGATCATCTGATCAAAACGACGGTCAAGGTATTCGTCCACCCGGCTCTCCATAGGACGGGTGATAGAAACTTTCCCCGAAGATCCCCTGAAGAAATAATAAATGAGGAATGCGATGAGCGCGATGATGAGGATTATCAGGAGTGCCTCTAATCCGGTCATTTCCTCACCCCTTTGATTTTCTCAAGCCTATTTTCCAGATCGGTCATTTTCGCATCAGCTTCCATCTCGAACTTGTCGAGATCCTTTACGGCATCTTCAATTGTTTTTATCCGGACTTCAAAATCACCAAAATCCCTATTGGTGGCAAGGTTCCATTCCTCGATCATGTACTTCATGCGGCGATCGAGGTAGCTTCCCATGTAGTCGTTCACGCCGATCATCGCGTTCCCTCCAGTTCACTCATGGCCGAATCAAGGTTTTTCGCCCGGTCAACGAGTTTCGTTTTCCATTTCTCCAGGGTGCTGATCTCGGTGCTCACCATGTCCAGCCGATGTTCAAGATCGTCAAGATCATAGCGTGTAACAAGACCCCACTCCGAGATTATTGAAGAAATGTTTGCATCAAAATACCTGTCAAGCTGCTTATCCATCGAAGGTAATCTGGTATCGATTGACTGCGGGATTGATGCCAGGGTCTCGGTGAATGAGGATTTCCTGGCAGTTTCAGAGGTTTTTGTCTCAAACATTCATATCACCGGATTTTTTTCTCTTCATCCTTGATCTTTTCAACAAGATGATCCAGCTTGGTGCTCTTTACCATGTTTTCCAGTCTTCGGATACGTTTGTCCACGGCGTTATGCTTGGCAAAGATTTCGGTCTCCAGATCAACATTCTCATCATCAAGTTTCTTTATCTCCTCCAGTTTGTCCGGGGGAACGCGGAAGAAGGGCTGGCCTCGGTGTGCATATTCCAACTTCATGAGGCTTAATTTCTCTTTCTCCAGTTCTATCTCCGCCAGTTTGGGTGTGACCCTGGAAATGCGTATCTCCTTGATAATGAAATAGATAATTATGAGCCCTATAATGAGGAATATTGCCCACATAAAGGTCTCAAACCAGTCCAACCACATGGGTGCCAATGCTGCGGATGTGGCGGTAGGAGTTGCGGTGGCCATTTTAGCTCACCATTGTTAATCGTTCCCGCCTTTTTCGGGCTTGATTTTTTTCACAACTTCTTTTGCTCCTTTGTCAACAGCCTCCCCGGCTTTCCCTGCACCTTTCATTATAGCCTCCCCGGCTTTCCCTGCACCTTCAGAAACTGCTTTTCCGGCTTCCCCTGCTTTTTTCCCGATCTCTTCAGTGAGAGGAACTTTCCTTCTTACGGTAACGGTGTCGCCTTCCGCCACCCCCAGTGCTGCGATATCTTCGGGGCTTAATTTTATGATATCCTTTTCCAGCATTCTGTCGGCATATGCGGCAACCGATATCGGTTTGGCTTTTTCATCATAGACAGCAGGGTATTTCATGATCTCAAGGCTTTCTCCCTCTTTGACTCCGAGATCAGGCAATACTGATTCATGGAGCCGGGCCCGTCCTACACTGGGAAATGCCCTTACCTGTACTTTTAATTGAATCCCTTCCATACAAAGACAAATGAAGGTAGGATTCTATTTATTTTTTGTGTAGCTGTGCAAGAGAGGATGTATGTAAATCACTAATCTAAAATAGGTGATGAAATCAGGGATTCGAAATTATTACTCAAAATGAACTGATGCAACATACTTTTTTACTTTCCGGGCATACTCATATTCAGAAATGGTTCGGGTAACAGAGAACGCTGTCGTCTATCTAATCTGTATTACATTCGCGGGATATGCAGTACAGGCAGTTCTCATAGATGATATTTTCAGGCTCTGGGCGGTGCTTATACCTTCTGTGGTACTTTCCTTGATCCCTGTGCTTGTTGAGAAAAAAATTGGAATAACTTTTCCTGCCGGACTGAAATCACTTGTTGCGCTTTCTCTCGTCCTGCATGTCGCGGGCGGAATTAACAGGTTTTACTGGAAATTCGCACCTTTTTATGATAAATTTGCCCACGTAATCTCCGCTGCCGCGGTGGTAATGCTGGTCTTTTGCCTGTTTTTAATACTTGATTTTTATGGAAAAAAAGTGAATCGAACAACTCTCTATGCGGGGATCATTCTTATCTCGGTATTCTTCATGGTTGCATGGGAGGCGAGTGAATATTTCATAGACGTGCTGGTAAAGTCTTCATACAATAACGGGCTGGAAGATACCATTGGTGACCTTATCGCAGATGCTGTCGGTCTTGTCCTGGCTCTTGCACTGGTACGGCACCACGTTCATTCTGTAAAAGACGGGGAACAGTTACATTCACTCTTTTTCAGGCAAGCGCCATCAGAATAAAGAATATGAAGAAATCTTTTTTCGAAGAATTTCCATTCCACTTCAATTCAATAACTTTTCAAGATATCTGATTTTGGCGAATATATTACGAGACCTTGCGGGAACGTTTCCCTGGAATGGATGAAATAAGCCACAGGGGAAACGAGAAAATGCAACGTTTAAGAAAAAGAAAAAGAATTTTTCAGTCAATTATGCAGGAAGTTCCTGGCACACTTTATGCATATGGTACCCTGCAGCCATGATCAGGATTCCATTGATAAAGAAATAGATGGCGACAAGATATCCAAAGATTATCAAACCCCCGATTGTGGGATAGGTCATGAACAGTATTGCAAATATGATGGAGATAATCGCTGCAAGCACGTATAGCCCGCGTCCGGGTATGTTTTTCTCCGCGAGGCCGAATACGAGCTGGAGAACTCCGATGAAAAATATCACTACCCCAATCATCCAGGTGAGAACTATCCCGATAATTGCAGGGTAGATAATGAAGCCTACTCCTATAAGGATGCCAAGTATTCCCCCAATCAATAAAAGTGTTGATTTACCTTCTCCTGCGGGGGTGAAGAGAGCGAAGATGAGTCCAATCACTCCCATTATGATGATAAGAACCCCGATAAGGGTCAGTACTACAAGGGCAGTGAGGTTCGGAAAAAACATCATCAACAGACCGAATATAAATGAGAGAAATCCGAGAAGTACCAGTGCCCCCCAGACTTTTGCACACGGTGATGCGACAGTAGTTTCTGTCATATGTGAGAATTTTTTTTCTTCCTAATAAATCTATCTTCAGTTTTACGAATACTGCGGTTATTTCCGGTTAATATCTATTAGAATGGCCCAGGCGCGAGATTTTTTTAATGTTCAGAATTTTTTTTTTTAAGCCCTGAAAAGTGGTATTATTCAGTCCAATCCGTCTTGCTATTCTGTTCAGTGACCCAATCGGCGTGATATGGTGCCTTTATTTTATAGCAGGGTAATACTATTAGATCGTGAAACTGCACTGGTATTACCTTGCCTACGTGATGCAGGGCCTGATAGTGCTAAGTACATTGTACGCACTCTATATTGGCGATTATTTTGTTGCGTTCAGCGGAGTGGTGGCAGTCGGGTTGACAATGATTCCATATATTGCCCGCCGCCGGGTACATATTGTTGTCCCCTGGGAGGTCAACTTCCTGATTGCACTTTCGCTCTTTCTCCATGTTGCAGGGTATTCCTACCACTGGTATGTTGACCTGTACCCATATTACGATAAAATAGCCCACTTTGTTGCCTCTCTTACCATTTCCCTGCTTGGATTCCTTACAGTACTCCTTCTCGACAGGTTTACATGCCTCCGGATGCAAAGATGGCAGATTTTTTTCTTTATAATCATGTTTACACTGGCATTCGGGGCAATCTGGGAGATATGGGAGTATATGCTGGATACAATATTCGGCCCGCTGCTTTCAAAACCGCTCCAGCATGGTCTTGATGATACCATGATTGACCTGATATTTGACCTGGTGGGAGCATTTATCGTGGCAACCCTTGGAACCTGGTACCTGAAGAACAAAAATTTCGAGGATGTCGTAGATTCGTTGCTGGAACCGGGGTATGAGAACAATAAATTAGGGGATTGCGGAAAAAAGTAAGATCCACCGATTTTTCGGAGCTGCCTTAAACTCAAACTATATAAACCCAACGGTTTTAAATTTATACTAATTGATCCCGAAGAAGTTCCCCAAATTTAATAAAACGCAATATATAGCGGTGGCTCTCATCCTGGTCTCTTTCCCGATGGGAATAGGGTATGCGTCATGGGAGGCCCGGACGTGCGATGTCACTGTTCTTTCTATCGAAGGTGCGCCCGGGGGAATAGTATTTATTGCAGATCCCCATTTAAGGCTGGAGAATATCGATCATATCAGGAGTGTGATCGAGGATATAAACCGCCTCGAGCCATCAGTGGTCCTGATAGGCGGCGATTTTGTGTATGGAGAAGAGGAGGATTTCTCTTTTCAGGAAGTCTGGAAGGGGGTTGATGCACCCGTCTATGCAATACTGGGGAACCATGATTACAAGGCAGGTATCGATGCCACCAGCGGCCTGGATAAGATGATACGAGTCGCCGGGGCGGACATTGGCGGTGAGAAGTATGATGTGGGTTGCCTGTATGATGAGACCACTGATCATGATTTTGCAGATGCCCTTGAGAAGGCCCTTGAGCAGAACGGGGTAACCGTGCTTCGAAACGAGGTAGTGGAGCTTGAAATTGACGGAAAGAACGTGTGTCTCGTAGGAGTGGACGACGGATGGGCGGGAATGGCGAACCCGCCGAAGATCTCTCCCGATGAAGGCACTTTTGTCATTTACCTGATTCACGAGCCGGAATGCAAGGGGGACTGGGATGCGGATCTTATCCTGGCCGGCCACACTCACGGCGGACAGTTTAATATTGCCGCCATGGAGACGCTCACAAGTTACGGGATCATTGAGATGAGCGGGCTGGTCCCGAACGGTGACATCCCATTCTATATCACTAGGGGTATCGGGACATCCAATTTCGAGCATGAACTGCGTTTCATGGCCTCGCCAGAGGTAGTAATACTCAATCCCGGCACAGATGTTCCGGAAAACTCTGAAATTTTAAATATCTGAATCTGCTGAATATACTCGACTGGGCATGCGAATCATTTCCGCTATTTTTTACTTTTATCTACAAGGCTCATATGCCCTTTCAATGCACTCAACGTTTCTTCGTCCAGAATGAGGGATAGATCAGGCTTGAAATAGTAAATCGGGTAAAGTCCGTAAATGCTTGTCACAAATGTTTTGAACATCTTGGCCTCGAGCAGGGATGCCATCAACGTCCTGTACTGGGTGCATTCTATATCCGCCTCATTAATCTCTCCCTGACGAGCTTTTTCGATAATTGGAATCACATTTTTCTGTACGAAATTCTCAATTGCGGCACTCACCCACGCGGTCATCCTCCTGCTTTCCAGGGAATGAATATAGCGTATAAAAATATATTGGGAAATGAGTATAAACGAAAATTCAAGGATAAAATCCAAAGGACCGATATGTTCCCATTCCATGACAATCAGTGCCGTTGTTGCGGGAGAGAGATAGGCCGCCAGAAAGTACAATGCTGCAAAAAATCCAAAAATGCCTATTATGAGAAGAATAACCCATATTATTGGCTTTTTTTTCTGAAGGTTTTCCGCAATATGGCCTATCCACACCTCGAATGTCTTGTTATAGGGTTTTAAGATAATGGCCAGGAAATAGAGAATAAAGAAAAGGAGAAACTGGATGGCGACAAATGAGCCGATCTCGATATCCTGTCTCAATATGAAAATATAGCCGATAGCTGCCAGGATGTTCGAGCTGCACAGGGCAATAAGTGCAATGGCCGCGGAACGCATATTGATGAAAAAAATGATCCATTCCGAGTGATAGAACTGTTCACTTTTTTTGAGCATTTTCAATGCCTGAAGGAATTTTATATGATTCTCCTGGTGCCCCTTCCGTTTTTTTATCAGCCACCTGGCAAGTGCCGGGATCAGCGAAAGGATTGGGTAAAAACTGATGAGGAGAAGAGAGCAGATTATCCAGGTCGTGACGTATATTGGAAAGTTGAAAAAAAGGGATGCGTTGATGGACAAAATTGCGATCACAATGATATCTTCAATCCGGCGGTGATCTATTGTTGCGAGCAGTTCTTTTCTCTTCCGCTCCCTTTCCATCACTTCGCGGGAAAACTGTTCGAGATAGGTGATTCGACTGGGTAAGGCACAGACATTCTCGACCATTCTTATTTTACCGATTGGACATAGTATGTTAAAATTTCATCGTAATCGTGGGATAAGTAGGGATGGGGTTTGGGCGTGCCGGGGAACGTTCAGGTTGTGGTGGAAGATCAGACCGAATTCATTTGCCGTTTCACCCCTGTGTGAGACGGTTATGCAGGAAAATCGGATGCTTTATCCCCCCGTGACTATATATACGTTTTTCAAGGTTGCCAGTGCGGGATACTGGTTTAAATATGGCCCCTTTTACCCCCGAGCCAGGTTTTTCGTTGGCAACCTTGGGCTATGCCCTGGTGGTACGGTGGTGGAATATGGAGCGGTTTTCGCATAAGTGATAATGCGTTGTGAAAATCCGGGTATTCTCTCTCAATATTGTATTTTACTCATTTGAAATTGGTATCCGGTTGGAGAGAGTATAAAAGTGAAAAATATGTAAATTCAGACGGACTTTGCCGCAAGCTCGATGTCCTCTTCCTTGAGAGTCTTTCTGCCTGCGTGCTTTGCCAGTCTGTTTGCCTCTTTGGTGAGGTGTGCAATGTAGTCTTCTGCTTTTCCTACAAGAGCTGCAGCGGCATCGCTTCCGACCCTCTCGGCTCCGTTATTCTTTGCAATCCTTACAATTGCAGCAACAGGTAAATCGGCCATTTAAAATGCCTCAATTAATAACTTCGCAGAAGGTATTTAAACTCTCCCTAAAAAGTCGCCATATATTTTGATCATTTTCGTATTCGCGGACGCTATGAAAGATATAATTCTGGTTTTTCTTGCGGTCTTGTTGGGTTGATGGTATCTTCAATACTGATGCTCGCCATACGGAGAGGAGGAGCCCGCTTGGAGGTGCTGAACGGAAGTGATACCTGCCTGTCGCCGGAGTAAGGCAAGGGCGGGAGAGAGGGGGATCTTGCGACGTATCAACGGAGATAGACCGGCCACAGTCTCTTCTAGAATCATAAATAAAACACTAATTATTTACTTAATTGAATTTTATCCTAATCGTAGGAGATATCTATATGTTCAAAGTCACGAAACTGCTTGCCACAGTAATTATGATTCTTCTATTCACGCAAATTGTTGCTGGAGAGACTGCTGATGAGCTCATAAGTAAAGGGCGTTCATATGAATCTGCTGGCAGATACATCGCGACCGTCCTCTTTGCCTGTGGAGCCGCACTTGTATTTTTTAAACTTGTAAAAGACTTCGGAATCGCAGAACATACCTCCTCCTGACCATCTTTTTCTGCTTCTTTCCTTTGCGGTGGTTTCTCTACAGAAATATAGGCGCAAGCGAACCGGCATTCGTTTTCTTTGCCTGGCAACAATTTACTTTCTTAAAAAAGACCAGATCCGGTACTCCGTGATCGCTGCTTCTCTTGCTACTCTCACGCGTATATTCGGAATGCTGTTCTTCTCGATGATCCTCCTATCGCTCGTGACAAGAAAGCAACTGAACCGGAAAAATGCAATTTTTACTTTGTTGATTCCGTCTACTTTCCTGCTGCTTTTTTGCTATTACTCATCTCATTCGGTGATTTTTTTGTATACTTCAATGTGAATGCCGTAAATATCCAGGAACCGTTTAAAATAATGATTACACTCGGGGATATTTACTTCAGGGAACTTTATGGAATTCTTATCGTCATTTTCGCCATTGCTGCCTTTGCCCTCTGGGAACGCGGGGAGAAAGAGATGTCCCTCTTTATTTTGTTATATCTCCCGCTCATCGCGCTCGTGGCCCATGGGGATGTCAGCAGGTACATGATCCCTATGGTTCCTTTTGCCTTGATCGGGTTTGAGAGGATATTTCCTAAAAACAGGATTGCATTTATATTCGTCATCGTCCTTGCTGCAATCCTTTCACTGATCTATACCTGGATCATGATTCCTCTCAATCCAATGCCTGAAGAAACATTCCAAAATATCAGGGAAACCATCGCGACAATTCAACTTTAATCCGGAAAGAAATCAATTTAGTGTTTAGTTGGGGAGTGAGGTGCCGAAGTGACGAACGACCATAACCTGTCCCAAACTCCTCCAAACCCCGTTCCAATATCGTCTATCTCCTGTCCCAATCTCGTCCATCTCCTGTCCCAATCTCGTCCATCTATGGAATCCTTCTCCTCCCCTGTTCCATGTAGAACGCCTCACACCATCGCAAGGGGCACTTCATCATCATCCGAATTGAGGTAATCCGGATGTACCTCCATTCTTGTCACAAGGGCCAGTACGAGAATGAGTATTCCTGCGATAAACGCCCCGGCAAAGGCAATGTCAAATCCTGCGGTGAGCACACCGATCCGAATATTTGCAGGGGCGGCGGAGGTCACATGCTGGTGCCTGCCGACAACGCTCATTCCCCAAAGAAGCATCAGGTTAAAGCAGGCAATCCCCAGCGGCATCGGAGCAAAACGCTCCAGCGTGGTGAGGCTTGAGACCATGCCCTGGTAACTTTTCGCCACCGAATTCATGATCATGTTGGTGACAGGGGTGACGAGGAGTCCCAATCCGAACCCGATAATAAACAGGGTTGCCACGATCATCGACAGGGTGGTATCGACCTTCAGCCAGGTCAGCAGGAAATATCCGAGCAGGATGATCACACCCGCTGCGATACTCAATTTTCTTCCACCGATCCGATTGTAGAGCAATCCGGCGGCTATGCCCGAGATCATCATGGCAAGAGAGAGTGCGGTCAGGATGATACCTGAAAATGCGGATGAATATCCCTGCACATATTCAAGGTAGAACGGAAGCAGGTAATTCACCCCTCCGAAACTGAAGAAGAGTAGGGCGAGCGAGAGATTGGCAAACAAAAAGTTGCGGTTCGAAAAAAGCCTCAGTTCCAGGAGAGGGTCATTGCACCGGAGTTCATGGAATACCAGGTATCCGAGTGAGACTGCAGCCAGGAGTAAGGACGCGATGATGGAAAGAGAAGTCCACCCAATCGTGAGTCCTTCGGTGATTGCGAATATGAGCGAGGCAAGTCCGACAAAGATGAGGATGCCTCCCCTGTAATCGAAGCCGGAAAGGCTGCCAACCCGTGAATCCTCGGGGACAAACCGCAGACCAAGAATTACGGCAAATATTCCCACCGGGACATTGATGAAAAATATCCATGTCCAGGATACATACTCGGTGAGAAGACCGCCGACGGTGGGGCCGATGGCTGTTCCGAGGGCGGCAATGGTTATGACCAGCCCCATCGCCTTTGCTCTCTGCTGGAGAGGGATGTATTCGGTGACCATCGCCGGGGCAATGGCGGTCATCATGGACCCCCCCACGGCCTGGAATACCCTCGAGAGTATCAGGAGATCAAATGAACCGAACAGATCAGGCAGGAACCCGCACATAAACGAGCCGATGGTGAAGATCGCGAATCCGGAAAGGAATATCTTCTTAAAACCGATGAGATCCGAGATCTTGCCGAATATTATCACACACCCTGCCAAGGCAATCAGGTAGGCGGTTGATACCCAGCTCACGGTAGTTGTGGAGATATTGAACGATGATGAGATGGTGGGCAGCGCAATATTTACTATAGTGCCGTCCAGGGCTGCCATAAAAATAGCGAGCGATATGGACAGGAGCAATAAACCAAAACCTTTCTTATCGTCGTTTCCCGAAGAGAAACCCATGTATCAGTTTATTTCCGGATGGGTGAAAAGAATGTTGTTTTGGTTTGGAATCCAAAAAGCGGGGATTCTGATTCCGGTCAGGAACGAGAGAGAAACCAGGTGGAAATCGCAGCCATGAAATGCATTTTTTTCGAATTCATGAGTATATGTAAACTTGAGATCCTGTATACACGGCACAGTGGCGGCGGTTTGCATCCGGCAGGCGCACAGCCCTCCGGGACAGGGGAAAATAAAAAGCTATATCAGGCTATATTCGAGACCAAGAATCATCTCATTTTTGGACAAGGTGGCGTCAAGAATGAATTTTAACAGGGTAGGACCGTGGTGCAGTGTCAAGTCAACTACTCAATGATCTGAATGGATACCAGTGCAAAGCCCAGGAATATCTTGAAGAAACCGGGATAATCTAATCGAAATGAACTGCCCTGCAACATGAAGGTTCACTGGAATATGCCGGTGAACACATTAACAGAGCGGAAGATTCCGGCGTCACCCCCAGAATGGAGGAGACACTATGGAAAAACCACAAATATTAGGGCACAATTGTAATTTTTTTGGTTGTATGGTCATCCTTATAGCCTGCTGTCTTATTCCACTTCCCGTCATGGCGGATGTGAATGGTGACGGTGACCTGCAGGCTCTGGAATTTACCAGGATCAGCCAGGGAGGTTTTGGGGACCCGCAGAATAATTATGCCTGGTCCGTCGCTGAATTCAAGGGAGACCTCTATGTGGGAACAGGCCGGAACATCCCTTACCTGGTGTCCTTGGGCATGAAAAAAAGAGGGCAGTTCCATGCCAATATGTCATACCCCTTCTTCACCGAGCCGGGCGGTTCCCCTCCACCGTTCCTGCTTCACCCTAATCAGTCACTTCCCAATAAGACCGACGCCATCGAATGGTCAAATGACATGCGGGCGGAAATCTGGAGGTATCATGATGGTTCATGGACCAGGGTTCATCAGGCAAACCTGTTTGTAAACCCGATGGACGGATACACATATCCTGAAGGATCCGGATACCGTATCATGGCCACATTCACCGACAGTGGCGGGGTTGAAGCTGTCTATGCAGGGGTCGGGTTCAGTTTCAGCCGTACTCTTGTGCTCAAATCTGTAGATGGGCTGGTATGGGAAAGGGTAAATACTGCCAGTATACCCGGTACCGATACAAGGGCCATGGCTTCTCATAACGGGAAACTGTATGTGGGCACTGCAGACGGGATTTACGCCTCCCAAAACCCCGACACTATTACGGATTCCTGGGAGAAAGTGGCAGATTTCCAGGTTTCAGCCCTGAAAAGCTATAACGGCTATCTCTATGCAGGAACCGGGAACCCGAGCGGTTCTGCAGAGACGAATGGTTTTGAGGTCTGGAGAAGCATCTGTGCCGATCCTGCTGGTCCGGACGACTGGGAAAGGGTAGTTTCCGGAGGTGCAGGTGATGCATGGAACGTGATGGTGGCGACCATCCAGATTTTCCAGGGAAATCTCTATGTAGGATCAATGAACCTGCCTTTTGCAATGGGATCTGACGGGCTGAAAGGATTTGACCTCATCCGGGTATACCCGGAAGATACATGGGATCTGCTGGTCGGGAACTATAATCCGGAAATACCGACAGTACCCCGGGGGCCGCCTATGAGTGGCTGGCCATCGGGGTATGCAAATCCCTTCAACCTGTATGCCTGGTCTATGGAAGAATATCATGGGAATTTTTACCTGGGCAGTTTTGACATATTCAGCCTGGCCAGGTACCTGGGAGATATTCCCGGTGGATACGAGATGCTGATTGCCGGGATGGAAAGTAGAGATTCAAGCGATCTCCCATCAAATGTCACCAGCCAGGAAAACGCTGATATATCGGGATTCCTTGATCAATTTGGGCTGTTGGAACAGGCAATCGATTCAGGATATATCGATGAATCCACGTTTATCCCTAACATTGAATTCCTGGCAGCGGAGTTTGGCGGGGGCGACATGTGGATGAGCAGCGACGGGCAGTACTGGGTCCCGGTGGATCTGAATGGTCTTGGGGATCCCAATAATTACGGTCTTCGGAATATGCTCGCTACATCCGACGGGTTGATCATCGGCACTGCAAATCCATTTGAGGGATGCCAGATTTGGATTGCAAAAATAAATGATCCGCCTGTCGCAAATTTCACGGCAGATCCTGCATCGGGCCAGCCGCCACTCACTGTCCAGTTCAATGACACCTCAACCGGTACAATGCCGCTCTCGTATAGTTGGGATTTCGGGGATGGAAGTCCGCAAGCCACCGTTACGAATCCGGTTCATATCTATAATGCCAGCGAAAGCCAGGTATTTGACGTCATGCTTACCGTGACCAACAGCGCCGGACAGAGCAGCAAGAACGGCACAGTTTCCGTATTTGTTCCAGTGAACACCTATACAATCAATGCAACCGCCGGCCCGAACGGCACGATCGACCCGTCAGGGATCGTGGAACTGGCAGAGGGAGCAAACCAGACATTTACCATGATTCCGGCCGGTCATCTCAATTGCTGGGGTGGCGGGACACGCTATGTGGTATGGAATTATTCGGTGGATGGACAGTCGGTGGAGATGGAGCCCTCAATAGACCCGGTATATTACTCTTTTATCGACGTGGACGAAAACCACACCATCCATGTGAATTTTGAAGAGATAATCATTGATGTGAAACCGTTTGCCAACTTTGCCGCCGATCCGATTGAAGGGATGGCACCTCTTCCGGTGAATTTCTCGCAGGTGTCGGTCATACAAAATACAGGGCTGCAGTGGGATTTCGGGGACAACAGCACGTCAACGGAACAGAATCCCACCCATACCTATCTCCTTCCCGGGACGTACGATGTATCACTCACTGTTTTCTGTGACAATCTATCTTTCACCAACACTGAAGAAGGATATATCTCGGTATCAGGGTTCGTTCCCGCAGGCGGCGACACCGGGTATTTCCTAATACATTCAACGGATGAGGGTGCCCTTGTCTTCTTCGATGATACCCTGATGGGCACCATCGAGGACGGGACCCTGCTCGTGGAGGTGTATATTACCGGTACTCCCTTCCAAACCTATAGCGTGGAAAAAGAGGGATATCTCCCGTTCACCGCACCCATTACAGACTATCCGGCAAAGGATCAGACAGTTGACCTGTATGTCGAATTAGAACCGGTTCCATCATGGGATGTGGTCCTGCAGGATGGCTGGAATACCTTTTCCGTACCGGTGCAGCTTGAGAACGGCCATGCAACATTCCCGGAGATATTTGATGAAACGTCACAATCACATATCGATGCCATCCTTGGATGGGACGGTTCATGGTTCATCCCCTCTCAAAACCAGCTGGTAATTCCCCTGACTGCCTGGTTTGTGAAGGTGAATGGATCCGCCACCGCGACAATTTATCCCTACCAGGGGATCTCCGCACCTTTTTTACGCACTCTGCCTGAAGGGATGTCATTCATCGGGACTTCTCCGTCTTATGAGAACGGGACATTTCCTGCCATGTCGGTTGATGCCGGGCTGATAAGTCTCTACGAGACCCCTTCCGGGACGACCGGATATCTTATGGTCATCAGTCCCGGGGTGCACCAGCCCGGGTGGGCCTATGCCCGTGGTGGTAGTAGCCAGGAGATCCTCCCGTTCAAGGGATACTGGGTGGTGATGGAGAACCCGGATACGTATTACGGGTTCGGCACGACACCGGTGGGATGAATGCTCTCTCTCTTTTTTTGAAATATACTTGAAAGTGAATTGAAATCAAAATAAAAAAGAACAAAAACCACTCACGAAAACATGCGGTCAATATATCAGCGTGTCAATACCGGTGGAGGTTTCAATCATAAGGATATTTTTCAATGAATGTATCTATTCAAAAATCTTTCATAATATTGATAAACACGGGTATAAATACAACATTTGCTATTTTTAATTATTGGGTTTAAAAATAAAAAGTTTCATCTTATTCAGTTCTGCACTCAATAACCTCTTTTTTGAATAGCCAGTTTCTAAACACAAGAGGCGTTACAATCGTTGTCAAAAGACTCATAACAACAATTGAGGCGTAGATATCCTGCCCAATTGCAAATATGAATACAAATTCCGGATATCTCTTTGATTTTACCATCAGATTAAGATGGCTTATTGTAGCAGTAGGGAACGCCACTTCTCCCCTCAGTTACATTTCCGGTCTGCAGTGATTATGGCTTATTTTTCCAGAACCCATGGACATTACAGAAGATCCTGACTTTCTGCACGTGAGCGAAATCAACACAGAATTCCATTTCCGTTTTATCCCCTGGCTGAAGCGTCGCGGTATTGAGGAACGTGTCGCCCATCACTTCGATCCACTTGATGTAGTGCTCCTTTTCCATCGGGTGCGGGACCGCCCCCACCTTTATCCTGATTCCGTTTGCAGTTTTTTCAATCACTGGAACATGCTTCTCCATTCCAGCATCATCGGTCTTCTCAGCAATCCTGACCATGGGCTGCTGGCAGCAGTCCAGGTTTCCTTCGCCGTCCTGAACGACAAGGACTATCTTCCCGCAATTCTCGCATTTGTAAAGTTCCAGCATGGAATCAATCCAAACAATTTATAAAATGATCTTCTATATAAAGGATGCTTTTTGGGGATTAGATTTTTCACGAAAGGATTCTTACAGAAAATAGCGAATAAATCCCTCATACTCGCTGCCCTACGACAGAGGTTAGTATGAACTGTGGGGTAAAAGATATTCTAATCAGAAATTGTGTCAGACTGAACAGGATTTTGTGAGGAAAACGATCAAAACAAAGCCGATTACCACATGGTTCAGTACTTCGCTAATTTGAAAAAGCAAGAATTATGCGTTAAAGTCCGAATGAAGAGACAAATCAAAAGATCTCTACGCTTCGCAGGTGCCCCGTCATGGTTTTACAAAGGAGGGGCAGACCCTGCAATACAAGAGAGCCATATAAAGTCCAAGGAATGCTGTGCTTTAACCGTAGGTGCATCCAACAGCCACCGAACGATCCCGATACGGTAAAATTGGCCCAAAATGATATTTTCCAGACCCTGGTCGGGATGACCGGCATGCACCGTGCTCGTACGAAATGGACATTCTTATCATGTGAATGGTTTATCTCTCCTGTGTGACCCAGCGCCCACCGGATCTCGAGTACACTGTTGATGAGATACCGCCCCGTGTCACGTTATTTTTCCTCGGACTGCAGCACGCCGGTATTGTTGCCACCGCGTTTATCTTTCCTATCCTGGTTGCAAAGGCCGCAGGCCTGGATGCCGGGGCGACCACGTTCCTGGTCTCGATGACCATGCTTGCCAACGGGATCTCGACCATTTTTCAGGCAGTCCGGTTCCGGAATTTCGGTTCAGGATTCCTGATTCCCAGGGTAGCCGGCCCCAACTTCGTTTCCGCCTCGATCCTCGCTGTAACAGCAGGGGGAATCCCCCTCCTGGTCGGGATGACGGCAGTATCAGGTCTCTTCCAGGCCGCGCTCTCCAGGATCGTGAACCGACTGAGGGTTATCTTCCCGGTTGAGGTCACGGGCCTGGTGATTATGATGCTTGGAGTGGCAGTGATCCCCTTTGGTCTACCGAGGTTCTTTGGCATGGCCGGCCCCTCTTCAGCCCCATCCGGGATCGAGACGATGATTTCGATCTGCATCCTCGCTATCACCATAGGAATTACGGTCTGGGGACGGGGGCAGCTCCGCTTCATCCCTTTGATCATCGGGATGGGGACCGGGTATGTCCTCTGCCTGGCCACCGGTCTTATCGGACCGACCGAGATTTCCCAGGTGCTACAATCCCCACTCATTGCACTCCCCGACTTCCACTACTGGGGGATCTCGTTTGATGCGGTACTCCTGATCCCATTCACCATCGCGGCGATCACCACGTTTGTGAAGAGTGTCGGGGAGTTCTCCATCTGCCAGCGGATTAATGACCCATCCTGGAAGCGGCCGGATATGATAAACATCCGGTCGGGTCTCTTCGCTGACGGGATAGCATCATTCCTTGGAGGAGTATCCGGGGGCATGGGGCAGACCGGGTCCTCATCAAATATCGGCCTGTCGATCGCTACCCGGGCGACCAGCCGGTACATCGGCTATATCACCGGCGGAATCCTCATCGGTCTTGCCTTTCTCCCGATGTTTGCCACCGTCTTTGTCATCATGCCCTCGCCGGTCATCGGGGCAACCCTACTCTATGTTTCCGGTTTCATCATCGTTGGAGGATTCCAGACCATCACCACGAGAATGCTCGATTCCCGGAAAATCTTCGTCGTCGGCCTCTCTTTCATCTTCGGGATCAGCATCTACCTCCTCCCGGGTGCCTACCAGGACGTGCCGCCCCTCTTCAAACCAATCTTTGACTCGGCACTTGCCCTGACAACCGTGCTGGCCATTATACTGAATCTCATCATGCGAATCGGCATCTCCAAAACCCATACGTTCACCGTCGATCATACCACCCCCATCTTTGATACCCTCCACGTCACAATGGAACGACAGGGTGAAGCATGGGCCGCACGGAAAGAGGAGATTACCCGGATGACCTTTGCCCTGAACGAAGCCTGCGAAGTGTTGGTTGTCCATGGTCTGGCCACAAGCCCGGTCAGTATCAAAGTCAGGTTCGATGAATTCAACCTCGACAGCACCCTCACCTACACCGGAAACCCGGTACCCCTTCCGGATACCTGTCCCAGCCAGGATGAGATCGTGATGCTGCCAGACGGCCTTGCACGTCTTGGAGGATACATGGTCCGGTCACATGCGGACACGGTAACCTCTACCTGCACCGGAGACGAGTGTGTGCTCTTTATCCATATTGTGCATTGAAGCCTCAATGGATCTTCTTCACCCCACTTCAACCTGATTCGCGAAAAGTAGATTCTGATTTGTTCAGATTCGAGTTATTCCGGATCCTTGTCTGGGAAGGAATTGGAGAATTTCTGAAAGGGGTTTCCGAGATACACTCTTTGCGGCGTCCAATTTGAGTTTTAAGAGGGGTAATAATGAGAATGAATTCTCCGCTGGAGGGAATTTAGAGAAGTATTAAGCATCACTTCACATCATATCGGAGCAGAACTTGAGGCTTTGACAGGTAATGAGGTCTTCTCCCCCTTGACCCGTAAGGATATATTCAACGGCGTCTTCCCACCAGCTGACACCGCGCAAGGCTGTTCATCAGCCCTCTTATCCATCAAGGCAGATTGTTATGTATTCCCAGGTTAATGACTACATATCCACTCCCCATTCGAGAGATCGTATGAATTCCAGGAGACCATTCTCTTTCGAGCGGTTATCCCTCCGTTATTACCTCGTTCTGCTGATTGTCTGCATAATTGTCATTGTCATCGGCTTTCTCATCACGGGCACATACCTGCAGTCGAAGGCGGATATGATCGCACAGAACGAATATCTTCAGCAGTACACCGAACTCAATGTGCGGGAGTCGGTTGGTCTCGTCAACCAGGGTCTGGAACTGTATGACAACACCTTAAATGACAAGATGGAAGTCGCATATCCTTCATTTCTGGATGAATATGCCAGAACCGGGGGAGACCCTTCAGCAATGGATCTCGAGCGCCTGAAGAGAGATCTCGGGAAAGATTTCGATGAGGACATTGACCTCTACGTGATCAACGAAGACGGGGTGATCATCGGTTCGACCGTGCCGGAGGTGATGGGGCTTGACCTCTCGAAATATCCCGATTACCATGAGATACTGCCAAAGATACTGGCAGGGAATTCCTTTGCTGCCGACAGGGTAGTTCGTTCTGTTGCTGATACAAATGCTTCCACCGTGACTGGCAAACTCAGAAAATTTGCCTTTATGCCTACCCCGGACCACCTGTATCTGCTTGAAATAGGGCTCTCATCGGGTTCCTTTGAGAATGAACGGGCAGACCTCTCGTACTATGGTACCATGGAAAAACTGGAGAAGCTCAATCCAAACCTCAAAAGTATCCAGGTATATGACGTTCATAAGAATGTCTTCATCAAAGGCGGCGTATACCGTTCACCCTCACCGGACCCGGAACAGGAGAAGATACTCGACAGCGTGCTTGCAGTACGATCCGATGCCATCTCGAATCCGGATCAGCATACCCTGGTAAAATACCTCTTCATTGACCAGAGCGGCAAAAAGACGGCATCTGATATGAGTGTGATCACGGAGCTCACATACACTGATGCGATTCTCGAGCAGAAACTGCAGGATCTCTTAGTTTTCCACCTGTTTCTTGGGTTTCTCGCCGTTGTGCTGGGTATCCTTGCGACATACGAGGCAGCGCGGCTGATTACCCGGCCGATCAATGAGATCGTCGAAGACGTGGATATCATCTCACGGGGAAAGCTGGATCATGCCATCAGGAGCATGAAAAATGTCGAATTTACCCGGCTTGAACAGAGCATCAACCTGATGATCAAGAGGATCAAGGAGGAGAGTGAAGAGCTGGAGCGGAAAAACACCGAGCTCCTGGTTGCCGCCGAGATCCAGCAGAGTTTCCTTCCTGAGATGATCGAACCAGTACCGGGTTTTGATATCGCGGCACTGAGTGTTCCGGCAAAGGAGGTTGGGGGTGATTTTTATGATATCATCCCGCTCTCAAAGAAGCCGGGTGAACCAGCGCCATTTGGCATCGTGATTGCCGATGTCTCCGGAAAAGGACTTCCTGCAGCGATATTCATGGCTTTATCACGGGTAGTCATCCATGTGAATGCCACCTGGCACCCACGACCAGGGATCGTCTTCCGGGATGCCAATGCGATCATCACAGCTGACTCACGAACAAGCATGTTCGTCACGGCATTTTATGGCATCATCGACCCGCAGGTACGGACGTTTACTTTTGTCAACGCAGGGCATAATCCCCCTTTCTTCTTCCAGGCCTATTCCGGTCACCTCCTCGAACTTGGACTCACCGGCATCGCCCTTGGAGTTATGGATGATGCAGACTATACCGAAGAGACCCTTCCCCTCGCCTCTGGAGACATCCTCCTCCTCTACACCGACGGGGTGACAGAAGCGATGAACGCCCTCAATGAACTCTATGGCGAAGAACGGCTCCGGGGCATTATCCTCTCAAATCAGGATCTCTCTGCAGCCAGGTTAATTCAAACAATTCTCGATGATGTGAATCGGTTCAGCGGGGGAGAACCCCAGACGGATGATATCACCCTCTTTATGGTGAGAGTTTTATAACCGCGAGGCCAGGGGATGGGTGTCCATTCAGACCGATCGCCCCGGAGAACGCGGGTAATCAGGGATAAGATGAATAGTTCGTGCTCTATTGTAAGAAAATGGCTCTCATCAAGAGGGCGGGAGCGACGGCAGTATATTCGCCAAAGGATGTCCTCCTCATGTTTTCCAAGGTGATGAAAATATCATACGAGGGATTCGACCAGATCGCCGAGGTGCCAAAGAAGGTCAGGGAACTTGCCAATGCTTATTACATTGGTAACCTTTAACTCCGCTACAAAAGAGTGGATAGTTTCAGCATCACGTTCGGTTATAGTGCCCTTCAGAAGAGCTTTCCGAATGGAATTTTCCCCATATTCCTTCTTTTGGAGATGGAATGGCCTATCGGTAACCTGTGGTGCTGGTTCTACACTGGTTCCTGTCACAATTGGAACCTTTGTGTCGATACGGAAATACTTGATGGGGATTCCATCCACAAAATAGGATGCTGCTATGGGGATTCGAACCCCAGTCGTGGGAGTGAGAGTCCCACATGATTGGCCGGACTACACTATAGCAGCAAACTGCTTTACAAAATGGGCATTATGGTTACTTAAACCTGTTGATATGTCTCATTCCTGGCTTAAAACGTGTCAGGAGAACCGCGGAATTATGAACCGGCAGGAAGTGCAAATACACCTTACCCACAACTATATCTCGCATTTACTGCCACTAATATAGGAACGGGAAATGGCCAGCCTTGAAGAGCAGATAAAAGAACTTGAAGACGAGCTTCAGCGGACGTCCTACAATAAGGCCACTTCCAAGCATATCGGGCGTGTCAAAGCGAAAATAGCCAAATTACGCGACGAAGCGGTGACTCGCGCTATCAGGTCGTCGGGGGGCGGGGAAGGATTTTCTGTAAAAAAGTCCGGTGATGCAACAGTGGTGCTGGTTGGCTTTCCATCCACAGGAAAAAGCACCCTGTTAAATCAGCTGACAGGCACCGAAAGCGAGGTGGCGGCATATGCGTTTACCACGCTCACCGTGGTCCCCGGTGCAATGGACTACAAAGGCGCCAAGATCCAGATCCTTGATATTCCCGGTCTGATTGCAGGGGCAGCGATTGGAAAAGGCCGTGGAAAAGAGGTCATCGGGGTGGTCCGGAGCGCAGACATGATCGTGATCCTTGTGGACGTGTTCAATGCCGGGCATGTGGACGTGCTGATGAAGGAGCTGTATGATGCAGGGATCCGGATCAACCGGGACAGGCCGGACATCACCATCAAGAAAACTTCCCACGGCGGCATCAGGGTGAATGCTGTCGGCACACTCGACCTGGAAATCGATGAGATCCGCACCATTTTATCGGAAAAAAGGATCATGAACGCCGATATCCTGATCAGGGGAGGTGCAACCCAGGATGATATCATCGACGCCATGTTCGGGAACCGGGTCTATATCCCGGCATTCATCGTGGTCAACAAGGTGGACCTGGTTGAAGGTCCCATGAGGGCGTACATAGAAAAGGATATTTCAGGCCGCTTCGGTATGCAATCCCTCATGATATCTGCCCAGACAGGATACAATATCGAGGCCGTAAAAGAGGATATATACAACCAGCTTGGATTCATGAGGGTGTATTTAAAGCCGCAGATCGGCCAGGCAGACCTGGAGGAGCCGCTTATTGTCAGGACAGGGAGTACTGTCGAGGACGTGTGCAGAAAACTTCACCGCGATTTTGTGGATCGATTCCGTTATGCCCGGGTATGGGGCGGATCGGTCAAGCATCCCGGCCAGCGGGTCGGGCTTCCCCACCACCTGTATGAAGGGGACCTCCTGAACATTATTATTACGCATTAAATGCCTTGCATATCTCTTCAAGAGGCGCAGTGGTCTTCAGGCCAGTCCCGGAATAATGTGTCCGGCTGGCTAAAAAATCCGCATCTATCAGATTTTGGATAACACTATTGATCGGCGGGGGGGAGACCTTCCACATCTTTGCCAGCTGATGGTACTCATAGTGACTCGAAGTCGGAAGCTCTTCGTTGCAGACCCGAATGAGTTTCTCCAGTTCGGCCCCTTTTCCAAGCTGCATCTTCCCTGCCTTTCCAAGCATCGTTTCCAGGAGTTGATAGTCCTGGATGTCTCCCAACCACAGGGGCCCGACAGGGATAAGATCACTCCCGCATATCTCACATTTCGCATCTTTTGGGAACAGGCCTGATTGTTCCGTCCTGAAAGGGCATGCCGGGCACTGCATTACATAGCCGAGTCTTTCCAGGGTCCGGTCGGCCCGGTGGGCCCCGAAGTGCAGGCGAAGGTGCAGCCGTACAAAATGTTCCCTTGCATAACAGAAGAGCGGTTCAAGGCCCCGGTCATACTTGACCGTTTCCCGCACAACAAAACCTAGAAGTATACGAAGGCCCGTCTCTGCATGATATTCGTTGTTTTGGGCCGACGCAAAATACCTGCGTATCCCTGCCTTTTTATGGGCGCCACAGAGAGGGGCGGTATCCGTTGCAGTAACCATAAGATAACGGCCCGTCCCCTTTATCGCCGAATCAATGAATGGAGCAGGTGTGCCGAAGGGATCGATATCCACGGCATCGAACCTTCGTTTTGAAAGCAGACAATTGACATCGTCACTGGTAATCTCGATATCGGCTCCGATGTGATCCACATTCCTGCGAATGAGTGCGACAGCCTCCGAATTTCGATCATTGATTGTCACCGGAATACCGCATTCATTTGCCATCCGCAATCCCCGGATACCCGTGGCGCCCATGGCATCCAGGTAGGTGGACGGGGGAAGGACCGATGCCAGGAGAACGGTTGAATCACGCGAAAATTCCATTCTCTTGTTGTAAAATACATCCGCCGTTCCGGGAGGGAAAGGACTGTCCGGATCCTGCACCGGGATAAAAAACCGCGTGTTTCCTTCCTCTACCTCGCAAAGATCCATATCGCCAGAATTGTGGAAGTTCGTTAACCTTATACCTTCTCTTTGTGAATTGATA
>DATKYO010000089.1:0-16480 GCA_035528475.1 Methanoregulaceae archaeon | reverse complement strand
TGTTGCAACGCTCGCGGCGTTCTTCTGGTGGGAAAAGGGGTGTATTAGTCCTGTATTCGATATCAGCGTCTTTCGGCATAATACGGCCTTCACTTTTTCGAATCTCGCCGCAATGATCAACTATGCGGCCACTTACGCGGTGGCATTTCTCCTATCCCTCTATCTCCAGTACACAAAAGGGCTCAGTCCCGAAGCCGCCGGCCTTATCCTTGTAGCACAACCAATAATACAGGTATTATTCTCCCCCTCGGCAGGAAGGCTGTCAGACCGGATCGAACCGCGGATTGTCGCCAGTGCGGGGATGTTTTTGACAACTTGTGGCCTGCTTATCTTTGTCTTCCTCACGCCTGAAACAGATGTCTGGTTCATCGTGGCCGTGCTGGTCATGCTCGGTTTCGGGTACGCCCTCTTCTCCTCTCCAAATACCAATGCCATCATGTCATCGGTCGACAGGCGCTATTACGGGGTGGCATCAAGCATGGTGGCGACCATGCGGGCAATCGGGCAGCTTGCAAGCATCGCCATTGCCATGATGATATTCTCTCTTATCATGGGAAGGGTACAGGTAACCCCTGAAGTATATCCCCTCTTCCTCGCCAGCGTACAGACGGTGTTCCTGGTTCTTGGAATCATCTGTATCATAGGTATTTTTGCAAGCCTTGCACGGGGAAGAATAAGACCTGCGGAAAAATCCGTGTAATCGGTGTATCCGAACCTGGTATGTGGAGGTCAAGTGGACGGATACATATGGGGCAGACCGGTTTTCAACCAAGAGGAATCCCCAATATTCCTCCAGGTTTCCCAATAAGGAATCCCAAATATTCCTCCACCATGAATTGGAATATTGGTGGTTCTTGCGGCCCCGAAAGGAGATCTGCAGACAGACTGGATGAAGAGAAATTCATTCGATCCCAAAAAACGATATCTTTATCCTTTTCTTTTCCAATTTCCACATATAAGGAGGATATTGCAATGAAAGTGCTTGGAATCAACGCGAGTCCCAAGGGATCCGAGAGCAGCACACTCAAACTCGTCAATGCCGTGCTGCAGGGTGCCGAAGAAGAAGGGGCGAAAACAGAATTTGTGGATATCTACCAGCTTACTATCGGTTACTGCACTGCATGCGGTGCCTGTTATGCGAACGGGGAGTGCACCCTTCTGGATGATTTCCCCGAACTCTATGAAAAAATGCTTGATGCCGACGGGATCGTCCTTGGATCTCCGAATTACATCGATTCTATCACTGCACCAATGAAGGCAGTATTCGACCGGATGGCAGATGCCATTCATTGCCAGATGTTTTCCGGAAAGTTCGGGTGCTCGGTATGCACTGCCGGCGGGCAAAACGAGGACGAGATAGTCAGGTACATGAACCACGTGCTTATCGTGCTGGGAGCAACAGCCGTCGGCGGGGTAGGTGCGGCGGTTGGAAGGGATCCAACTGCCCTCCCGAAAGCCGAAAAGGAGGCATATTCATTGGGAAAACAGCTGGTCCAGTCAATCAGGGGCGAGCACAGCTTTCCGGAACAAGATAAAATCCACGAGGAGCGCCGAAAACATTTCAGCCAGCTGGTGATGGCGAACAAGGATGTATGGACCCATGAATATGACTGGCACGTCCAGATGGGGTGGCTGGAAGAATAGGAATGACAGTATCACACTAGTCGATATAAATCAGGTGCCGGGTTCGCTGCCCGATTTTGATTGACCCCAATCCTTTTTGCCATGAATCACATTATTACCCTTTAGTGAAATCTGAGCAAATATTCCGGGTTGCGATCGTTGCACTCATCGCGGCGTTTGTCATCATACTCATGTTAGCCGGTTTTCTTGGCGACTGGTTCTGGTTTACCACCGTGGGCTATGAAAACGTGTTCCTGACGATCGTGGTGACCCGGTTGATCCTAGGAATCATCGCATTTGTGGCATTTTTTGGTTTTTCATATGCAAATGCGGTTATTGCAGGACGTACTGCAGCAAAAGCCCTGGGGAGGCCTGTGGGGGGTAAGCAGGGTTTCGTACTCATTGCAGCACTTGGAGGGCTTATCGCCGGACTGAATATGGCCGGTTCATGGGAGACTGTGCTCCGGTACCTGAACCAGGTTCCCTTCTCGATGCAGGAACCGATATTTTCACTTGATATCGGGTTTTTAATCTTTTCATTGCCATTCTATACTCTCATACTCAATTTCCTGCTGGGATTGCTCATCTTTACCGCTCTCCTCTCGGCAGCCTCGTTTTTATTCCAGGTGCTAGTGGTTCGAATCCGGGTGACCAGGTTTCCGGTCGTTGATATCGAAACGGATAGCGAACCTGTCTGGTCTACATTCATCCTGGACTTTCTTCCTCATCTCAATGTCCTTTTATTCCTCATTTTTGCGGTGCTGGCAGCGAGACTGTGGCTGTCCAGGTACGAGATCCTCTTCTCTACCGGAGGAGTGGTCTTTGGCGCGGGATACACTGACATTCATATTACGCTCCCCCTGCTCACTATTCTCTCTGTAGTGGCACTGGTCATCGGCATCGGTTTCCTGGTCAATGAAAAACTCAGGCGGAAGGATGTGATAATCTACGGGATCGGAGCATTCGCCGTCATTGCCATCATCGGCGCTATTGCGGGGATGGCGGTCCAGGGGCTCATTGTAGAGCCTGATGAATTCAACCTGGAAAAGACCTACCTGGAATACAATATAGAAAATACGCTCGATGCATATGACCTCTCAAGTGCGGATGAACAGCCTTTCCTTGTGAATTACTCGCTCACAGCCGAGGATATAGATGCTAACCGGCTCACCGTGGAAAATATACGCTTATGGGACTGGAGGCCGCTCAAGACCACATATGAACAGCTGCAGCTGTTCCGCACCTATTACCAGTTCTATGACATAGACGTGGACCGCTATACTATCGACGGTGTATACAAGGAAGTGCTCATATCCCCGCGGGAGATGGATATAGGCAATCTCCAGGAACAGGCCCAGACCTGGGTGAACGAGCATCTTGTGTACACCCATGGCTACGGGGTTGTTATGAACCCTGTGGATGTGGTCACAAAAGAGGGCCTTCCCGCATTTTATATCAGCGATATCCCCCACACGTCCGAGTATATCTCCCTGGAAGAGCCCCGTATCTATTATGGTGAAGGTTCATGGAATTATGTGGTGACCGGGACCAGCACCGATGAACTTGACTATCCGGCAGGAGATCAGAATATCTATACCGATTATTATGGTGATGGGGGCGTTTTACTTGACGGCATATTCAAGAAATTTGTCTATGCGGCCAAATTCAGTTCCATTGAGCTCCTGGTCTCCGGCTCTTTCACACCCGAGAGTCGTATTCTCCTTCACAGGAGCATTTCCGACAGGATAGTGACAATCGCACCGTTCCTGTCATATGATCCCGATCCATATATCGTGGTCGCTGATGAGAAGCTCTACTGGATCATCGATGCCTACACCACATCAGACCAGTACCCCTATTCAGAACCGATATGGACCGGAGGGGGGATCAGGGGAGGGAAGCTGAACTATATCAGGAACAGTGTCAAGGTCGTGGTGGATGCCTTTAACGGAGATGTGAGTTTCTATGTCATTGATCCCGATGATCCCCTTATCAGGACATATCGCGGGATCTTCCCGGATACTTTCAAGGACATCGAAGAGATGCCGGAAAACCTGCGCTCCCACCTCCGGTATCCTGAAGGTATCTTCAGAATTCAGGCCGAGTTGTACGCCACCTACCATATGAAAGATCCCAGGGTGTTCTACAACAAGGAGGATGCCTGGGTGATACCGGACGAGATATACCGCCAGAACCGGCAGCAGATGGAGCCATACTACATAATCATGAAACTCCCCGGCGAGATCTCTGAAGAATTCATCATGATGCTTCCCTTCACTCCCAGGAACAAGGAGAATATGATCGGATGGATGGCAGCCCGCTCGGACCCGCCGCAGTACGGGGAGCTTATTATCTACCAGTTCTCCAAGCAGGAGCTGACCTACGGGCCAATGCAGATCGAGGCCCGAATCGACCAGGATACAGAGATTTCACAGGATATTACCCTCTGGTCGCAGGCAGGGTCATCGGTTATCCGTGGAAATACCCTGATTATCCCCATAGAAAATTCCATCATCTACGTGGAGCCGCTGTACCTTGAAGCAACGGAAAAAGGCACGCTTCCCCAACTCAAGCGGGTGATTGTGGCCTACAATGACCTTATCACCATGCAGGACACTCTGTCCGAAGCACTTGAGGTCATCTTCAAGGGAGCAATTGAAGAGCAGGCCACGGAGGAAGAAGGGGGAATCCCTGTCAGCCGGACTGACCTGGAGAAACTTGCCAGGATTGCCGCCCTGTACGACAGCGCCCAGGAGGCCCTCTCAAGGGGTGATCTCGGCCAGTACCAGCAGTACTTTGATGAGATCGGGAAGCTGGTATGAGAAGGACCTCCCCGGGTTTCTCATCAATTTTTTTAATTTTCCCAAAAAAAATCCGGGTTATCTGCCTAAACCGGTAATAAATTTTGTAATCCGGGGCAGATTCTGCCTGTATTGAATTCTTATTGAGGGAACAGCATGCCGGACATAGAAAGGAAGGACGCATGCCCCCATGATCGCCTTGCCGGGCAGACTCTTTTCCCTGCCGATTACCAGGGTCTCCAATCCTGCAACAGAATCAAGAAAGTCATCCGGATCATGACCAAACGAGCACGTAACCACATTTCCAAGGTCATGAAGCATGTGTCCGTCCGTTCCCCCGCATATGCCCATTGACGCCCTTCGTGCCCATCCGGCCGCTTCGAGATTCGGCCCTCTTCCCATACTGCCGCAGATAACCTCATATGCATCGATATACCGGAGAATGCCGGGTTCTATTTCGCCGCCATTGAGTAATGACATGATGCCGCGGTTAAACAGTATGTAGTCGCACGGGTGCGCTGCGGCCGTTACGCAGCAATAGTCCCCGAGCCTCTCCAGGATCTCCCTCGTGGAAAGGCATATTGGAAGGAGGGGGCCGTTTAGCCTGGAAGGCTCGATATGCATCCTGAAAAAATCCACCAGGTCCGGCACAGAATAAAAATACGCCAGGATGTGCGGACCGTCAGCAGCACCGATTTCAATGCCCGGAATGAGGAAGACATCCTCTTTACTTCGGGCAGCTTCTAAAACGCCTGCCACTTCATTGTGATCCGTGATGGCGACTCCGACTCCCTTTTTCCTGGCAAGCCTGAGTGCATCTTTTACCGGGGTCCAGGAGTCCGAGTGCGAAGTATGGAAATGCATATCAACTGCAGAAAGGCCTGCTTTTCGTATCTTTTCAAAATCAGGCGGCCTGAAGAGAACAGATCCTGGCAGGAATTCGTCGTTCATGATCCACAATCCCCTTCCGTGAGGCGGGTTTAGTCTTTTTTCGTGAAAAAACAGATAATAGTATGTATACAGGAACATACCCGGGTTTTTTTAGGTAGACTCAATAATTGATACGTATCAGAAGCTAAATCCGAAATGAGTGGGCGTTTGGTGAGTTGCACTGAAATCCTTTCTTTATGAGCAGGATCCCAGGAATCAGAAGAATAGGCTTTCCGGGTTGGCCGAAAGAGTATCCTGACTGCATATTCCAGGAAAAAGATCCTGGTAACTACACGACCTTCTTTCTTCCTCCTATTTCCCTGATTAATGCTTGCGTGGAAATCCTTGGGCTTCAGGGCTATAGAACTCACACTATCAGTATAATTTATGAGCTACCAGGGTAACCTGAAGGTATATGGACGCACACTCTGCCCGGTTGAAGTGTCATGGGGCTCAATCATTGATAGAATATCATCCCCGTCCGGATCCGGCAGGGAACGTCTGTGTGCAGGAGATAGTGATATGAGAATTTTTGCAGGAATTGTTGCTTTTTGTATACTCACAATGTGCTTCATCGCACCGGCAGCCGCAGAAAATATCGCGGTTTCTTCAATACAGTCAAATGAGCCACTGATTGGAATGCCCAATCCTGCTGCGGTATGGGCAGATGAGATGGGTTATGAATACGTTATCCGTACTGATGGGGAAGGAAATCAATATGGAGTCTGTATCCTCCCTGACGGGACAGAAGCGGATGCATGGGAGTTGTTCCGTGCAGCGCACCCGCCCGAAGATCCCACGGTGAATGAGATGCGTAACCCTGCGGAGATATGGGCGAGCGAATTAGGCTACGAGAGCTTCAGTCTCACCAGCGATCAGATGAACCGGTACAGGATAGGAGTGTCCCCTGCCATCACGGTCCAGGATGCCTGGAGATCAGCTGGCGATTCAACAGGTTCGGTTATGAATGGAATTATCCAGTCAGCATATATTTCATACGGGAGCGGAAGCGGGTATTCCGTGTTGATAAGTGACCGGTTATCTGATCTGGCGTAATGACAAAGATATGATAACTGCGATAATTTTGGGAAAACCCCCTTTTTTCGGATTTTTAAATGAGCAATCCGAATTCCCCATCTTTAAAACATTGGTAAATCCACCTTCTCATTCTGATAAGAGCCCGCCGGACGAGATGGCGCGATACTCTACTCCCGATATCCGGGTAAATGGGGTAAACTGACTTCTCATTCCAGGTGGCATAGATCGATGAAATAAACCTTATGTACTCCCCGGTTACCTTTGGGAATATTCATGAGGGATTCTTCCAAACATTCAGATATGAAATCCTTCCCGGCTCTCCGGATTTTGTTGCTGTGTTTTGCAGTGCTTTGTGCATTTCTTGCCTGTGCAGGATGTACGAACTCAGGGAACGAAGGCAGCATTGTGCCCCCCAATCAGGAATCGCTTCCTTTTACAAGACCTGAAATATCGCCATCGATTACCCGCCCCCAGTTCGTGTCAGGATCCGGGGCAACTGCACCTGTTCCTTCCGTGACAATTGATGAGGCGATGTACGAAGATCTCCAGGAGATTAAAGACACACTCTACGCACTTTCTGAAGAATGGGATCTTAGCGCAATGGATTGCAGCCAGACAACGTGTACAGGATCTTTTGTGAATGTAAATGGGGATACACTCACGATCACGGCAACAATATATCAGACAGTCGATGCTGCCACTTCCGCATATGAGCAGCAAAAACAGAAAGGGAGTAGTTACCGCCAGTTAGAGGTAGATGTGGGCGATGAGGCGTATGCGTGGCAGTACAGGACCACAAGCGAGCTCGGATTCAGGAAGTCCAACCTGCTGGTGATCATACACTACGAAGTGGCAGGTGGAATAGCAGGAATTGGTGAAATCAAGTCGATTGCGTCCATTGCTGCCGGAAATCTATAATGGATATGCCGAAAAAGGAGTGACCATGAGCCTTGTCATAGCGTTTGCGGGATCACAGGGGGCGATTATTGCCGGGGATATGCGGGAGATCCTTTTCGGGGGTGATGATGCCGCCATAAAGGCACTGGAAGCAGAGCTCTATAACGGAAAGATAACAGAAGATGACACCCTGAAACGCAGAGCTGATGAACTGGGAGTGACAATCGTGATCCTGGATACCCGGACAAAAGTCTTCAAGCGGGGAGATGTTCTTATCGGCCAGGTGGGAGAGAGGGAACGGGGGCTGGAACGGAAGAGGCGGATCTATGCGACAGCAGGGGGATATGCACTTGCGGAAATCGAGGGGTCGCATATTTCCTCTGTGCGGAAAGGAAAAGCTGGCAATTTTATCGTGCTTGGAAATGACATCACGAAAAAGGTTGCACACCAATGCATTAAGGAATACTGGAAATCAGGAAATCTGGCTGATGCGGTCAGGGTTATTGTCATGTCAATGGATATGGCTTTTCGGATGACTGCATCGGTAAGCAGAAAATACAATATAGTACAGACACGCACCAGGGGCAATCTCGATTCGGCAATTGCAGAAGACATGGAAGAATGAGACTATTTTCCATTCTTATCTGAATAGATTGATCCAGGTTTGTAATGACCGGTTTTCTTATTAAAATTCCAGCGAAGCAATTGACCCAAATACCCAGCACCGCCCAACTCCTGGCTGTACAGGCATGTGCCTGCCTTTCCGGTATGTCTATATTCATACCTGAGTAATATGGGAAAAGAGGTAATAATATGACCAAAACCGCATTCCTTATCATCGATATGCAGAACGATTTTATCCTGGACGGGGCCCCGCTCCAGGTGAAGGGTGCAAAGCAGATTATTGAAAATATCAAGGTCATCCTGGGTCTTTTCCGTTCCCGGAACCTACCCGTTTTTCATGTGCTCCGCATCCAGCGAACTGATGGCTCCGATGTGGAAGTATCCCGCCGGGAGCTATTCAGGGCCACTCCCTTTGCAGTGGAAGGGACTAGCGGAGCCGAAGTGATTCGTGAGCTGGCACCCCATCAAGGGGAGTATATCATCAGGAAGAACCGGATGAGTGCGTTTTTAAATACCGATCTTGATTTATTGCTGCGCTCCCTTGGCATCGAAAGGGTTGTCATTGCCGGAATACAGACCCCGAACTGTATACGCACCACCGTCTTTGATGCATTCGCCTACAATTATCATACAATTCTTGTCGATGATGCAGTCGCAGCACAGACAGAAGAGATCCACAAGGCCAATGTTTTGGATATGGCCAATATCGGGATTGAAATTATAAAGACAAAAGAGGTTGAATCTATCTTAAAGGCATAACCCTCCGGTATCCTGGGATTATATCCGGAGAAATAATATTTTTATTTTTTTTCAACGCTTAATCACACGATATCTTTACGCTCCGGGTACGCGACCGCGGGCCTCTTCATGATGAAAGATGCATCCAGGTCGGACGCCATTTTTCCTGCCATTGGGGCGGGCAATCCGATAGCCAGGAGATTTGGAGGGAAGTAATGATTCCCCGTGGGATCAACCGGCCCCACAAATACCGAATTTTTCGGTGCTTTTTCTGAAAGTCCGGCAGGATAGGTGATGAATGTGGAGCAGGACGGACCGAAGGGGATGACTGCGGGGGAGAAAGGGTCAGGATTGCTGAAATGCACAAGGGTACATATATTGCGAATTGATTCGGCAGATCCGAAACAGAGATAAGAAAGGACGTCCGGCCAGAATTCCTGGTCAATTTGAGTAGCATCATGAATTAAGAGATATTTTCCGGGAGGTGTGATTGGAAGGATGTGCTCAAGGGTTGCATCGACCATGGAAGGATCGGATTTTAAGTATTCTGCTGCGCCACCCCTGACATTTTCCGATCCAGTCGATACAAAATATCGTACATATTCTGGTACATCGGTAAAACCCAACCAGAACTGGCCGCCGGGACAAACACCTTCCAGTGAATCCGAATCGATATAGATAGGGAGGGGGGCCTGCCCTTCTGCAGCCATGACCATTGACTGGGCAACGCAGCGTGACACGGATGCAAGGGATTTTGCATCCGGAGGAACATTATCCGTCCCGGCAATGCAGAGTACTTTGTGCGAGGACCTCCCGGCAATAGCAAGCCTCTCGCCGATCTCTTTTACAGATAGTTGCGATGTCATGATCTCCTGATTGGAGGTTGTCCCATAAGAAGGAAACTCCCGGGAACAAGGACCGGGCCGAATAAAAGGAAATTCTCAAAGACGAAGGTCCTGGTAATAATTGCGAAAAAAATCGCAGTTAAAGCAATTTACTTATCCCGGAAAGATAATACGAAGTGCAATGGGAAGTGGGAATCTTGAACCGCACAATACTGCTCATTGGAATAGCGGGGGCTGCAATTATCGCCACCATCATTGGAATGGCGCTGCTGGCAGAACAGTCCTCGCCGGGAATTGAAGAAGAATACATCAGGAAGTTTGCCGATACGGATGAGTTAAAACAATATCTCGAAGAATACCGGGAAGCCCCTTCCAACGATTACTGGCCTGAACCAAGGGATTTTGCATCCGGAGGAGAACTATCCGCCCCGGCAATGCAGGGAGCCGGTGCAGCAAAAGCATCGCCTGAATTTTCGGCAGAAACAGGATTTTCAAGCGATTACTCATCCACGAACATACAGGTCCAGGGGGTGGATGAAGCGGATTTCGTAAAAAATGATGGAAAATATATCTATATCCTCTCCGGAGATACACTGGCAATCGTAAATGCATATCCGGAAGAAACAGCACAAATTATCTCTCGTACCGATATTGATGGAAATCCGGCGGAATTATTTTTAAACGGGGATCGACTTGTGGTATTCTCCACTGCCCAGGAGGAAGACTACATCAAGCCCCGGCATAGCGTGGCGCCCGTTCCCTACTGGAGATCCGTGACTCACGCATATATATATGATATTTCAGACCGCAGCAACCCCGAACTGGAAAGGGACATTTCGATGAGCGGGGGGTATTATGATTCCCGGATGGTCGGGAGATATGTCTATGCTATCACCACCGAATCCGTGCCCTGGTATATGGAAGATCCCCTGACTCCCATGGTGAAGGACAGTGCAGGGGATGTCGTGTCACCGGATATCTATTATTTCGATATTCCCCCGCAGAATTTTGTGTACAACACCATTACTTCCTTCAATACACAGGATGAGAACCCCGTGGAATCGCAGACATATCTGTCCGGATATTCAGCCACGCTCTATGCATCGAAGGATAACCTGTACCTGGCATATAACAAACCGGCAACATACACACGGCCCGGATGGATTGGGCCGGGACCGGTTGTTGCCAGGGAAGAGAGTGTGGATATGCCCCGTGACGGTACAGTGATTCACCGGTTTACCATCAGCAACGGGAAGATTGGATATGCCGCGACAGGTGATGTGCCCGGTCGGCTTTTAAACCAGTTCTCAATGGATGAGGATTCCGACCACCTCCGGGTAGCTACTACGGTCGAGGGATGGTATTCCCGATCAGGGCCTTCCATGGACAAGGGTCTTGGGCCTTACATGTACAACAACGTCTATGTCCTGGACAGCGGCATGAATACCGTGGGCGAACTCGAGTACATCGCCCCGGATGAGAAGATCTACTCCACCAGGTTCATCGGTGACCGCCTGTATATGGTGACCTTCAAGCGGATCGACCCCTTCTTCGTTATAGATCTCTCTGATCCGGAAAACCCGGGAATACTGGGTAAATTAAAAATCCCCGGATATTCCGATTACCTCCATCCCTATGATTCGAATTACATAATCGGCGTGGGGAAGGAGACTGCCGGAAACGAGTGGGGAGGCGTGTCGACGGAAGGAGTAAAAATCGCCCTCTTCGATGTGAGAGATGTGAACAACCCCCTCCTGGTGGACAAAGTTGAGATCGGAGATTCGGGAACGGATTCCGAAGCACTCCATGACCATAAGGCATTCCTCTTTGACCGGCAGAAGAACCTCCTGGTCATCCCTATCCAGGAAGTGAAGAAAGTCTACAAGGCGGAATATCCCGGTGCTCCGTACAGCCACCAGGCCTGGCAGGGTGCGTATGTCTTCGGAATTGATCCCGAAACAGGTTTTGTCAAAAAGGGTACGGTGACTCACCATGTCGGAGGGGAACCGTATTACTACTATGGTTCATCTGATGCAGTCCGGCGTTCGTTGTATATTGAGGACATATTGTATACCATCTCCTCAAAGTCCATCATATTAAGCGACCTTGGCGACTTGACAGAGAAAGTGAACGAAGTGGACCTTCCGGGAGGATCTGTCTACCGCGATGTATATCCGATGATGGTGGAATAGGTTTGTCTGCTGAGGAGAATTTTCTTTTTTGGGATCTGTTGAAATAGGGCATCCATTGTTTCAATTTCATCAAGAATCTCTCGATATCCTGCTTAGGAGTAGATTTTGAGGATAATCATAGCCAGTAGCTGATGTTGAGTATAGTCTCTGCGGGAATATTCGGACGAGTGTAAGGGTATTCCCAAAAGCTTGGATGGCGTTCAATGTTACAGTTAGGAAAACTGATATATTTTCGGTTTGAACAAAAATATGGCTCCTTTATGTGTTTTTCCCTATAACCACAAAGGGCCACTCGCTCTTAGATCTTACGGTTGTTTGTAGTCTTTTATGAGGGTTTATCCATCATAAGAAAAATAGACGAGTGGCCCCTCACCTATTCATCCCGGACTCGTAGACCATGCTCTTGTCGAACACCGTGATGATGCCGTCGACCCGGGTTGATTCGGAGAAGGAGACCTCCTCGAAGAGGTCATTGCGACTCTCACCGCTGTTTACCGTGACTCCGGCAACCTCCCCGCTCACCAGGTCTTCCACCGGGCGACTCTCCATGACAATGACATCGATACCTGCAGATGCTACGCCGAGCGAATCGATGACCCGGATATCGTGGCTGAGGCTGACAGGGGAATCAGCACTCGTCGTGATGAAGCATGCGGATGACTGGGTCGTGAGATGGACCTGTGTCATGTCGACCGCACTCTCCGCATCAACGCTATTGTAGTATCCCGGGATAACCGGGGATTCTGCACATATCCACCCGCAGATACTCCTGCTGCTACCCGTTGGGCGATCGGGAGCGGGAGTAAAGGCCCCAATTGCTGTCCACCAGAGGGGGTCCGGAGTTGCGATACTGTCGATTGCGATCGTGTCTTCGGAAAAGACACTCCCCATATCTTCACCAGAATAGGTGAGTTGCTTGGATGCCTCGATGTTTGACTGGCCAGTCGTTTTTTCGGACGTGTCCACGTCAAGGATCTTGGTATACTGTATCTCCCCCCTGCCGTTCGAAGAGGTCGTTTCCTGATATACGGCATTGTATAGTGTTGCCCCATTTTCTTTGGCCAGCAACGTCGCGCCGAATGGCTCTACAGGGTTATATTCCGAATCAATCCCGCTACCCCCAAGCGGCGGGATTCCACCGAGTCCCTCTTCAGCGTCAGTGATGCTCATTGAGATATCCGAGTTCGAATGGATTGATCCAGACGCACCGATAGTGGTCGATATCACGATACCTAGCGTCTCAGGTGTCGGATCAATACCCCGATCCGCAGAGGCCAGCCCTGTAAGAAGGGCTATGGCAAGAAGGAACGCAACCCATTTCATAAGTATCTCCTTTTGATGAGGGAAGATAAAATCTCTCCGATTTCCATTGAAACCCGGTTCCGGATCTTCATCGTTTTACCCGGCCCCTGGAACAGTTACCCATCCGCCGCTCCGGTAAATCTCCTTTCCTTAAATTTGCTGCTATGTATTTGCTGTCATTTTTTGCAGGGACCGCATTACCAGGTCCCCCTTGGAGATCGCAGCGGGACGGGGGCAAGCGGAGCGTGGCCCCTGGGAGTGTCTTGAATGCATTATGATCTGCTTCCAGAAGTGCCATGCCGACAGTGGGAGTTGCACTCCCCTTAATCCCCGCGATACGATAGTCCCCCGGCAGGATTTTCAAAGTGTTGGCAGGAAATAGTGAATAATCCACATTCACACGATTTTAATAATTTATTGAAATATTTGAGGAAAAGGGCTGATAAAAATCCCTTCTTCCAGAATAAAAAAAATGAAGGTGATCAGCGGGTCATAGTACTGACAAGGTTGCCCTCGGGGTCGTAGAGATTGGCGGTGTCGCCGTTATCATTCCACATCTCCTGGGGCCAGTAGAGCCTGGTGCTCGTGGGAGTGCCGGTTTTATCGGAATAGATGGTCACCGTTCCCCTGGGCCGGAGGGTGAAGGTGTAGGTGGACCCGTCGGGATTTATCCAGTCGATGAACCTGATGCTCTTTCCTTTGGAATTTGTGATCTTCCAGCCAGTCATGGAAACCCTGGTCATCTGCTGGTTTGTCAGTTTCACGTACTCTGCCGTAAGATCAAGGTTGCTGATATACACAGGGGCGATTGAGGCATCGGGAGGGACAGGTGTAGGCTGTGGAGTCGGCCGGACATAGTCCCGTGAGGAGCTCGGGAACCACGGGAAGGCATATCCATCTGTCGGGTAAGTCCTGTCCTTCTTAATGGAATCGAAGATGTCGCTTGCCGTTACGCGTGAACCAAGGCTGGTGATGTCGCCTCCGAACCACCCCGAAGACTTTTGGGTAAATGTATCAGCTGTCACAAGCTGAACCATTGGAACGCAGGAAAACATGAGGATAACTGCAATGTGGAGCCATTTTTTATTCATACTCATCACTCCAATCTTTCGGACGAATTTTGTTAATAAATGTATTGATGCTCCCGGTTCAATGAATGACGGTGGATGGGATGCCGATACTGGATTTAGGGGGATTTAGTCAAACAAGAGACCTGTCACAAATGGTGAGATAATATTAAATTAATTTAGTGACAGGGTATGTCAATAACGTCATCACCGAGGAGCATATGCAGAAGGCCTACGGTATAGAGGTCAGGATGGTGAGCGTTGACGGAACATCACAAAAGACGTGTGTCCCGATAAAAAAACAGCGACGTATAGAGTAAGAAAGAGGCGTGCATATGAATATAAAAACCGCACCTGGGAACGAACACCTGCCATTATGATGCCCGTTCCCGTACCGACAATGCGAACATTCCACAGACGATGACTGCGATAAGAAAACTCGCAAAAAATCCAGAACCGTACCCGAAGGAGGTAATGATGATACCGGTGACGAGTGGTCCTGATGAATGGCCGATGTCCATAATGGACGAGAGTGCTCCCATCGAAGCCCCCATCTGCTCTTTTTTAGCAATATCAGCGATGTACGCACTGGTCGCGACGGTGGAGAGCGACATGCCGAGCCCGAGTATGGAACTGACCAGCAGGAACTCTTCGAATACCGATCCAAACGGGAGTATCGCTACTGTACAGCCCAGGATTAGGAGCCCTGCACCGATCTGGATACGCTTGTCAATCCGGTCGGCAATCCGCCCGAAGAATGGTTTTGTCACCGCGATGATGAGCACCTGAATAGCGAAGATGATCCCGGTCTGGTAGGCGTCAATACCCCGGGAGAGGAGGAAGACCGGCAGGAACGTCTCGAATGCACCAAATGCGAAATAGGTCGCCATGTCTGCAAACGCCGTCCCCCTCAGTCTCCTGTTGGTAAAAAACGTCACAAAACTCTCCCGGAACACAGAAAACGGGAGGAAACTGAGAGGCCCGGGGCGTTCCTCCCGGTACATGAGAGTCAGGACGAGGACCGGCACTGCAGCGAGTGCAGCGACAGCGTATACAACCTGGTACGGCAGGAGCCCGGGATAAAAGATGAAGAACGAGATGATGACCCCGCCTGCCAGTGGTGCGATTGTCCGTCCGACAAGGGTTGCCGACGAGTACTGCCCGAGCATCTCCCCCTTGTTCGCGGGGAACCGCTCTGCAATGACTGCAGAGATGACCGGCCCGAGGATTGCGGTTGCCAGCCCGTGGAAGAACCTCACCGGGATCAGCCAGAGCGGGTCGACGATAAAGAGGTAGAGCAGGGGTGCGGTAAGAAAGATAACTCCTGATGTGATGAGCACTTTTTTCCGCCCGAGGTGATCGGAGAGGACGCCCACCGGAAACGAGAACAGGATTCCGGCGAGCGGGGAGACGGCGGCGATGAGCCCGATGATGGTATCGCTCGCACCAAGTGCCTGGGAGAAGAGAGGCAGGACCGGGTTTTTGGAGATGGTGGTCGAGAAGATGGCGAAGAAGCCGAGCAGGAAGAAGTAATACATTGTCCGCCGCACCGGGAGGGACTTTTCCTGGATTCTGGCGGTTTCCGGCATGTATTATATCTGGTTTATAGTGATGGAGGATAAGGATGGTGGATGTGTGGGCCCACTCCCGTGATGAAATTTGCCAGAAACCAGCCAGTCCTTGCAGAATTTTTGGTAAAGGTAATGTGATGACCGGCTTTCTTCTGGTTCGCGGTCCAGAACCAGAAACAAAGGCTATGGTACAGCAGGACGACCCCCGGGATCCATGCCAGCCTGTAGCCCCAGGAAATGCCAAGAATCAGGTCTGCGCCGGCAATCCCCCAAATTCAGCCGATTGCAATATCGGCAACCGCCATCGCGTTCTCGTACACCTCATACTCCGTCAGATTATCTTTCTCCCAGATGCCGATTCTCATGGCGAGGTCCCTGTTCACGATTGATATGAACCCCCGGCCTTCAACTCTTCCGACAGGTAATTTCCCTGTGAAGACACATATCCTGTATGAACACCTTCTGGGAGGAGCGTTTCCGCGATGAGGGGAAGATATGGGGCGATACACCCAGCAGGACCGCGGTGTACGCGATCGAACTCTTCAAAAAAGCCGGAGTGCGTGATGTCCTTGTACCGGGCTCCGGGTACGGCCGAAATGCCGGGGCGTTTGCCCGGGCAGGATTTCAAGTCACCGGTATTGAGATCTCAACGACGGCTGTGACCCTTGCACGACAAAACTCTCCGGGAGTACGGTACCACCATGGGTCGGTATCCGATATGCCATTCGACGATTCGATGTATGACGGCATCTACTGTTTCAATGTTCTTCACCTCTTCCGGAAGAACCATCGGGCGGAATTCCTGCAGCGATGCCGGGAGCAGCTGAATGATGGCGGGGTGATGTTCTTCGT
>DATKYO010000088.1:0-3535 GCA_035528475.1 Methanoregulaceae archaeon | reverse complement strand
TTGTCCTTGTCACTACAGTTCTGCCACTGTTGGAGGGCAATCTTGTGGTGGACTCATATGAGGCAGTCCTGTACGAAAACGGAATCCTTACCGAGAAATATACCTATGATGTCAGGACATCGGGCGAGTATCGCATGCTCTTTCGTTTTTGGGAAGCCCCGCTCACTTTTAGCACAAGTTCAAGTCCATCAGTGCAATTTGTTTCAGCAACCCCTCCATCCGGTACTATCGGCTATGCGAAAGATGAGGTGGGAAATGTAAACGTCATCGGTGGTGCGGAAGATAGTTCCATAAAAGCAACCATCAGAAATCTTGCCGAAACAAATGAAGTCGGAATTTACAAACCTGATTATTTCAATCAGGGAAAATATACCGTTTCCTATTCGTATATACTGCACCCTCCTGTTGAATACGACTCCACCACATCGCACCTTAACCTGAAATTCGCAGGACGGAGTCATATTCCGTACCGGAACGTCAGGATCACCGTGCCTGCGAGCAATGTCGAACAGGTCTTTGTGTATCCGCCGACGATGAACACTGAAAAGAACGGGGATACATACGTTATAACCGGTAATGTTGCGGAAAATGAAAATCTGGCGGTTGAATTGCTTACCCCCACTGACGGATTCCTTCAGTTACCAGGGTTCCGGAACGAAGTAACTGATCTCCGGGCAAAAACGACCTCAGCTGGTTTCTGGTATAATCTCCCGTATTTTGTGGCAAATTTGCTGAACATAATTGCCAAAGTCGCTGTGATCCTGGTCCCGGTCCTTTTGATTTTGACATATTACAGGTATGGCAGGGAGAAATCATTCACGGTTCCCGAATACCTGAGCACGATTCCTGATCCTTCGCTTAAGCCATGGCAGGTGAACCTGCTTTTCAAAGGTGATGCACTCGATTTCGATGAGGATGGCTATTACGCCACACTGCTTGATCTTCACCGGAGAAAGATCATTTCAATTACCGAAAAAGGCGGAGGAAAGGGAATTGAAATCAGGTTATTATCCAGTGCGACGACCGATCCTTACGAGCAACGTGTGCTCGGTTTTATCGAACTTGTATCAGAAAATAACGTTCTGGATACTTCCAGAATCGAGGCACTGGCTCTCCGTGCACATACAAACAGAAGTGAAGAGGAAAAAGCGTTGAAATATCAACGCTCGCTCACTGATGTAACCAGAAGGGCGGACTCTTCTCTTGCTTCACGGTATATTGTTGATGGGCGGGAACATCTTGTCCCGCTTCTGCTGACGGGAATTGCATTTTTTGGTATTACATTGATCCTTGTTTTTGCTGCATCGATGCAGTTCTATATCCTCATCCCGGCAGTTGTTCTCTGGGGAATAGTTGTTCTGCAGACAGTTATTGCATTTATTGCCCCATCCACGCTTTTCGGGCATTGGAAAGACGACCGGTATAAGGAAAAACTTGAATGGAATGCTTTCAGCCGTTTCCTTTCCGACATGGCTATGATGCAGAAGTATGCCCCGGCAGATCTGTCGATGTGGGGCGAATGGCTTGTATATGGTACCGCACTTGGTGTGGGAGACAAAGTGGAGCAGGCAATGAAGGCGCTCAATATTCGCATCGCGGAAACGGGTGTACCCATGGGTGTAGTGGGCATGAATTATGCATTCCTCCCGCTTCTTCATTTCACACCACCAAGTCACGGGGGCTCCGGAGGAGGCGGATTTGGTGGTGGCGGCTTTGGAGGCGGTGGCGGATTTGGTGGTGGCGGTGCCGGGGGAAGATAAGGCCCCGGTCTCACAAATTCCGAATAGTTATGATCATGAACAAATCGAAATCTGGCGACATATGGTTTGGATCTGATAGAAATTTTGGCAGTCATAGAATCTATAAATCCGCACAAACCATATGAATACCAAAAAAGGTATCTGATTATATGCAATATACGGAGGGTCAGCTCGGGAGGGTCTTTGTCGTGAGGATCGATGATGGCGAAGATATGTTAATATCACTCCGCCAGTTCATACATGACAAAGGTATCCACGCCGGCTCCATCCTTTTCCTTGGCGCCCTGATGAACGGGAGAATGGTAACCGGACCCGAAGAGCCGGTAATTCCTCCGGTTCCTCATTTTGTTATGTTTGAGGGGGGTTGGGAAGTCTTTGGTGTAGGAACCATCTATCCGGGTGAAGGTGGTCCGCATATTCATTATCATGCTTCGGTGGGTCGTTCCGGGCATGCACTTACGGGCTGTCTCCGTGAAAAAGCAATAACATATCTTATTGTTGAAGTGGTTATTCTGGAATTTACCGGTCTTTCTGCACGACGCCAATTTGATAAAAAGACTCAGGTCCATCTTCCTGTCCTCGGAAAAGAAGAGGACACACCCTCTCCGGGTACAATTGATACAGCTGATGAAAGTAAAAATGAGGAAGAACCCGATGAGGACGAAAAATTTGATGATATGGAAGAGCTGTCGGGAGGACTTGCAGAAATTATCCGGGACCTGACCGGCCGCCGATCATCATGAAGGTTCTTTTTAGTGAGCAGAATATTTGCCAGGTTCTTTTTTCCTCCCTATGACAAACCAGCCGAAGTTTCTTCCAATGTCTGATATCGAGCGGGATAAGCTTGGGATCCGGCAATTTGATATCATCCTGGTGACCGGGGATGCGTACGTAGATCATCCCTCTTTTGGGACTGCCCTGGTGGGAAGGGTTTTGTGGGATGCCGGTTTTACGGTTGGGATCATCGCCCGGCCCGACTGGAAAACTGCTGCGGACTTCACTGTTTTTGGGACCCCGCGCCTGTTCTTCGGGATATCTTCGGGAAACGTTGACTCCATGGTGAATAATTTCACTCCCAATCTTAAACGGCGAAGTGCGGATGTTTATTCTCCAGCCGGGATTCCTAAACGACCTGATCGTGCGACAATCGTCTATACTCATCGGGTACACGAATTATTCCCTCACACGCCGATTATCGTCGGGGGTATCGAGGCAAGCCTGAGAAGGTTTGGTCATTACGATTATTGGCAGGACCGCGTCCGTCAATCGATACTTGCGGACTCCCCGGCAGATCTTCTGATTTTTGGCATGGGAGAGAGGCAGGTAGTGGAAATTGCCCGGAGGCTTGCTTCCGGTGAAACCATTGAATCAATACGGGATGTCCGGGGTACTGCATTCACCATGGATCTTGCAGCATGGCGCAGTAAACGACCGGACGGGATCATCGAACTCCCCGGATTCACAGCGGTTGCGCAGGATAAAACCACATACGCTCGTGCATTTGCGATGCATTATCATGAGCAGGATCCCGTTCGTGGCAGGATAGTGGCACAACCTCACCCGAAGACTGTTGTCATCCAGAATCCTCCTGCGATGCCATTGTCTGCAAAAGAGCTCGATCACATCTATGATCTGCCTTTCTCCCGCCGTGCACACTCTTCCTATACACAACCGGTCCCCGCACTTGAACCGGTGCAGTTTTCCGTGACGAGTCACCGCGGGTGCTTCGGTGCCTGCTCGTTCTGCGCCCTGACCCATCACCAGGGCAGGATTAT
>DATKYO010000087.1:0-5569 GCA_035528475.1 Methanoregulaceae archaeon | reverse complement strand
ATAATACTGTAATATTATACGTTTTGATGACCAGTTTTTTTACCCCCGAATCCAGATGGTATTCGCTATAAAAGCCATCGCCACTTTTGAAGGTCATTTTTAAGGCGGGGTCATTGAAATAGTTTCTCCAGGCTATATTGTAATTATCTTCGGGATTTGCCCGGTATTCAACTTTTATCGTTGATCCGGTAACATCATAGGTCTGTTCCGAGGAATTTGTAATCATCATTGCAACGGTCCCGATTCCTGTCTGGGCCATATCATCTGTGGCGTTTAATCGAAAAAAGGACATGACAAAGGTCTCTGCAGGTTCATCATAAAACCACTTTGGTTCTGCGATCATCACTGAACCCTCCAGACTGCTCCAGTACCTTTTATGCACTGCTCCATTTTCAAGAACTATAACCGTATCGCCATTATCTGATATATACTCAAATTCACCGGGATATAACGTTAAATATGTCAAGGCTGCCGCTTTTGAAATTTCGAAATATGGCCGGGGAGTGCTTGGTTGCTCATCAACCATCAAAGTCCCGCCACTGACCTGCAAGGTCGTTTCCTGGTAGGGGATATTTTTGTAGGTCAGTCCATTGATCTCGTTCTGGAGCACGATCATGTTCCGTTCCATGTTACGGATATTGGCATTCGACTGCTCCTGCAGCAGGAGCGGGTATCCATACAGAGTAACAAGCCCTATGCCGGTCATCATGATCCCGAAAATGATGATAAAACCGACTGTTTCCGATACTGCTGATTCTTTATTGAATGATTTTCTCGATTTCCTCATGCTGGACAACCCCCTCCTGATGAGTTATAGCAGATTTTATTGATCCCGCTTGCCGTTGTCCCGCCAGCGCTTGATCCTAAGACCGTGGCTCCTATACCGGCAAGGGATACATATGATTCCATATTATTCCCTGAAATAAGGATTTTCTTGTCATACTCTCTCCCTGCCGGACCGTCCACGATTTCCACCCGGTAGTCACGGCCAACGACATCGTCCGGGATATCAAAATCAGTCACGATTGTTGCAGTATTATAGTAGGGGATGATCGCATAAAGATCGACTATTCTGGTACTCACCCCGTTTCCGATATCGGTATAGGCATGTGAAGTAAGCTGACTGACCGGCCCCTCTATAAAAATCACGTTTACCACCGGGATGATGATAATCATAAACATCAGGAGTATGCCGGTGATCAAAATATACTCAATAAGGTTCGACACCCCCGCCTCTTTTCCCCGACTTTCAGAAGTCCCAGTACCTGATTGTTTCGTCATAGCTGGTTATCCCGTTGTTGTAATGAATTATCCAGTAACTGCCTGGAGGAGAAGGAGTTATCCTAATAATTTCGGTCTTTCTTTCAAGCCCGATAACCGCGAGATCATTTAATATCTCGTTCCTTACAGGTCCATCATCATACGTGGCGTTGATTGTCCTCACCTCATCCCTGAGATCCTGGATATCTGTCTTCGGGAAATCGTTCACGGCCTCCGCGGTGGTTTGCCCGACCAGGACGGACTGGTTCAGGAGAATCCCAAGGAAAAAGATGCCGACGCTGATGATGAACGCGATAATCACTATCCACTGCCCCTCGTCATTCAAGCCCGCCATAGAACTACCTCCAGGAGCACGGTTTGATCCCTGCTGTCAGTATCTTGATCAGTAAGAGAATGTGTTTCATCGATATTCACCCACCGCGTGACAACCACCGCATTCTCCCGGTAATATTCGGATCCTCCAAAGGGGATCGAATGCACCTCCCCTGTGGTTATATTTCGTGTAAAAATGGTGGCTTTGTACTTCAAATTGTCATCCTGCCCTGTAGTGGTGGCATTCGCCAGGTACAGGAATTCATCCCCGAAACCGCCGGCATTATTATTTTCGATGAATATTTCAAGGTCACTCCTGGGATACGGATCGGAAGTCCATGTTGCGGCCGTATCCATAACCGCTAGGACATCGTTTCCCAGCTGTTCGAGCTGCATGTCATAGATGTGGGTCTCCCCCGGCGTGAAGATCGTGGTAGCGGAGAGCATCAGGTAGACCGAGGTGATAATGAGCACCGAAGCGGCGATACCTTCTATCGTATATAACTGCCCGCCATTGTTCACCATATCCTCACCTCCAGGACTGCCGGCTCAAGGGTGGGTGGAGTGTAGTTTACCGCCGAGGGTGGCCATTCAACCTGGTATCGTGCTATATCACTCACATTTGCAGTCGAAGGATCGAACTGGAAACGAATTTTCATCGCCGATGTATCCCCGCTGGTGAATTTGGAAGGCTGGATGAAGTAGCTTGGAGGAAATTCCATTGAGATGGAATTGTTTATTGCCGGGGGCAGGGTGCTACTTGTTCTCGGAACTCCATCAATTGTAAGGTACAGTGTTCCCGGAAGAGGAGTATAGGACTCGACTCCTGCCAGATCCACAGAAAGGAAATAGAGCCTCACACTGTTAAGGATAACTTTTGGTGCACCGGTGGCCAGATTTCTCATGCCGGATACATTGGTCAGGTTGAAGCTTACCCTCTCCTTCAGGGGATCAACCCAGTATTTCGGCCCCCGCGTTTCATAATCAAGAAGTTCCGAGAAATTAATATTCACGTCAAACTGGCCGCTTCCACCAAGAGGCTCATAATAATTTGTCATATTGATTATCGAATGGCTGGGTTCCTTCACCTGCACAACTCGTCTGATGTATCCATATGGAGAATTGGCGGGATATGGGTCTCCCACATGTCTTACTGTGCCCCCTGGAATTGTCTGGAGCGTGACGTTGAAGTTATAGGGATAATCCCCAAAAATGATTCGTTCCCGGTAATCGGAAAGATCAGGGTATATCGTCCGGTTAAAAAAACTATCAATCTTCTGGGGGGCCAGAATCTTCGGGGAGCTCTTGTATTGTGACATGCCGAACCGGAGGACCTGGTCTTTCTGCACGAACTGGATGAACTCCCACTGATCAGTCTCGTCGATGGTCACCACATTGGGAAACGCATTCGGTTCACCCGGGTCCTCTACCAGAATGACACCGGTCCTGTAAGCTACCGCATCGTAGTCGATCTTCTTGCTCTGCAGGCCTACAAGTACTCCTGACAGCATCGTAGACGCGACGATGAGAGTGAGCATGAAGATGCTGAAACCGACTAAAAAGTCAAGGGAGAGTTGTCCAGAGTCATCAGGCCCCCGACCCATATTTCGATTTTCAGTCTTATGGGATGATAAAATATGCTGAAATCCCATTAAAGAAAAGTCGGCCTCCTTTCATTAAAATACTTTGCACCGTGAGCCACTCATGTTTTAGAATTTCTTTTTGAGCCTTAATATTAGTTAAATTTCAATTTAAACGCCATATTTTATTATAATTATTTTTTTTATATAAAATCGGCATAGGTATATAAAGATCATAGGCCGATATAAAAAATGACTCAATGACCTAGAGGTGGGGGGGGAGTTACTATCCATGACGAACACACGCTATGTGCTGGTGCTGTTATTATGCATATTTGTTGTACATACAGTTCTTGCCGATGATCCGATACCTGATGATATTTCAGCGACCATAAGTGACCCTTATCTTCTCGCTGATGGTATAGATTCCACGCCGATAGTGGTGGTGGTATACAACCAGAGCAGTCCCGTCCCTGGTTTAAAGGTGGATTTCCTGATTGATGAGGAAAATCTGGGGACTCTCAACCCGGACACTACCATCACGTCTCAATCAGGAGCGGCGGAAACGGAATTTTCCGCGAACACCGAACTCGGTTCCCTTTTGTTGTCTGCCAAGGTATTCTATACCCTTGGAGACACCGAATATTCCAAGGAGTTTGCGATAGGGACAATTCAGGTCCAGTCCCCGTCGCCCGATTCTATCGTGATGAACACCAGTAAGGAATGGGTAATCGCAAATGGGAATGATCAGTCAATCATCTCGCTTATTGCCACATTCGAAAACCGGCCGGTTCCCGGGTTGTCAGTTGATTTCTCTCTTATGGAACCCGATATGGGTGCCATAGACCAGGCACAAGATGTGACAGATGAGAACGGAATCGCCACGGTGAGGTTCACCACCTCTACAAAGAGCGGAAATGCCACCCTATCTGCTTACACCCTTTATCAGCACGAGGAACTCGAGATAGTCAATGAGACCCCGTATATCCAGAAGGTGGATCATGATCTTCCCTATCGCCTGGAATCGTATAATGTTCCCAGTCAGATTTCAGTGGGAGCAAGCGCCCCGGTGATAGTCCGATACGTGGACAGGTGGGATAATCCCATCGATAACAGGAATATTGCCGAAGAAGTCTACTTTGAAATCAGTTCCACGGAAGAAGATGCCACGTTCCTCGATGCCAGTCCGCCTTACACGAGCATCCAGGAGCCGGTCGACGTAACAGGGAGTGCGACAGTATGGTTCAAGGCCAGCGAATCACCCGGACTCAATGTTATCCTGGCCGATCCCGTAATGAACGATGTGGAAGAAAAATACTTCTTCATCCAGGGAGTGGCCAACAGATCCCCCACATTACTTGAACAGGAATTCGATCCCGACGGGTACCTGGACAATCCGCCCAAACAGTATTCCGATGGGGTGAGTCTTTATGCAATTACTTACACCCTCAGGGACGAATTCGGAAACGGGGTGATGAACAGCGCCATTCAGATCAATACTACCATACCCGGCGAAGAGAGGACCATCTATACAAATGCCCTGGGCCAGGCCTTGCTCACCTATGGACCCAAAACCTCAATCGGACAGATTACTATTACTGCAACATCCCTTGACAACACCTCGGTAAGCTGTACAAAGGAAGTATGGTTCATCAGCCAGGAGGCAGCAGACATGCAGTTCACTGTCGTCCCTGAGTCCATGCCCAGCCGCGATGTAGAAGGGTGGGCCCCGGCACTCCTGATGGCCAAGGTTATTGATGAAAACGGAAACCCGGTCGAGGGCGAGGAAGTGACGTTCTCACTTGGCACTCCCGTGTACGAAGAGACATATAATGTAACCATGGATCCCGAACTGGTGAGCGAGACCGTCATTTCCAACAGTGACGGCTATGCGATATCGTATTTCAATCCGGGAGCGTTCAGTGTGGACTGGCAGGACCCATTGATATATGATGATACTGCGACGGGAACTATTCCAATCACCGCGGTATGGGAGAACGTGACCAGGGGAAAATACTCAAGCCAGACACTGGCAGTATCATGGAAGAATTACCCCTATCTCTCGCTTGAAACCTTTGTGAGCCCCCAGACCGTCAATGTGACAGGTATTATTGATGTTCTCATTCGCCTGAAAGGAGACGGATGGGCACTTCATCCCAAACCTATTGATGTGGTATTATGTACTGATCGATCGGGAAGTATGCTGCGCGATGAGACTGACCGGATGGTATCGGTAATGGCTGCGTCAAAAACCTTTGTAGGTGCCATGCATGTCAGCCCCACACGAGACCATATTGGCCTTGTTTCCTTCGGTACGGACGGATGGGCAAAACTTAGCCCGGAATACAGGTACCTGGACAACTGGTATTACTGTTACCGGTCCTACCATGGCTGGT
>DATKYO010000086.1:0-4570 GCA_035528475.1 Methanoregulaceae archaeon | reverse complement strand
TATCGTCGCACTTTTATCTGCTTTCCTGGCCCCGGCATACACTGCGCCCTCAACCGGGACATCGATGACTATGGAATACTCTTGGAAGAGAAATTCATAACCTGGAGGATTTGGCATACTCCCTGTGGGATCGGGAATGATTTTTGGGTAGGTAGCCCCGGAAAACCAGGGAATGAGATGAAGACATCCGCTACTGATGGCAAAGAGGGTTACTACCAGGAGAATGATACACGTCCAGAATTTCATGCACTGGTCATCCCAATTTATCGAGTCTGTTCACAAGGTCTTCAATATCGGCAATGGAATCGATGAGCAAAGTGGGGTTTACCTCTGATGCGGCCAGGGCTTCACTCCTGAATTTTCCCGTCCTGACAAGCACACCCGAAAGCCCCGATGAGATTGCCCCGCCTACATCGGTTACCACATCATCACCGATCATTGCTGCCTCACCCGCGTTTACACCCATGGATTCCAGTGCAAGCGTGAAGAAGTTGCGGGAGGGTTTTCCCATAATTTCTGCCTTCTTCCCGGTAGCGTACTCCAGTGCATAGACAAATGGACCTGCCGACAGCATGAGCCCGTCAGTTCCCATCCAGTAACGGTCCTTCTCCAGGGCAAGGATCCCGGCCCCTCCAAGGATCATCCGGAAGGCTTTGTTCATTGAGCCGTAGGTAAAATTGTCACCGGCGTCACCGACTACTACAAAATCGGGCGATTCACTTACAACAGATAATCCCTCGTTCTCAAAATCAAGATGGATATCCCCCGTAGCGAGGAGGGCAATCCGGTCTCTGCCGGATTTTTTTATATGGCCTACCGCAGCCCTGGGCGGGGTAAATATGAGATCTGGAGGTACTTCAAAACCCAGCCTCGCCAGGTGCTCTGCCACTGATTTCTGTGACTTTCTGGTAGTATTCGTAACGAACCGATACGAATAGCCTGATTCATTGAGAAACGATATAGCCTCTTTTGCACCGGGAATTCGATCGCTTCCCACATACAGAACTCCGTCAAGATCTATGAGCAGCGCCTTCAATGTCATATCCTAAAAACCTCAATTCGAGATACTCTTCAGTTCACACATATGACTCCTGTAATTACTATGGGTCTTATGTTGACACCGAATATTATCTGATTTCTGGTCTATCACTTTCACGGCCTGCACTCAAAATTAAATTAGGATACTATGCAATCCTTTCCCGGTATGAGTTCTCCCCAGGTTTTTGATTCCATTTGCAAGCAATGGAGGTCGCGCCTGGACACTTCCCATGAATACTCGGTAATCCAAAATGACAGCATATTCAGGGCAAATCTTGCGGATTCCTGCGTGCTTGAATCCGAATATCAGCAGGTGCGAAAATTAAGAAAGAGACTGATCAAGGAATATGAAGGTATCCCCCTTGAAGAAGCGCTCCCCGGAGAGGAGATCTGCTCTCCGGAAGGGGATTGCTATTGTATCAGAGGTTCAGCCGGTATCGAATTTCATCGACCAGACAATGCAAGGATAATGAATCGCCTGGAAAATGATTTTACATTGATATACGGCATAGGGGAAAAGACCGAACGATCACTAAAAAGGAGGGGATACCAGACCATACACGACCTGGTGCACCATAGAAGATTTGGCAGGGGTGCATCCGAATACCTTGAGCGGCTGGCAAATCTGCATCCATATGATATTTCTCTTTTGATCTCGCGATGGCACTCCCCGTCACATTTCTTAAATATTCTCTCTTCGGGCCTTTATCAGGATACAGACTTTGTTTTCCTGGATCTTGAGACCCTGGGATTCTTTTCCCGCCCGATTATTCTTTTTGGCATTGCTGAAGTATCCGCCGGTGCATTGAAGATATCCCAATACCTTCTCCGCGATATTAGCGAAGAATTCGGAGCCTTGCAGGTGATAAAGAAACATCTTGATGAGAACAGGGTTCTTGTCACCTACAACGGAAAATCATTTGATATACCATATCTTCGCGAAAGATTCGCATTCTATGGCGATATTAACCGGGTAGCACATCCTCACTATGACCTCCTCCATTTCGCACGCCGCAAGTGGAAGGATTCATTTCCCGATTGCAGTCTGCAGACGATTGAAAAAAATCTCTTTCAGGTTGCGAGATCGGAGGATGTGCCCGGCGCTATGATACCTGAATTTTACGAGTGTTATCTTAAAACCGGAAATCCCGGACCCCTGGTTCCAATAGTAGTTCATAACAGACAGGATTTGATTTCCCTGGTTCGCCTTTTCTGCCTGTTAAGGGAGATTTCATATGACTGTTGTTGAGTTTATCGGAGATTTGCGATCCGACACGCGTTTTTTACCCTGTATCTCCCACATTGAACATATTCCCGAACGGGAGGCTGAATTTGGATGTGTAGAGGATCTTCCCGGTAGTATCTCCGATTACCTGGAAAAAAGAGAGATTAAACTTTTTTCACACCAGTGCGAGGCAATTCTGGCTCTCCGGGAAGGAGAGAATATTATTCTTGCTACTTCCACCGCTTCAGGAAAAACCCTTGCATTTTCTCTCCCGGTATTTGAACGGTTTAGTCATGATTCGAAAGGCACTGCGCTCTACATCTATCCCACAAAGGCTCTCACACGCGATCAGTTCCATACCCTTGCCGAACTTGAGTATGAAACAGATACCAGGATCAATCCCGGAATCTACGATGGAGATACCCCCCGGGATAAAAGACCGAGAATCCGGGAAATATCAAGAATTGTACTCTCAAACCCTCATGAACTCCATCATATCCTCTCATGGCACCATCTCTGGAGCAGGTTTTTTTCTCAGCTGAGGTTCGTAATCATTGACGAAGCCCATCGCTACAGGGGAGTCTTCGGATCTAACACCGCATTCCTGATCCGGAGGTTGCGACGTATATGCAGTCATTATGGTGCAGATCCGCAGTTCGTCCTCTCTTCAGCAACTATTGCCAATCCTCTTGAATTTGCGGAAAAATTATGTGGAAAGGAATTTCGGCTTATATCAGGAGACGGATCTCCCCATGGGGCGCGGGATTTTGTTATGTATAATCCCTACAATGAGGGAAATAAAAGCCGCACTATTCAGCGTGAAACCACTGCGCTTCTTCTCGAATCCATAAAAAGAGATCTGCAGGTTCTCTGCTTTACAAATTCCAGAAAAAGCACGGAACTGATCACGCTCATGGCCCGTGATATGATTGTGCGGGAACGATTGGAAAGTGCGGGGAAAATTTCTGCTTACAGGGCCGGATATCTCCCGGAAGAAAGGAAAAAAATTGAACAGATGTTAAAATGCGGCGACCTGAGGGGAGTTGTCTCTACAAATGCCCTTGAGGTGGGGATTGATATCGGAACACTGGACGGTGTGATCCTCTCCGGGTATCCGGGGACAATGACCGCCAGCTGGCAGCAGGCAGGAAGAGCAGGGAGATCCAGGCAGAATTCCTTTGCATTCCTTGTTGCGCAGCCTGATCCTCTTGACCAGTATTTTATGCGGCATCCGCAGGCATTCTTTCATTCAACACACGAACATGCCATTATTGACCTGACAAACCCCTACATTCTCGCCGGGCAGGTTCTTTGCGCCGCTTCTGAACTTCCGATTACAAAAGAGGACGATCAGAAATGGTTCGGGGATCAGCTGTCTGATCTCGTTGACGCCCAGGCACGCCAGAAGCTCCTGGCCGAGACCCGAAGGGGTTTCGTATATTCTGGACACAGGAAGGCTGCAGATATAGTCAGCATTTCCAATATTTCACAGGATACGTTTCGTATCGTCTGCAGGGGAATCACAATTGAAACCATGGATCGCTCCCAGGCCTATCGGGAAGCACACCAGGGCGCGATAATGCTGCACCAGGGTGAACAATATGTTGTGGACGAGATGGATTTGTTGCATCACCTGATAAGGATCCGGCCGGCAGAGGTCGACTATTATACAAAACCTCTAAAATCTGTTGATATCACGGTGCAGGATATTCAGAAGTCGAACAACATGGAAGGCATCTCGGTATTTTTCGGTGATGTGGAGGTTACAGAGCACTATAATGGCTACAAGATCATGAAGTATGACACCGTGCTCGGAGTAGAACCGATTGATCTTCCGCCAATCCGGTTCTGTACAAAGGCATTGTGGTTTACAGTTCCTCCCGACATTGAAGGACGGATAAGAAGTCAGGTTATGGACTTCGACGGCGGTCTGCATGGAATTGAACATGCCTTCATCGCTATGATGCCCTTTCACGTGATGTGCGACAGGTGGGATATCGGGGGGCTTTCTGTTTCGCGATTTGGAGAGGGGCAGGAGGCTGCCGTATTTGTGTATGATGGATATGAAGGGGGTATAGGCCTTGCCGAAAAAGCATACGACCTGTTTTCCCACATTCTTTCAATGACTCATATGCTTATCAGGGACTGTGAATGCAGTGAAGGCTGCCCATCCTGCATTTACTCTCCGAAATGCGGAAATGATAATATACCCCTGGACAAAGGCGCAGCTGTCGCCATACTTGAGCAAATATTGTCCAACAAAGAGATGGAACGGTAAAAAATTGATTTTTTTTATTATTCCTTGTC
>DATKYO010000085.1:0-16048 GCA_035528475.1 Methanoregulaceae archaeon | reverse complement strand
GTCTGCTTTCCCGTAATCCGGCAGAGGTGAATCATTGGGATGTGCCATATTTTCAGCTGTGCCAAAAACCGGATAATACTGGCGATCTACAGCTTTTTCACTGATTTTTTCTGATATTCTAAATTATTGCCGTATTATTCTTCAATTCGCTTCGTAATTTTATCGAGGGTATACAATATACCGTTTTTATGGCTGGACTCAATAAATTCCAAAATAAAAGGGTTGTCTTACAACAATACTTACATATAATTCGATTACTAACTATTTTATTTGGAGTGCATATGGGGAGAATTTTAATTGTTGACGATACCCTATTCATGCGAACCCTCCTGAAAAACATCCTTTTTTCCGGTGGACATGATATCGTCGGTGAGGCTGCCGACGGTGATGAAGCTATCGCCAAATACAAGGAACTGAAACCCGACCTGGTTACAATGGACGTGGTAATGCCTAAAGTGAATGGTATAGAGGCCCTTAAGGGTATACGGGCCTTTGATCCGAATGCCCGTGTGGTGATGTGTACCGCTATCGGGCAGGAACAGATGGTAAAACTGGCCATTAAAACGGGGGCAAAAGGCTATATTGTGAAACCCTTCCAGGCTCCCAAAGTTCTCGAGGAGCTAAAAAACGTTCTAGGTTCATGACATGATACGTGTCCTCGTTGTCGATGATTCGCTCTTCATGCGAACCATATTAAAAGATATGCTTGATAAAGATCCCGAAATCGAGGTAGTTGGAACTGCAATTGATGGCATCGATGCGCTGAAGAAAATAGAGGAATTCTCACCTGATGTGATGACCCTCGACATCGAGATGCCCAAGATGGACGGACTGAAGGTGCTGAAAAAAAAGGCCGATATGATCAATTTTCCAAAGACACTCATGCTCAGTTCTCTTACTACTGCCGGCGGAAAGATGACCAGGACCGCAATGGAAATGGGTGCTGACGATTTTTTGCTCAAACCAAAGGATGTCCGGGGCGTGCGAAGTCTCGATCGGGAATTGAAGGACAAGATCAGAAACCTGGTGAAGATCAGGTATACAAAAAGGGGGACTCCCCCCGGATCGGTTTCCGCGCAAAAAGCGGTCGTCATCGGATCATCCGCAGGTGGGCCACCGATGCTTGATGTCCTCTTGTCATCGATTGTAACTCCTGTCGATGCAGCCGTTATTATTACCCAGCATATGCCGGAAGGAGGATTCACGGCCTCGCTGGCAACCCGGCTGAACAGGATCTCAGCCATGCCGGTGAAGGAATCGGAGAATGGTGACACGCTTTCCAATGGCAGGGTGTATGTTTCCAGGTCAGGCGTACATTCGATAATTACCTCAATGATCTCCGAAAATGGAAAAGTAGGAGGGAGGATTATCCATTCACGAGCCGCCCCGGTCCACAATGTCAGGCCGGCAGTTGACAAGACATTCCATTCCGCTGCAACGGTTTTTGGATCAGATTGCCTTTCCGTCATTCTTTCAGGGATGGGCAATGACGGAGGTGAAGGAATGGCATCGGTCAAGCAGCAGGGTGGCAAAACTATGGTGTGTAGAGAGGAAGATTGCCTGGTATATGGTATGGCCAGGTCGGCACTGGCCAGAAATTGTGTTGACCAGGTCATCTCCCTGGAAGATATGGGAGATGAAATCGCGAAAATTGTTATGGGGATGGCTGTGTAGCTCATGTCGGAACTTGATGCATATCGATCACTCTATATCGCTGAATCCAGAGAAAATCACGAAAATATCGTGAAAAATCTTCTGATTCTTGAGTCAGGATCAGACGAGGGAGCTATTGGGGAGATTTTCCGATCAGCCCATTCCCTGAAGGGTATGTCCGCCTCAATGGGATTTGAGGGCATGGAAACTCTCTGCCATGCCATGGAGGATGTATTCCAGGAAATCAGGAACGGAAGCATTGGCGTAGGGCCGGACCTGGTTGATAACCTCCTTGAAACGGCCGATGATATTGAAGGCATGCTTGATGACATCGAGGGGGGTGGGACCGGTATCGCGTCTGAACTTGACGAAAAAGTAAGCGCGCTCAAGGCCTGGATATCAGGGCAGGAGGAAAATTCTGGGCTTGTTGATTCACCCGCCCAACCTGTTGAAATAGAAACCGGTGCTGTTGCCGGTGATAATGATACGGAGTCCGTTCCAGTTCCCGCCGGTTCACCCAGGTATCACATCGGGGTGCAATTGTCACCCGAATGTGATAATAGGAATCTGAGGGGGTTGATTGTCCTATCGAACCTTGAGGAGATCGGGCATATCGAAGCCATCATTCCGGACCGGGATATTATTGAGGACGGGGAATTCGATGGTTCTTTCGAACTTGAGATAATTACCGATGCAGGGCGTGATGCCCTGGAGGTCATCACATCGGTTACGGATGTTGCCAGCGTCGTCATTACCGAACAGGGTGCCGGTGCTGCAGGGCTGAAAAAATCCATGAATGCTCCTGCTCCACCGGCGGATGATGCGCCTCAGAGCCCGGCAGTTATGAAACCCCCGGTAAAGCTAAAAAAGAGCAGGGAAATTAAAAATCTCAGGGTGAACATCTCCCGCCTTGACCAGATGATGAACCTTATCGAAGACCTGGTAATCAACAGGGGACGGATCACGCAGATCGCACAAAAATACCAGATAAAGGAGCTTGATGAGACGCTCAATATGGTAGGACGCTCGGTATCGGACCTTCAGGATATGATGATGAAGATCAGGATGATCCCGCTCAACCATATCTTTAACAGGTTTCCAAGAACTGTCCGCGATATCGCCCACAGAGAAGGCAAGGAAGTCGATTTCATTATTGAGGGAGGCGAGACAGATCTTGACAGAAGTGTCATGGATGGCCTCAACGATCCGCTCATGCACATCATCCGCAATGCTATTGATCATGGAATTGAATCCCCTCACCAGAGGGAGTTGCTCGGAAAACCAACCAAAGGGACAATCAGGCTTTCAGCGAGGAGAGATCGCGATAATGTGATAATCACTATTGAAGACGACGGTGGGGGAATCAATGTTGAGAAGGTGAAAGAAAAAGCACAAAAAGCCGGGTTGATCTCCGGCGAGGCCGCTGACGCTCTCTCCAATGGAGAAGCATTCGATCTTCTCCTCCTGCCAGGTTTTTCCACCGCAGAAACCATCACCGACATCAGCGGGAGAGGAGTCGGACTGGATGTAGTGAAAAATTCCATCGAATCGCTGAAAGGCATAATCAGGATCGAATCATCGGAAGGAAAAGGAACGAAATTTGAACTTCTCCTGCCACCAACCATGGCCATCGTGAATGTGATGATGGTACGGATCAACGGTAAACGATGTGCGATTCCGGTAAATAACGTGGTGGAGGTTGCCAGTCTCGCCCAGCAGAAGATCCACCGTGTGGGGCTCCAGGAAGCGGTCATGATACGTGGAGATGTGCTCCCGCTCGACCGTCTTGACGACATGTTCGGATTTTCAGAAAAATCCGAGATCCTTGTGGTTCTCCAGAACCAGAACAGGAAGAGATCGATTGTGGTGGATATGATCGAAGGACAGCAGGAAGTTGTGATAAAGCCGCTCTCCACCGTTATTGGCATATGCAGGGGCGTGAGCGGAGTCACTATTCCCGGTGACGGTGAAGTTGTGCCCGTAATAGACGTGAATTCAATTTTAAAGGAAGTATGAAGAGATGTTGTTGGATAGTAGACAATGTGATGCATTAAGGGAGCTCGGTAATATCGGGGCGGCTCATGCTGCTACCACTCTTTCCACGATGCTGATGAGTAACATCGAGATGGAGGTACCCGAAATCCATTTGATCGATATCTCAAAGATACATGAACACGTGGGAGATGAACTGGCAGCCCTGGTGCTTTTCCAGATAACGGGCGATATTTCAAGTGGAGGGTATGTTCTTGTGCATATCCCAAAAAACTCTGTAATCCGGTTAACCAATGCCATGCTTGGTATGACCGAGTTGAACAGGGAGCTTACCGAAATGGATGAGAGTGCCCTTCTTGAAATTGGTAATATCATGGTATCCGCGTTTCTCGACGCCACCGCCAGTCTCCTGAATATCATTATGCTCCCCTCACCCCCCTCATTGATCATAGATATGCCGCACGCGGCGTTCCAGACAATTCTTGCATCTGAAGATGCCATCGATATAAACGAAGTAGTACTGTTCCGTACCGAATTGAAAAGCGATCAGCACAAAATCACCGGCAACATCTTCCTCCTTCCCACTCAGTCGATGCTTCAGGATATTCTCAAAATGCTCGACAACCTGATAAATGTATAATAATTTGGAGCCTATCTGATGGACGTTCCAGCAAAAAACCAGGAAGAATTGGTGATTATCGGTATCGGTGATCTTTTCACCGGTTCGAATCCGATGTCATCGATTGGACTTGGTTCATGTGTCGGCCTGGTTATCCATGACCCTATAAAATGCATTGGCGGCATGGCCCATGTGATGCTTCCGGATTCGGGGGGACGGACTGAGAGACCCGGAAAATTTGCAGATACTGCAGTAGAGACACTTGTCAGCGAGTTGATCGGGAAAGGGTGTCGATTGGCGATAATGCAGGCGAAAATTGCCGGTGGAGCGGCCATGTTCAAGACATTTTCAGAGAACCTCAATATCGGGGAGAGAAACGTAAATGCAATCAGAGAGTGCCTGAAAGACAGGAAAATTCCCATTATAGCCGAAGACGTCGGGGGTTGCACGGGGCGGACAATTGTGTACCATCCGACATGTGCCGGGAAGCTTATGATAAAACTGGCAGATGGTACACGAAGTGAGATTTAGTTGGATAAAATGACCTTTTCAGGTAATAAAAACTGCAGCCGCTATTACTGTGGTCCACAGACCCATCTCCGCACCCTGGGCTGACTGGCAGATCTGTTGTGTTTTGATTATCCTTCCGCTTGCCTTATAGATCTGTTCCCTTTCCTGCCAGGCTTTATTGATATCAAACTCAATTCCCAATGTAGTTGCCAGCATTGTAGCAGCCAGATCTTCCGCATATTCGCCTGTCTTTTCTGCAGTCTCGCCATATGCATGGTGTTCTGAAAGATACCCATATTCCCCTGGTTTTTTTGGCAGAGCAAGCCCTATTGCCGCTGATATCAACCTGTTCGGTTCATTTGTATCGTTTTTGGCCATCACGCAATACGTAATGGCACCCGGCTGCAAAAGCAGGGTCCCTTCTTCCACTGTTATCAGGTTGCAATTTGGAGGAAATATGCTCGAAACATAGACCAGGTTGAATTTTTCAATCCCTGCTTCACGGAGGGCAAGTTCGAACGACGCAAGACGGTCTTTATGTACTCCTACTCCCTTGGTGAAAAAGACCTTTTTTGGTACAACCATGCGAATAATTTTATATTTATTTATGCTTATAGCTTTTTATTTGCTAAATAAAGGCATATATACATTTCAATTTTGATATAAAGGCTTAAATAATAATATATTTCGGTTTACCGTAAATTTTACCGGAATTTCAGGATTTTTAAAAAAATACATGCAGGGTTTTTCCCGTGTTTTCATGCACCCACTGTACAATGAGGCCCGGGCGAACTTCATAGAGCTAATTAAAAATAAGGGGTGATTTAGAGCGAAAATTCAGGCATTCGGGGGTCTTCCGCTACCTATTAAAAGTTCACAGTTCCAAGTTATATGAAACTATGAAGGCGGTACTTGGTCTTGAAGACGGAACCTTTGTCACAGGTAAGGGATTTGGTGTCGAAGGAGAGTGTTCCGGAGAACTTGTATTCAGCACTCAGATGTCTGGATATATGGAGGCATTGACCGATCCGAGTTATCACGGGCAGATCCTGATGTTTACTTTTCCCACAATCGGGAACTATGGCGTGGATAGAAAAAATTTCCAGCATCCAAGGGTGTGGGCCCTTGGTTGCGTGGCGAGGGAAATCTGCGCTGTTCCGGAAGCGATACCTTCTATAAAAGATTATTTTGAAGAAAACGGGCTTTTAGGAATATCTGGCGTAGACACCCGCATGCTCACTATAAAAACCCGCCTTCAGGGAACATTGAGATCCGTGCTGGTTGTCGGGGATGACAATGGGGAATATGCCGTTGAGTGCGCCCGGAAGATCCCTCAAATATCTGAAAAGGAACTTATAGGTGCAGTTTCCTGTAAAGAGCCGTATCATCTGGAAGGTTCCGGAAAGAGAATCGCGGTGATAGATCTTGGAATGAAGAAGAATATGATGATAAGCATGAGGAAAAGAAATGCCGATATTTTCGTGTTTCCTCATGACGCCCGATCCGACCAGATTGAAAGTTGTCGACCGGATGCCCTTTTCATCAGCAATGGACCAGGAGATCCGGTCCATGCTATCCATGCGATCCGGTGTGTAAAGGATCTGGCAGGAACACTGCCCATTTTCGGCATCTGTATGGGCAACCAGATCTGCGGCCTGGCATTAGGCGCAGAGACCTATAAAATGAAGTTCGGTCACAGGGGGACAAACCAGCCTGTCCGGTACAAAGATGGAAGCATCTATATCACGACCCAGAACCATGGATTTGCAGTCGCCGCCGATACACTCCCCGAAGGCGCCGGCCTGCTCTATTCAAATGTAAACGACGGCACCCTGGAAGGATTTGAAGACCGTAATCTTGACATCACCTGCGTGCAATTCCATCCCGAAGCACACGGAGGTCCTCTCGATACCGAAATACCTTTCTTTGACAGCATGTTTAGGAGGCTGGACTGAAATGCCCCGCAAAGCTCATATCAGGAAAGTGCTCCTGATTGGTTCAGGGCCCATACAAATTGGCCAGGCAGCAGAATTCGATTTCTCCGGATCCCAGGCATGCAAGGCACTCCGCGAAGAAGGAGTCAAGGTCATCCTTGTCAATTCCAACCCGGCTACAATCCAGACAGATCCTGAGATGGCCGACGAAATATATATCGAACCGATTCGGGCGGATGTTATCGCTAGGATCATCGAAAAGGAGAAACCCGATGGCATATTAAGCGGAATGGGCGGCCAGACAGGGCTCAATATGACTGCAGAACTTGCCGAGATTGGTGCGCTTGAAGGCGTGGAAATACTCGGTACGCCCCTGGAGGCTATTTACCAGGGAGAAGACAGGGAAAAATTCAAGGCTCTGATGGGCAGGATTGGAGAACCTGTGCCCAAGAGCATGATTCTGAACAGGTTGGACCAGCTTGACGAGGCAATGAACCAGGTCGGCCTGCCTGCCATCATCCGCCCTGCATATACGCTGGGGGGGTCCGGCGGAGGTATTGCCCACACCCGTGAAGAACTTGACCACATTGTGGAGATCGGACTGAGTCGTTCCCGCATACACCAGGTGCTTATCGAGGAGAGCGTGGTGGGATGGAAAGAGATAGAGTTCGAGGTGATGAGGGATGCCGGCGACACCTGCATCATCGTCTGCGGAATGGAGAACGTGGACCCCATGGGAATCCACACGGGAGAGAGCGTTGTAGTGGCACCCATCCTCACCCTTCGTGACGATGAATTCCAGCTGCTGCGTAGTGCGGCTATCAAGATTATCAGGGCCCTCGACGTTCAGGGCGGCTGCAATATCCAGTTCGCCTACTGGGAGGGGGATTACAGGGTAATCGAGGTGAATCCCAGGGTATCAAGGTCGTCTGCACTCGCCTCCAAGGCCACGGGCTATCCCATCGCCAGGGTGGCGGCAAAGATCGCTATTGGCCTGCGCCTGGATGAGATTACCAATTCGGTGACCGGCTGTACGCCTGCATCATTTGAACCGGCTATAGATTATGTGGTTGTGAAGGTCCCGCGCTGGCCATTCGACAAATTCAAGAATGCCGACCGCACCCTTACCACTGCCATGAAAAGCACCGGCGAAGTGATGGCTATCGGCCGGAATGTTGAGGAATCATTTATCAAGGCCCTTCGTTCCCTTGATACGGACATCTACCTTCATACAAATCCAAGTGAGATCCGGATGATCCTCTCAAGCCCTACCGATGAACGTTTTGCCACTCTTTTCGATGCATTCAGGACCGGTTTTTCTGTCGATGAGATTGCAAAGCTTACCAAAATTTCCCCCTTCTTCCTGGAAAAGATCAGGAATATTGTGGATCTGGAGGAGAAACTTACCAAAGATGCGACTGTCGGGGATATCCTTCATGCCAAGGAGTATGGATTTGCAAATTCTGATATCGCGGTGAGGACCAAAAAGAGCCCGGAAGATATAGAGGGGATTACGGGCACGCCCACTTACAAGATGGTAGATACCTGTGCAGCCGAATTTCCGGCCACCACTCCTTATTTCTATTCCACATGGGAAGATGAGTGCGAGATTGTGCCCGATAAGAGGCAGAAGATTCTCATCCTTGGATCAGGGGCTATACGAATAGGGCAGGGAATCGAGTTTGATTACTGCACGGTTCACGCGGTGAAAGCGCTGAGGGAAGAGAACGTGGAGGTGCATATTGTCAACAATAATCCTGAAACAGTCTCTACAGATTTCGATACTTCGGACCGCCTCTTTTTCGAACCGATGCAGCTTGAAGATGTTATCAACATCTTAAAAAAGGACAATTATCTGGGAGTTATGGTTCAGTTCGGCGGACAGAATGCCGTGAACCTGGCTGTGCCCATAAGCGAGGAGCTTTCGCGTCTGGGGCTTTCTACCTCAATTCTCGGAACGTCGCCCGATTCCATGGACATTGCCGAAGACCGTGACAGGTTTGCAGCCCTTCTTGCCGATCTTGATATCCCGAGCCCGCCCAACAGTTCTGCATTTTCTCTAGAAGAGGCACGAATAAAAGCCGCCGAGATTGGGTATCCTGTCCTGGTCCGGCCGTCATATGTTCTTGGCGGCAGGGCCATGGAGATCGTCCATGACGAGATCGAGCTTGAGAGCTATATGAAGGAGGCTGTCAGGGTGAGCAGGAACCATCCCGTCCTGATCGACTCCTTCCTCCAGAATGCAGTTGAACTGGATGTTGATGCGGTATGTGACGGAACTGATGTGCTTATCGGTGGAGTGATGGAGCATATTGAGGAGGCAGGTGTTCACAGTGGGGATTCTGCGTGTGTCATACCAACCCAATCGCTCTCCCCGGAGATCCTGGAACGGGTCAAGGAATACACACGAAAAATCTCCCTGGGGTTCGGGGTAATCGGGCTTGTGAATATCCAGCTTGCAGTAAAAGACGACATTGTCTATGTTCTGGAAGCCAACCCGCGGGCCAGCAGGACTGTTCCTTTCGTAAGCAAGGCGACAGGAATACCCCTGGCAAAGATTGCCGCCAAGACAATGATTGGAAAGAAACTCAAAGATATGGGCTACAAAGAGCGCCCGTTCTCCCATGTCGCAGTCAAGGAAGTGCTCCTCCCGTTCAATAAGCTGCCTGGTGTGGATACGGTCCTTGGCCCGGAGATGAAAAGCACCGGCGAGGTTATGGGCATAGACTATGACTTCGGAAGGGCCTATTACAAAGCCAGTATATCTGCGGACAATGAGCTTCCTGTCGAGGGTAATGTGTTCATTTCCGTCAACAAGGAACAGCGCGAGGAGGTCATCCCCATTGCAAGAAAACTAAAAGAACTGGGCCTGAATCTCTATGGAACTGCAGGAACGGTTGAAAATCTTGCCGAAGCCGGGATTGATGCGAACCTTGTACGAAAAGTTGCGGAAGGCTCCCCGAACGTAATTGATCTTCTCAGGAAAGGGGAAATCCGGCTTATTGTAAACACTCCACTCGACAAACAGTCAAGGCTGGACCATTACCAGATAATGCGGGCGGCTGTTGACTATGGTGTCCCGTATATTACCACCGTGCAGGCTGCGAGGGCTGCGGCCATGGCCATTGAGGCAATCAAGCACGAGGAGATCACCATTGAACCGCTCTCCCATTATCATGCATAATTTTTTTATCAATAGTAATTGATACTGATCTCTCTTCCAATACCCGAGTTATCCGGAAGAAGGGAGGATCATTTTTTTCGAAGGATATGCAGGGTTTAAGTTGCAGGAGCGGCGAATACGATATCGACTTCGAATTGGCACTACTAAAAAAGAAAATAATTTAATTTTTCAGGAAATCCATCCCGTTACTTGATCCTGGTGGGCGTCGATCCAATCTTTTGCGGCATCTTCGGGCGATTTACCTTCTTCGATGGACAACATCACGGATTCCATATCTGCATCGGTCCAGTTGAAGCGGGTAAGTATCTCATAAGCTTCGGGTTTATCTGTTTCAAGACCTTTCCGGGCCAGGGTTGCAATATACTCCTCTCCGCCGTATATTCCCTTGGGGTCTTCGAGGTATTTGAGGTCCCATCGGGCAAACTTCCAGTGAGGGGTCCAGCCGGTCACTACGATCCATTCGTCATCGCTGATTGCCGATCTAAGTTCAGCAGCCATACCTGCACTGCTACTCGGGACCAGCGAATAATCAAGGTCATATTCATCAATAGCCTTCTCAGTCAGCGACATAATCCCTGCTCCAGGCTCGATGCCCACGATTCTTCCCTCAAATTTATCCTTTACGCCATTCATTTCCTCAATGGAGGAGATATTGACATACTGGGGCACGACAAGTCCGATCTTGGCTCCCTCCAGGTTCTTTCCTACAATGACGAAGTTTTCTCCATACTGGTCCAGGTAACCCTTGTGCGTCGCCGGAAGCCAGGAAGAGATAGTGCAATCGATCTGCCCATCGGCCAGCGCCTGGTAAAGCGGACCTACATCGACCGCTATTATTTCGACATCATAATCGGCCTGCTCAAAAACCTGTTTGAGCACATTTGTGCTGGCAATTTCCGAGTCCCACGTGACATACCCTATGCTCACCTGTTTTTCAGTGCCGACATCTCCGGTCTGTTGCGTACAGCCGGAGGCGAGAAGTGCCCCTGCCATAACAATCGAGATAGTAAAGAATACCAGTATATTTTTCATTCCACTTCGATCCATTAAAATCACCTTTTGGGTTGCAATTCAAGAAATAATGGAGAAAAAGGGCCATTTTGGCCCATCTACTCTTTGTTGAACAACTCTCTCTATGTTGCTTATTTTATATAGTATTGTCTCATTGCGTGGTCTTGATCAGGTTCTGGGTAATGCGATCCAGTATTATGGCAATAATGACAATTGCCAGCCCGGCCTCAAACCCTGTGCCAATATCAACACGCTGGATTCCTACCAGCACCTGGTATCCGAGTCCCATCGCGCCGATCATGGCTGCAATCACGGTCATGGAAAGAGCCAGCATGATACACTGGTTGACTCCGGCCAAAATGGTGGGCATTGCAACAGGAAGCTGCACCTTTAACAGTTTCTGGATAGGAGTCGCACCGAACGAATCCGCGACCTCATTCAGCTCCTTCGGGACCTGGCGTATTCCCAGGTTCGTGAGACGAATTGTAGGCGGCATCGCAAATATTACCGTGGCTACCATTCCCGGAACATTGCCCAGCCCGAAGAAGATAACTGCCGGTATCAGGTAGACAAAAGACGGCATGGTCTGCATAAAGTCTAAAAATACCTTCAGGACACTATTCATTGGATCATTCATCGCTGCCAGGATCCCGAGGGGAACACCGATTATAAGAGCAATGATCGCTGACGTGACAACAAGGGCAATTGTCTCCATCGAGAGCTCCCATAGGTCAAGGTTGTTGATGAGCAGGAGACCGGCAATGCATAAAAGTGCTAATTTCCAATCTTTCCTGGTTACTATCCATACCAGGATGCCAAACACAAGGATTGTCACAAGTGGTGGTGCAAAAAGAAGCACATCCTGAAATCCATTCACCAGGAAATTAAGAACCGCACTTATTCCGTCGAGGAGCCACCCGAAATACTGGTCTATCCAATCGACGATCCATTCCATCGCATCTCCAAGGGGGAGTTTAGGCAACATTGAATTAGGCCTCCTTTCGAGCCAGGGCGGCAATCACAGTTACGGGGAGTATAATGCCAAGTATTCTTCCTGAATCGTCCACAACCGGCAAATGATGCGGAACGCCTGCAAGGAGAGGGATGACTTCCGAAACCTGGGTAGTGTCCTTCACAACCACCAGTTCCGTAATCATAGTATCTTTTACTGATTCACGTTTTTTAATTGCTGCGATTGCATCCTCCAGCGTGATAAATCCTTCAAGTTTCCGGTTTTTCCCAACCACAAAAATACAGGAATATCCATATTCTTCCATCAGGTGAAGCGCCACCCTGGGACCGTCTTCGATAGAAAGCAGGGGGCCCGGATGTTTCATTACGTCTGCTGCAGTGAGCACTTTCGAGATATCTACATCGGCCACAAACCGTTCTACATAATCATTCTCAGGATTCGTCAGGATGTCTTCCGGTGTGCCGACCTGGATGATTTTTCCTTCTTTCATGAGTGCAATCCGATCTCCAAGCTTCAGTGCTTCATCCAGGTCATGGGTCACGAATATGATAGTCTTGCTCAGGCGGTCCTGGATGTCCAGGAGCTCGTCCTGCATATCCCTCCTGATCATGGGATCAAGGGCACTGAATGCCTCATCCATAAGCAGGATTTCAGCATCGCTGGCCAGTGCCCGCGCCAGGCCTACCCTCTGTTTCATCCCGCCTGAAAGTTCATGGGGCATATTCTGCTCATATCCGGAAAGCCCGACAAGTTCTAACGATGACCTTGCCTTCTGGACTCTTTCATCCTCGGCCATACCGCAGATTTCCAGCCCGAAAGCAACATTTTCCAGGACTGTACGATGCGGGAGAAGGGCAAAACTCTGGAAGATCATTCCCAGTTTCTCCCTCCTGAGTTTCAGCAGTTCATCCTGTTTTTTTGAGGTAATTTCCTCGTCTTCGATAAACACTTTCCCTGCAGTCGGTTCAATCAGCCTGTTAATGCACCGTAAAAGGGTTGATTTTCCGCATCCTGATAGCCCCATCAGGACAAAGATTTCGCCTTCCGCCACTTCGAATGAGACATTATTAAGGGCTACCACATTACTTGTTTTCTCGAGTATCTCCTCTTTCGTGCTTCCCTTTTCCAGCAATTTCAGGATTTTTTCCGGTTTTGACCCAAAAATTTTGGTAATATTTCTGACTACTACTACACACTTCCGTTCATTTTCACAATCCATGAATTATCTCCAAAAAATACGTGAGGAATTCCTATCTCATTTTTATTTAAGTAATTCTAATAATAATTACCGATTCTCCGATTTCGAAAATATGCATATTTAATTGAATTTTCCCAAACTTTCAGACTCCCGTTCGGGGGATAGTAACCAAATATTACAAATAAGGGAGAAATGCGGAGATATATGGAGTAAAATGGATATTGAACCAGATATCATCCATTTAATCCTCACGCCAGGACACGAGACTTATATCCAATTGTTTTATGGCTCCTCACTTCCAATCATGTGCTGTGATTCTGGACCAGTATGTCCTAGATGCACTTTAACGGAGCGCTATAATGGGAAAAGGAACCATTGTCCTGGCATATTCCGGAGGTCTTGACACCTCCATCTGTATTCCGCTTTTAAAGGACCGCTATTCTTACGACCGCGTTGTGACAGTGGCCGTCAACGTGGGTCAGCGTGAGGAAGAGATCCGGTCAGTTACAGAAAAAGGAATCAAACTTGCTGACAAGCATTACACCATTGATGCACGGGAAAAATTCGTTACTGAGTATATCTTTGCAGCTATCCGGGCAAATGGCTCATATGAAGGCTATCCTATGGGAACTTCCCTGGCACGGCCCCTGATCGCCGAGGAAGTGACAAAAATTGCGGGGATAGAAGGGGCAGAGGCTATCGCCCACGGATGCACTGGGAAGGGGAATGACCAGTTCAGGTTTGATGTAGTCTTCAGGATGGCCGGTTTCGAAGTTATCGCACCAATACGAGAACTCAACCTGACCCGGGAATGGGAGATAGACTATGCCCGCCAGCACGAGATCCCTGTATCGGTGGCAAAGGAAAAGCCATGGAGTATTGACGAGAACATCTGGAGCAGGAGTATCGAGGGGGGAAAGCTGGAAGACCCGTCATACCATCCTCCCGAAGAGATTTACTCCTGGACTTCCTCGCCGGAGAAGGCCCCGGCAAGCCCTGAGCTGCTCGAGATAGAATTCTTAAAAGGGATCCCTGTTGCGCTGAACGGGGAAGACCTTCCCGGCTATGATCTGATCGAGAGACTGAATGAGATTGCAGGGAAGCATGGCATCGGGCGCAACAATATGATAGAGGACCGGATCCTGGGCCTGAAGGCCAGGGAGATCTATGAACACCCGGCAGCCACGGTTATTCTTACCGCCCATAAAGATCTCGAGCACCTTACCCTGACCCGCGAGGAGCTTTCGTTCAAGCGTATTGTCGATGAAAAATGGTCGGAACTGGCCTATATGGGGCTTGTGCATGAACCTCTCTACAAAGACCTGAATGCATTCATCGAAAGCTCACAGGAGAGAGTCAACGGGAAGGTGGATGTGTCCCTTTACAAGGGATGCTGCCATGTAATGGGCCGTTCTTCACTGGAAGGTATCTATTCGGGCGATCTTGTCTCTTTCGACAGTACCTCCATTGACCAGTCCCACGCAATAGGGGTCTCTGCATATTACGGCCTGCAGGCCCGCCTTGCTGAACAGAGAAAGAGAAAATAATTATATTAATTTTTTGCCGGCATTCGCACCGTGGTAGCACTCGAAGACTTCGGTAATTTTCATAACAAGAAGCGACTTGGCCGGCAGGCCGGGCTTCTTCTCGTGCACCATCTTCTTCATTTTTTCATAATCGGGACCAGCGGTCATCACTTCCACGTCACCCTTTATCTGGAAGCATTTCTTGCCTTCCGAATCGTAGATATAAATTGCAATGCGGGGATTTTCTTTTACATTCGCCAGTGTTTTAAGCATAAAGTTGTCTACAAGCCAGATGGTGTCGTCACTCACCAGGCGGACAAATCCGATCGGGGTCACGTTCGGGATGCCATCCTTTGAGGCGGTGGCAACAGGAAAGGGGGAAATTTTCTTGAATGTCTCTTTCATCTCATCATTCAGCATAACCATATCGTAATCACCTGAAACATTTTTTTCGACATAAAAGCCGGTAATAGTCCAATAGTCATTCTTCCCTTTATTCTTTTTGGAATCGGGGTGTGTTCCCCCGCCGGGTGGGCGTCGATGGGTTCTTGTATCTATGAAAAAATCTCAATTATGATGACCGGCCCGGTCTTTCTCCGCACTCTCGAAACAGGCGAGCTTGAAAAAAAAGCAGGGATGGCAATCGAGATGCTCTCGTCCTGCAATGTCTGTCCCCGCCAGTGCGGGGTGGACCGGGTATCGGGCGAGCGGGGGTACTGTCGTGGGGGATTCCTCCCCAAAATATCCAGTCACGGCCCCCATTTTGGTGAAGAACCTCCACTGGTGGGACGGCACGGCTCCGGGACAATTTTCTTTACCGGGTGCAACATGAAGTGTCGATTCTGCCAGAACTCCTCGATCAGCCAGCAGGACTTCGGCTCCGAGATCAGCTGCGAGAAATTGGCAGCGATTATGCTGGCTCTCCAGGACCGCAGATGTCACAATATCAACCTGGTCTCTCCTTCCCATTTCGTGCCCCAGATCTTAAACGCCGTATATATTGCAGCAAAAGAGGGGCTCAAAATTCCCCTCGTCTACAACACCGGCACCTACGATTCGGTTGAAACGCTCCGGCTCCTCGACGGAGTGGTGGACATCTACATGCCGGATGCCAAGTATGGCGATAACCGGGTTGCACTGGAACTATCCGATGCCCCGAATTATTTTGATAATATGAAAGGTGCGATCCTCGAGATGCAGCGGCAGGTCGGCGACCTTGAGATCGTGGACGGCATCGCCACCAGGGGACTCCTTATCAGGCACCTCGTCCTCCCCGACGATCTTGCCGGGAGTGAACAGGTCATGGAATTTATTGCAGAAGAGGTCTCGAAGGATGCGTATGTGAATGTAATGGACCAGTATCGTTGGTGTAGGGCAATACCTGAACATGAATTTGTTGAGAAATATCCAGGTTATGAATCGTTGTTGAGGGGGATAACAAATGAAGA
>DATKYO010000084.1:0-15244 GCA_035528475.1 Methanoregulaceae archaeon | reverse complement strand
GCATGGGCAATTTTACTGATTTTTCTCCTTTCGGGTTTCACTGTAATTCTCGCTTCTGCAGCGAATGCTCAAACACCTCCACGGACACCTGTTCCTGTGGGGCAGCAGGTTGCAGATCTGAGGGATCGGGTAATGGATACTCTCTTTCTTACAGTAATTTACCTGGTTGTGTTCGGGATCTGTGCACTGGCCATCCAGATCCCAGTAGTTTTACTGGATATAAGGAAACCAAAATGGAAAAGCAAAGCAATTAATCGTCCTCTTCGATATTTTTTTATATTTTCACATGCAGTTCTGGCAATCGTGCTCTTTCTCCTGGCCTCGGTAATGGTGAATTTAGCCCTTTTCCGGGGAGGTGCATCGCCTTCCGGAGTGATATCTGCGGCGATTGCCGGATTTCCCCTTGTCTTTCTTTGCGTGAGTTCTATTGGGATGAGTTACGCAATATTTGAAGACTGGAAGATACATCGATTTGAGAGGCTACACCTTGCATTTGGTCTTGCTACCCTCTTCCTTTACCTGGTGCTGGCATATGTGACCAGGGATCTGCCCTTCATCCTCTGGATCCCGCTCGCAATATTCATATCACTGGTTCTTCTATTGCTTCATGCTCACCTGCAGAATACAGGCATGAAAGAACTGCAACAGGAGGCTAAGAGAACAATTCTTGAAACTGATGATTCGAAGGATATTCGAACCGAATTTCCTTCCGAATTAAAAGAGCGCTATTATGATACCCGGTTTCTATCCAGGGGAGGCGTGGCCAGGGTTTATTCTGCCAGGAGACGAAAAGACGGGGAATATGTCGCAGTAAAAATTCCTATCAGGGACGATGAACTTACAGGGAGGTCCATGCTCCGGGAGATGAGTGTATGGGAAGGGCTCGATCACCCGGCAATTGTGAAAGTGAGTGCGGTGAATATCCTCCCGGTCCCTTACGTAGAGATGGAATATATCCCGGGTTCTCTTGATGAGATTCCAAAACCGATGGGAATCCCACATGCCGTCTCATTGATTTGCCAGGTGGCGTCCGGGCTTTCCTATGCCCATTCCCGCGGAGTAATCCACCGCGATCTCAAACCCGCAAACATCCTGCTATCCAGGGAAGGTATGCCGAAAATTTCTGACTGGGGTCTATCAAAAGGCGAGTATTCCCGGGATAGCAGCACTGTGTATGGCTTTTCCCTGGCTTATGTCGCACCTGAGCAGCTGGATCCCGATCGCTTCGGCCCCACCGGCCCTTCTACTGATATATACCAGATCGGAACTATCCTCTACGAACTTGTATGCGGCCGGCTCCCCTTTGAAGGGACAGGATATGAAGAGGTAGTTGGTGCCAAACTCAAAAATATTCCCCCTTTACCCTCCGAGATCAATCCCGATGCCAGGGCAATCGAGTCGGTAATTATGAAATGCCTGGAACGTGAGCCGGCCCAACGGTACGTGGATGTCAATGCCTTTATCGATGACCTTTGCATTGCTCCCTCTTCACATAAGATTAGCCGATGAGAGAGGGGCGCATTTTTCCTTTCCGGCGTTGATAGCTGGAAAAGATAAATAGGCCCATAAAAGGGTTTTCGGCAGTCTCCCGAAGCCGGTTCTGAAACGAAAATAACTTCGTGCTCCTGTATATTCGTGCTATCCGATTGGAGTATTGAACTTCAGCTATCAGCTGTTTTTTTATAGCGGTATGTATGACCAGATATGCGAAATGAACCAGAAAGCCAAAGAAAAATACCTTATGTGTACAGCAATCCTGACATTTGCTTTTGTACCCATTGTCCAACTGATTACCCTGTAACCCTGATCTAATCCCTGGCAGTTGCCGGGCCATGATCTTTTTTTTTACTTCGGCCATACATTCTTATATACCTGAAAGGGAACGGGTATTGCGCCTCTATAAAAAATGGAAAGCCGGAAAAGAGGGAAGGAATCTTTTATTTCTGGCCTGGAAAACCTGGAAAATGTCTATTTCGTATAATAAATGGAACTGATCGGGAGATAATATGGCTGAAAAATTATGTCCATTCGACAAAAATCCCTGCATCCGGGAACAATGTGCAATTTTTATTGAGAAAGAGGATTGCTGCAGCCTTGCCATCCAAAAAGAGATAGTTGCAAAAAGATCCGGAAAAGAAGTCCAAAAGGAGAGAGAAAGAGACCATTCAAAGTTCAAAGCCCATCTTTTCGACTGATCCTCCCATCAGAAATTGAGGTTGATGATCCGCGTCTCTCATTTTCCGGTACACAACAAAAACAAGAACCACCCCCATCTCTCCGCCTTTCCAACTGACTGCACTAAGCAGGGGGATGAACTACCAATATTTAAATTTTCAAGGTTGCATGAATAACATACATTTTCTCATTCATGGTGCGATAAGATAGACTTATATCATCTCCTGCAAATGCATCCTAATGAGGTGATCGAGATATGTGTACTGTTGGCGGTCCCGTAGATATTGACATTCCCCCTGAGAGAGTAAAGGGCAAGGACTATCGGTGTAATGAATGCGGGGAAAAATTCAAGGGTGTGGGAAAGAGGCCCATGTGCCCCTCATGCCAGTCCGAAGATGTAGCAGAAGCCTGAATTTTCCTTCTTTTTTCAGACCCACTTTTTTTGTTCTATTGTATCGGGAGAGTGTCCGAGCTTCTGAATACCCTAATGGTCATATACCATGGTTGAGAAGTACAGGTATGAACCTGAAAATACTCGCACTGATATGTGGGGTGGCAGTCTTCCTCCTTGTTGCCGGGTGCACCCAGGCCCCCCCTGCTGTAGAAACGCCTACCGCCACACAGACCGCAATGCCCACAACAATGGTTCTCACGACCGAACCCACCGATGCCATCCCCTCAGACCAGGGCATTCTGGTGACTGTCAGCAGGGAAACACTCACATTCAATCCTTTAATTAAAGTGGAGTTCCGTGGCGGCTCGGGAATAGTCCTCCTCTCAACCCTGGATGTGAAAGTGACCAGGCCGGACGGAACAATTGAAACAGGCAGCATGGCAGAACCGAACATCGGCGATTATGTCGAATTGACTGGCTCAACCGCCAAGGACCGGGTGGAAGTGACGGTAAGAATGAAGAATGGTAATTCGTACAAGATCTACGACGAAATCATTGAATTCAGGAACTAGATAAAATATATTTCCGAATTCGCCACTTTTTTCAATTTCCCGGATATTTACATCTGGTTTTTCCAGGCCTGAAAATGGGCTTTACAGGCATTTCGGTGATCCTGTGCTATTTGATATAGCCCATTTTACTCTTGGTCAGTTCAATAGATTTTAATGGCATATTTACAGAATTCACTGATGCTTGCATTGATCATCTGGTGGAGTTCGATCAATGCCTCCAGACGATATTTATTCATTTTTACTTCATCTTCGGCCTTTTTGTGTCTGAATGCGTGATTAATCAGAGGGAATGCTCCTCGATCTCTTTTAGCATCAGCGTCCCCTTGCCGCGATTGGCTACATCGCCCCTGAAGGTTTCCATCGTCACTCTCATCCCGCGAAATTCCACCGTAGATCTGCCTTTTTTTACAAATGTTGGAAGAATGTCCAGGACACTGCCAAAAATCATGCATGTCCCTCCTGTCATGTTTCCGCAGGGCCGGGAACAATCACCCTCAATAACCAGTGAACCTCCCCGCATCTCCACACCCGGAAGATCCCCCGCGTCTCCGCGGATTATTACCACTCCGCCGGAAAGATATTCGGCAGTAAAATCTCCTGCATTTCCTAAAACTTCCACCCTGCCACCTCTCATGCCTCTCTTTTCACCACGATATCCGGCAGCACAATAATGTCCCGCATTGCCATGGCATATGATCTCTCCACCCCGCATTTCCCTTCCAAGCCATCCGTCTGCATTGCCATTTATCACGATTTGCCCTGCACTCATGAAGTTCCCGCAATGCATTCCTATATCACCTTCAATGACAATCTTGCCGGCATTCATATACTCCCCCACACGTTTGATTCGCCCTGTATCACCCTTGAGTATCACTTCAACCTGGTCGGGGGAAACCGCCGGACCCTCTACTGAAATGAAGAATATTTCATCCAGATGGCGCTCCTTGTTCCCCTCAAAGATAACGAGGTCCGTTCCCCGGAGAAAATTTTGTGGGATGATTGATTCTGCTTCAATGGGAATTTTTGGTTTTCTTCGTGGTTTTGTCTCAAGAATAACCCTCACAGTTCCGCCTCCGTCTCCAAGCATACTCCCCTTGGCAGATAGGTTTCCTGAACCGGATAATTGCTCATCCTTACCGTGTAGTACTGCTGGAAGTGTTTGGTAAATTCAGGGTCAAGACTCAGGTCATATTCAGGCGATAATTTCGGACGCACCCATATGGTACTGTTCGCCCCCTCCACAATTACTTCACCGTCCCGGGCCACCACCCTTCCTCTTTTTATCGTATATCTTGAACGGGAAAAACCGGCCATTACCTGCTGGTACTGGACCGAGGGATCGATATCCGCAGTACGGATAGGGTATATGGCCAGGTCTGCCTGGGCCCCGGGTGCCAGGTGGCCTTTGCCGAGAGACTCAATCCCAAGCGCCCGGGCCTGGCCCGCCCGGGTCATGATTGCAATCTCGTTCCAGTCCAGTTCCCGGTCAATGGCAAAAAGGGGAACATTATGTTCGGTTCTGGGGTCGAGCAATGCACATTCCTGGTCCCGGAACCGTTTGCTCATTAAGAGTGCCATTATTTCAGGATATTTTACGAACGGAGCACCGTTGGGATTATCGGTCGTCAGCAGGCATTGCCAGGGATTTTTACAGAGAAGGGCAAGTTCGAGACCAATTGCCCACATAATACAATTGACCAGGCTTTTCCGGCTATAATAAACAGGAATAATCCCCGATCCCGTCTCGAGCTCGACATCATGATTGCTCCACTTGTTATGGTGAAGCATGTAGAGCTTGAATTCCATCGGACCATCGGCAGTCATGGTGGTGGTCCGGCCAAACATGATCTGCCCCATGTCAATGACGAGATGCGGACTCCTGTTTACCACGTTCATGATCTTCTCGCTTTGGGAGTCTATATCCCTCCAGGTTGTACCTCCATACGAATGGAACTGCACATGTGTGAGATAGAGACTCTGCCTTTCCGCGTTTAAGTCCGGGACAAGGTCCATGGTTTCCAGGGTGGTGCGGTAATTACCGGGCACTCCAAGGTTGTTGCAATGAAGGTGCACGGAGTGCGGAAGTGCAAGAAGTTCATTCGCCCTGATCATAGTCTCGATGATCTCTGCCGGTGTGACTCCGAAATGCGGGACTGTGTCGTGGATACCGCTGACGTCTTCACCCCATCCCCATGCCTCTGTCCCACCGGGATTGGTCAGTTTGATTGCAAATCCCTTGACCGCAGAGAGAATCCAGGCAACCACAGCCGCAGCTCTTTTCACATCTTTCTCACGAACCGCGTCCATTACTGACCAGTTACCGTCAAAAAGAGTGTTGGCCATCATGTCCTGGTGAGGGGTGGCGGTAAACTCTTCGTGGGTGTGTCGGGCCTCAAGAGGGGCCATGGCTCCTTCCAGAAGGGTAGTATACCCCATACTGCTATAACGATAGGAGTTTCCAAACGTCGTCGGAACACTGTACCCCGAAGTCACGTGCATCCTCCCCTTCCGGGCAGTCCTACCGGCCCTCATATCTTCAGGGCTCATGTATCGCCCGAAATTTACTTTGGTCCCACATACGTGAGTGTGGGAATCAATACCACCGGGAAGTGTCAGGCACCTGTCAGCATCAATAATATCCGACGATGCACTTACCTCCTCCACGATCTTCCCGTCCCTGATGCATATATCCATTATTTCTCCGTCAATGCCATTCAGGGGGTCGATAACAAACGCATTTCTGATCAGGAGTTCGCTCATGGTCCAATTTCCCTCCTGATAATCTGGTAGATTTTTTCAAGCACTTCCGTATCGCTTGGATAGTTGCTCTGGAATACTTTGCGTGTTCGGATAGGAATGCCGTCCATCCGGTATGCGGTGCCTTCGGCATCTATCCCTGTCACAGCAACAGGTATCTGAAGATGCGACAGGTAGGTCGTGGCGTTTATATGCGGATCTATCTGTATTGTTGGGATTGATGCGAGATGGCGGCTGCATTCCGCGGGAAAATGTGCCCCCGGATCACTTGCCACCACCAGGCAGGCATCACATTCGCCCCTGCGAAGAATATCCACACTGGTTGTCTCTCCCGGATTATAAAATGCAATTCCGCGGGCAAAATCTACCGCAAACGGATATCCTGAAATCCAGGTAAAGACTTCGTTCGATCCATACACATTCCAGTGGCCTCTCATGGGTGAGATGGTGAACTTTGTGTGCCGGTTCAGTTCTTCGGTGAGCTCAATCGCGTTCCGAACGTTTTTATTCTTCCCGCGGGACATGGTTAGCCCCAGTCCAAAGAAAATTGCTCCGAATTTCGCCGATTTACAAATCTCAGCCACCCGCACGAGCTGCTCTTTTTCCACACCGGCAACACTGCGGGGGACAATGTCTCCTTTGCCGCGTACGATGGCCCGGAGAGCTGAAAGAATGGCATAGTCCCCTCCAGGTTCTATCCGGATAAATTCATCCGCAATATTGGCAGTTTCGGTTTTTCTGATATCAACTACGATAACTTTACGCTCCCGGAAGGCGTCTTTGAGGAAAAAACCGTCTGCATAAGTAGTATACCGACTCATATGACGCGGATGGGCTTCGATGGGATTTGCCCCCCAGTATATTATTACATCTGCCCGGTTCTTCACCTGGCCCAGGGTGCAGCCTGGATGTCCCACTTCCTGGATGGCTAAAATTGAGGGGCCGTGACATACAGTTGAGGTGTTATCGATTACGGCCCCCAAAAGTTCCGCTATATGTACTCCGATGCTCTGTGCTTCCCCATGCGTTCCGCTCCACCCATACAGGAGAGGGCGGTCGGCATCCAGCAGTACCTGAGCAGTGGTCTCGATGGCCTCTTCCAGTCCTATCTCACTCCATTTCGTGCCTACCCGTTTAATTGGAGATTTAAGGCGGGAATTTCCCATGAATTTCTCATTCGCCAGCTTACATCCATTTTCAACGTTGAGAACCTTCTTGCCTTCCACTTCTACCACGAGATCGTCACACAGGCAGCCGCAAAAAGAGCAGACCACATCCTCAATCCTCATAGCGATACCCTCCAAGCGATTCCATCAGTCTCCATAACGGGCTTACTTCTTCTTTTGATGGCTCGATATCCACCTCAGTCGACTTTAAATCAGGCATTCCCGTGCAGTGAGTCTCGGCGCTCACCACATAATTGGCATATGGACCCAGACAGACAAACACCTCGCCACGGGCCATTCCTGTATCGGGTATCGCCCACATGACCACTTCCCCGAATCTGCTCCGAACAAGGATATTCGCTTCTTCCTCGATGTCCAGGATCATCATATCCACGGGATTCATGTGGCAGGATGATGCTTCCTGCATATATGTGTGGGAATTTTTTTTCTCTACATTCGAGCCCTGGATGATTGTTCTGCCGGTGTTCAGAAGGAATCTCATAATTCCTCCTCACTGCCGTGCACCGCTTCCAGGAGCCTGCCCACCTTGATGGCTTCATTTGGGCAATAGTTCTCGCAGGTCTTACAGCCCGTGCACTTATCCACATTCATAACCAGGCACTTGCCCTCACTGACCTTGAGAAGCAGTTCGTCTGTGGATGCCTTTCCTCCAAAAGACATCTGGGCGTCGATCTGCTTGTTCACCGGGCATGCCACCGCACAGTTCCCGCATCCCATGCAAAGGTTGGTATCCACGTCTATCCGGAAAGAAAATGACAGCGCAGTATTGTCATTGAACATGGATTCGAGGATACGCCCGCTGTAAAGAACCCCGTTTGGACATGCCTCCACGCAGAGACCGCACCGGATGCAATGGCCTTTATGAATGCGGGGCTCCCAGCCACCTCCTTCCCTGTGGATCACATCAATTGCCCCGGGTGCCGGGCAGGCCATCATACAAAAAAGATGATGGGTGCATGTCTTTCCGGTGTGTTCCGGAAATCCCCTGAAATATTTCGGCTCAACCAGCGGGGCAGTCTTTACAAAGAGAAACTTATAGAGCCATTCGCCCCGGGCGAATTCCCTGATATATGATATTAGTGAACCAAACATTGCTACCTCTCAGTACATGCAATACAGGGATCGGCGCTCACAAACGTGGATGGGACATCGGCAATCGAAGCAACTCCCTTCAGCATATAATGGCAGCATGCCTCTATATTCATGATAGAAGGTGTCTGAATTGAGATATCCAGGATTCGCCCCGCATCATCAGTTTTCAGATAATAGGAGAGTTCCCCTCTCGGGGCCTCACCGCTGTAGGCGATCTCACCTCCACCAGGTATTCCCCCGCCCCTGATAGGGCCGTCAGGGAGCGTGTCCAGGCACTTCCTTATCAGGTTGATACTCTGGAGAACCTCCTGGAACCTGATCATGATACGGGCAAAATTATCCCCTTCGGTCCGTGATACAGGTACAAATTCCAGTTTCTTGTAGGTTGGGTGCCTGGTGCGCAAGTCCGATTCCGGCATACCACTAGCCCTGGCTGTCGGCCCTACGGCGTGAGCCTCCAGTGCCGATTCCCGGGAGAGATTTCCCACTCCCCTGCTTCGCAGGGCGATAAGTGGCCCCCCTTCAAACATTTTCATATACCTGGTAATTTCACGCTCGATAATATCCAGACCGGCTCTCAGATGGGCAGCATCCTCATTCCGCAGATCAAATCTCACGCCACCGGGAACAATGTAGGCGCAGGTGACCCTGGCGCCTGTTATCCGCTCCAGTTCATCCATCACTCTCTCCCTGATATCCAGGAGATACATTGCCAGGGTCTCGTGCTCAATTGTATAGCAGTAGGAAAAATTGGCCAGTATGTGACTCTGCATTCTGTCCAACTCATTGACGATGACTCTCATGTAAGCCGCCCTGTCAGGGACACCGATAGAACTCATCTTTTCGAGGGCTTCAATAAAGACCATATTGTGTATGACCGAACAAATCCCACAAACCCGTTCTGCCAGGAACATGACCTCCTGCCAGGGCCTGCCTCTCATGATCCTCTCGATGCCTTTTTTCATGTAGCCGAGTTCCACCTCTGCATTGAGCACCAGTTCTCCTTTTGTCTCGCACTTCACCCTGGCAGGCTCTTTGAAACAGGGGTGAACCGGGCCCAGTGGGATTGATACATCAACGGTCTTTTTCATTGGGTTCTCCTCTCAAAGTCCTCAAACACGGTGGGAGCGAGGGACAGGACTGCTTTTAATATCTCCGTGGGACGTGGCGGGCATCCGGGGATCTGGGCGGCAATGGGAATGTGCTTTGAGACCGGAGGATCGATGAGACTATGAGGTCGGTCAAAAACGCAGCCCGAGATGGGGCAGTTGCCGATAGCGATGGCAACTTTCGGATCAGGTATCTTTTCCCAAAGACCGAGCAGTTTCTCCTCCCACCCGGGAGTGAATGCGCCGATAACCAGCAGTATATCAGCTTCCCGGGGATTGTTATGGACATAGATCCCGTATTGCTCAATGTCATACCGGGGCGCCAGGCATGCCAGCACCTCAATATCACACCCATTGCAGGATCCCACATCCACATAGGCTACATGAATCGACTTTGATCTTACCAGGTTCTTGAAAGACTGGAGCAGGGTCATGCCAGAAGATCCTCCGCAATCAACTTCTTGCCCCTGGCCACAGCCTCGTTTTCTTCAAGCCCTCCGGCAATCATGGCCAGGACTTCTTCGAATATCTCATTCATCCTTTCCGGATCTATTAGAGGTATATACCGGGAATAGAGCGCTTTTCCAAGAGAATTTGCCAGCAAGGCATCCGATTCCGCCCCGGATTTTCCCGCTTCATACCTGGCAGGCAGGTTCTCCATAAGGATCATATCGAATCTGGTGATTATGTACCTCCTCATTTGCTGGTTGCTTATCCCCAGGTCATGAGCTATCTCCCGTATAACCCGGTCGTGCCGGGTGCTCACCAGTATTGCATATTTCATTGCCGTCAGGTCTTTTTCATAAAGATACACGGTCACAGAACCCCTCCGAATGTGAGAACTCCATATATTACAAAGAGCAGGACTCCCCCCCATACCGTCATATACTCCCACTTTTTCAGGGGCTCCTGCTCGCCGTACCAGAATACTCCGGACACTGCGAGCAGCAGAATGCCGATTGCCAGCCCCTGCATATTGATTGCTGCCCGATTAATCACCTGGATTCCATTGATTGCCAGGTAGAGCACCCCGGTTGCGAGGATAATCTCCTTGATCATATCCACCACCACCACAGAATGGCCACATATACCACCATAACCCCTGTAATCAATGTTTGTACGGTGACACTGTCGAAGGGTGAAAGCATTGGTGTGAGGGCACACACGAATGAAAGGGTGACAATTATCAGGATCATCAGGAGGAGCATCACTCCAAACGGGACTCCTCCGAAGAATACAAGGATAAATGTCATAAGCAGCACATAGGTCTTGAGTCCGTTGCATATCTCCAGTCCCGCCCTCCATACCCCGAAATGCTCGGTTTTATATCCGCTTACCAGTTCCTTTCCTTCCACAATGGAAAACGGACCGTAGGGCATCTTGGAGACGATCACGATGTACATTGCCACCGCCGACAGGGGTATGGCAAGTATCAGCGGTCCTGATGTCTCCTGGTACGAGATAATATCTGATATGGACAGGGACTTTGTGAAGAGTGCTATTGCGGCAACAGAGACAAAAAGCGGAATTTCCGATGCGGCGGAAATGACTGACCTCACCCCTCCGAATTTCCCGTAAGGGGAGCCTGATGAGAGTCCAAACCCATGTTCCACAATCTTGTGCAGCATGTAGATGCCAAAGATGATTAGGAGGCTGCCGCCTGCCAGCACCACAAATAAGGCTGCGGTCCATATCCCAATCGCGATCAGCACAACTCCCACAAAGAGTGTATCGCTGGCCGTCCTGGGCACCCAGGTGCTCTTGAAGGAGAACTTGAACATATGAAGGATCTCCTGCCATATGGGTGGACCTGGTCTGCGCTGGATGCGGGCTATGACCTTTCGGTGTATTCCCAGCAGCAGAAGCCCGAAGAACGTTGCAAACAGCAGATATTGTATCATGTCAGTATCCCAGGAAGGGTATATCGGCCTCTCCTTCCCGTGCCATCCACCATAGACCCAGAAAAAGGACAAATAATGGGAAATCAATCACCAGGACCGCCTCATAGAGCCAGAGAGGAATCAGATCCAATACCCAGAGGGCGATGGCTACAACTCCTGCAACGCCTGCCGCCAGCATCAGGATGAATGCAGTTTTTTTCTTCATCTCTATCACACCGTCATGACTATCTCAATAACCCGCAGGAAAATCAACAGGGATGAGAGGGAACACATGATCACATAGGGGGCGCCGGGAGCCCGGAACATCTCTGCCTTGGCCGCGTAGAACGGGGCCATCCCCTCTCCCATCACTCCCAGTATAATGAGACCTTTCACGGCCAGAGGAACCCCTGATACGGCAGGTATTGCCAGTTGGAGGATGGAAAGGGTGCCGGTAGTGGAAGCTGTAATCGCCGCTCCTGCAAAGAGAGGAAGTGTTGCTGCCATTGCCACCAGGCCATACTGGAACGCAGCGTTCTGGACATGCCGGTTTTTTACTGCAGCGACAATGCCTACATTGGTAATACCTACAAGGGAAGCGAACAGGGCAAAATCAAAGAGATCGCCGGTGACCATTGCCCCCATGGATGCCAGACCGCAGGCAATGGCCATAAACCTCCGGAATCTCATCTCTTTGAGCGATATGTCCTTGGTCAGGTATGCATCGCCGCCAAATACAACATCGATCTGCCGTTCAGGCCTGCTGGCTATTACAAGAACGGTAAATACCAGGGCCAGAAGGAAGAGGGTGAGGGTAAATGGAGTGAAATATATCACAATGTCCCCGAAGGGGAGGAAAAAGATGGGCTTGCCCCCTATCTCAATCATTCGCCCCACCCCACATGGATCCCATAAGGGACATCTTTGCCGAAACTTTGAGGAGAATTCCTAACGCAGCTCCCATCACTCCCGCATACCAGTACTGGGGGAAGAACATAAAGATGAAAAATGCAGCGATCCAGGCCGCCCATGCAATACCGCTTGCCATCTCAACCAGTTCGAACTTTTCCTCCGGTTCACGCGAGATAACATAGAAGATGGCCCCCAGTCCAATCAGAGCACCGCCTGTAAACCCGGAGAGGATGATTCCATATCCCACCAGAAGAGCCGAGATAATAGCCGGTGCATGGGCAAGCCGTATCACCTCGATATTCAGCCCCCGTACAGGCTGGCTGTGCAGCTCTTCTTTTGCGAGATAGATGTGTGAAAGTGCCAGGAGTTCGGCAATTCCCACCACCAGCCCGGGAAGGATCAGGGCTTCTGCCAGGTCCGTCCCCAGAAGTGCGATAATTGCCAGTGATGGGATCTCAATTAAGTCTATAATGAGTAGACGGTGGAGGTCGTCCTTTTCCCTGGCCAGGACTGCAAAACCAATTGCCGCGGAAACCATCACCAGGCCCAGCCCTACCGAGTATTCGTTCCACATCTCACGATCCCTTCCTGAAGAGGAATGACCCGATGGCAAAGGCAATGAAGAGGATTGTGGTTTCCACGACCGTGTCCAGGCCACGGGTATTGTACAGTATCTCGTCCAGAATCCCTCCCGGATGGGCAACAATGGTGGTCCCGGTATAGAGGGTTGCCCGTGAGAGAGCCAGGGAAAGCGGAGTGAGATAGGCGGTTACGTAGCCTGCATAGGGTGAATTATCCGGGTACTGCACCCTGATATCTGCTTTTGTAAATGGTGTCCCTCCCCTGTCATAGGGATTGAGGGGGCTTGACGTATTGATCTCCTTGGGATATAGCTGGTCCTCGAAATATGGAAGGGGAAGTGATATCACTACGATAATGGAGAGAACGATACATGCTCCGGCAAATAACGTCAGCAGGTTTTCGTAGTCTGAAATAAAGCGTGATATTCTGCTGATGATCATATGCCCTCCTTCTTTTGCATGACCCGGACGAAGATAAATACAGTTAACGCGGTGACCGCCCCGAAGGTGAGCAGTGCCAGGGCTTCATTATAGTAGAGCATGAGCAGCAGCAGCCCCCATGCAGGGATTTCCAGGTTAATCAACCGGGTAAGATAGTCTTTTTTTCTCGGAAATGCCACGGCCAGAGTCCCGGCAAGAATGAGGAACAGGCCCAGGAGGAATTCAGGTCCCACGTTCTGACCTCCTTGTAACCATAAGTATGAATATGGTTGTGAGGGGTGCGATGAGTGCCACTGCAGTGGCCACGTCCAGCAGTCCCTGGTCAACGATGAACGGTATGACTCCCCCGATGAGTATTGAGAGGGATATTAATTTTTTGAAAGGGTCTGTCTCGAATATTGTCGCACCGGTACCTAATACCAGCAGACCGGCAAAAGCAAAGACAAGGAACTCATTCATCCTCCCGCACACCTCCTGCATAGGTGCTGGCAATGGCATTCGATTCCAGGGTGGTGCCGATGAAATATGCTGCTGCTGCAAGTATTGTGAGGGGGTGGGGGAGCAGAAGGGCAATCGATCCCGCCACAGCAAATGACATAACGTTGATGAAGGGAAGTTTTTTCAAGGTATTTTTTTCTGCGATCACCCGTATCGCCGAATATACGGCAATGGCGGCACATGCGTACAGGGCGATCTCCTGCGGGTTTATAACCGCCACCTCCATATGTGAGAGATGAGCCTGCTGGCATGTAAATGTGAAATGCCCTGAATCGTAAGTATGGCGATAACCATTCCCGCGATGAAATGCGCGGCGGAAAAACCGAGTAAAGTGAACCCATAGATCACGAATGTCGCGGCCAGAGCCCCGGTGGTTCCCGCATATCCTGGGTCATAACATATCCGGTTGCCGATATATACCAGGACTGCAGCTGCAAGACCTCCGGGGATCCCTGCAATATAGACTCCACAGGCAGCAAGAAGGGTACCGGCAGATGCATCGGGGGAGCATACTATGTTTCCCATCATATACCCGCCGTGGATCTCTCCTCCTCCCTTCTCAATCGCGGCTGCAATCTCCCGTGCTCCACTGACACCTCCGTGCTTTGGCAGCCCGAAAAGAATATCAATAGTAATAAAAAGAACCCACGAAACAATCGCCGCAATCAGGATGCTCTCTATGTCACCGGGCATTCGGCGTTCTCCAACATACACAGGTACAGGGGTAAGCCGAATAAAGGTTTTCATTTTACTAAAAATGACAAATGCGCCAATACCGCTAAAAATCGGGGCAGGCTTGCAGCACATCTCTTCATGCTTTTCGGGCTCCAATTTGGACGATATGCGTTTAATAATTAATAAAATGCGATTGAATGAGTCTAAAATGAATTTAGGATTTAAATAGCTCTTAAAAACTAAAAATAGCCCTCAAAAGTAATTTTTGGCATTATTTCTCATATGGGCATATATATACACTCCCTGCAATCGTGCTATGAACGCGTCTCGGGGATCAGATTATCCGACCTAATCCGAACGTCCCCGCGCGTGCCCAGTTGTAACAGGACCTGCAGTTACAGCCGGTTACTGGGGAATTCTCAATTCAAAGCCCCTGACTATTCCAAGGAACAGGATGAGTACCGGCAGGATCTCCAGTCTTCCTATCCACATGAGCAGAATAAACTGCCATTTGATGGCTATCGGACTGCTGGATGTTATGAATCCCGCTCCAAGCCCGTTGTTTCCGATTGCCGAGACGATATCAAATACCAGAGACGGTACTGGGCCAGCGTCGAACGGGACTGCATGGCTATCCCCAGCGATATGACGCCTATACCACCAATCCACTGCATGAGCGATCTCCAGAAGATTAGCGTTTTTGGAGCGGTATCAATGGAGGACATCATGGTAATCCCGGTGTCTGTCCACCCAGACATTGCCTCGAAAATACTATCGGTGGGAGTCATCTGGAGGGCGAGCATAAACGGCAGTGACCCGATAACCGCCGATAGAAACCAGGTCAATGCGACAGCAACAAGTGCTACCGAGAGCTGCGGGACATGCTCTTTGCTTGGCACTTTGGAGATGAGAAAGCCCAGAATAACGAATGTGACCGGCACCGAGCCCATGGGGATGATCATGTCCCACTC
>DATKYO010000083.1:0-6434 GCA_035528475.1 Methanoregulaceae archaeon | reverse complement strand
TGAAGGGACACTCCCGATACTCATGCCACAATCCTCCCGATGACCGGCTCCCCAGCCTTCGGCATGACGATATTTTCCACATCAGGTTCCATTACCCGGATGGCTGCTTCTTCACTTGAGATGAAAAGGCAGTCTTTTAATTCACCTGCAACCAGGGGACGTAGTTTTATCCGGTCTGTAAAACCCACAATGGCGTCAGGCCGGGCAACCACAATGGCAAACGGGCCATTCATCAGAGCCGGTCCATATGCAAGGCGAATTGCCCTGCTGATCAGTTCCTGCTCCGGGGGCATCCGGTCAATTTCATCCCAGAAAGGTGGAGCCAATGCTTTGACTGCCAATTCCGGTGTGAGGCCATGCCTTCTTACGAGGAGATCAATGAGATACGCCACTACTTCGGTATCAGTATACATGGTGCACTTATAGCCATAACTTTCGATATACCTGCGATTCGTCCCATAAGAGGTAATTTCTCCGTTATGAACAACACTCCAGTCAAGGAGGTTAAACGGATGTGCGCCACCCCACCAGCCTGGTGTGTTGGTGGGATACCTGTTGTGTCCAAGCCAAATGTATCCTTTATAGTCCTGTATCCTGTAAAAATCTGCGACTTCTTCAGGCCAGCCTGATGCCTTAAAAAGGCCGATATTCTTCCCGGATGAATATACAAGGGCTCCGGGAATGGAGGTATTCACTTTCATGACCAGGTGGGCGACTATATCGTCTTCAGGTGTGATACTCCATGGCATGAGAGTGGGATCAGGCTTGAAGAAGTATCTCCAGGGTGTATGGACTTTTCGGATATTCGGCTGTTCATAGGTGGGTATCTCCTCATCGTGCTCGATTTCTCCCCACTTTGCCAGTTCACTGTCAATCGCTCCCTTAGTTTCATGGATGTTGTCAAAAAAGATATGAATTGCATAATAATTCGCGAATTCAGGAAATACGCCGTAAGCAACATATCCTGCCCCTTCCCCGCTTCCGCGTTCATCCATAACAGAGAGCGCTCTTTTTACCCGTGAACCATCCATTCTCCGGCGAGACCGATCGATAACACCAATGATTCCACACATATTTATCACAAATAATCTGAATAAGAGAGGTTATTCTCAATTTATTCTGATAACCTTTATTCAATTAAATATAAATAAAATTGGGTAGAAGCTTTTTTCCATATGTCAAACGATCTCGTATCGGAAATGCTGGAGAGAATTGATGCAGATCTGGTCAAATTCCTGCGTCTACAGTTCACCGATATTCAGGGTATGCCAAAGAATGTAGCCATTCCGGTCGAACAGGCAGAAAAAGCGTTAACAGAGGGAATCTGGTTTGATGGGTCCTCGATAGAAGGATTCGCCAGGATTGAAGAATCGGATATGCTTCTGAAGCCTGATCCGCATACCTATTCAATTATCCCATGGAGGCCTGCCGACGCTCGTGTTGCACGGTTTATCTGCGATGTGTATACATATGGAAACAAACCGTTTGAAGGAGATCCACGGCACGTCCTGAAAAAGGTCATTCAGGAAGCGGCAAAGATGGGTTTTACCTACAATACTGGACCTGAACTTGAATTTTTCCTTTTCAAGATGCTTGACGGAAGGCCGAGCACTACATTCCAGGATTTTGGAGGGTACTTTGACCTTGCCCCCACGGATTATGCGGAAGATGTACGGAGAGATATAGTGCTTGCACTTAACCAGATGGGGTTCGAGATCGAGGCCTCCCATCACGAAGTAGCGGAAAGCCAGCACGAGATCGATTTCAAGTACAGCACCGCACTGGATAGCGCTGACAGGGTTATTACGTTTAAATTCGCCACAAAGACGCTGGCACTGCAACGGAATCTGCATGCTACATTTATGGCCAAACCCCTCGGGGGCATCAATGGATCCGGGATGCATACTCACATGTCACTTGAAAAAGATGGGAATAATGCATTTTACGATCCCGACAGTCCGCGTCAGCTGAGTGAGACTGCACTCTATTACATCGGTGGCCTGCTCACACACGCAAAAGCAATTACTAGGATCGCAAATCCTACAATAAATTCGTATAAACGGCTGGTACCAGGGTACGAAGCTCCGGTCTATATATCATGGAGTGCCACAAACAGGTCCGCTCTTGTCAGGGTGCCTGCCGCTCGCGGGAAAAGCACACGGGCCGAGTTCAGGAGCCCTGATCCCATGTGCAATCCATACCTCTGCTTTGCGGCAATGCTTGCAGCGGGTCTTGATGGAATTAAAAATAAAATAGAACCTCCTGAAAGCACCGATGTCAATATCTATCACCTGAATGCGGACGAACGCAAAGAAAGGGGAATTGAAATGCTTCCTGGATCGCTCTATGATGCAAACATTGCGTTGAACAATGATCCTATAATAACCGGAACTATGGGCCCGCATATTATGGAGGGTTTAAATTCCATTGCAGAACTTGAAACAGAATCATACCGGACCACGGTTCACCCCTGGGAACTCGATCGTTACCTGGCATCCTACTAATTTTTTTATAAAAAATTTTATAGGAATATTTATATTATATGGATGATTACTTCCTTCCTCTAAAGATAAAGATGGGAAAGAAACAGTTGCCGTGGGCGACCTGCCGCCATGCAGATTATGAAGGGAAATGTGGTAACACCCGTGATGACAGGAACACGGAGGTGGTATACTGGCTGCCAATCTCTCAACCGGAAAATGAGTCAGACCGCGATGAAATGATATACAGGGGTGTGGAAAAAGAGAGAGAATTGTCAGATTCAACATCAAATGCTGAAAAAGAGAGAGAATCGTCAGATTCAACGCCAAATGAGGAGAAATAATGAGATTTATCCAGGCCATAGTTCGGGAAGAACGGGTTCCGTTCATTCAAAAAGCCCTGGGAGAACTGGAAATTTATGGAATGACAATTAGAAGTGTTATGGGAAGGGGAGAACAGAAAGGACTTTCTCTCCAGTTCAGGGGAGGTATTCTCGGAGTAGATTTTCTTCCAAAAGTAAGCATGGAAATTGTTGTACAAGACCAGGACGAAAATGCGGTAGTTCAGGCCATAGAAAAGTTCGGAAAAACGGGAAAGATGGGCGATGGGCGAATTTTTGTTATGCCTCTGGATAAATCGGTAAGGGTGAGATCAAATGAAGTGGAGGTTTGATATGTAACTATCAGGCCTCCCGTAAAATTTCTCTCCGAATGCAGTATTAGGTGCATTCGCTCTGGAAGGCCGGGGTTATTCATACCCCGGTCATTATTACTGTATTTACAGCGATTATATTTGCATGTTCTCTTTTTCTTACCTGCCTGGAAAACTTCAGGAATACCATCCCTGATATCGTTATTGTTTATTGATTTCTTTTAAAAAGAGAATGATTTGATAAAAACCAAAATATTAAATACTGATAGAAACTAACTTCCTTCTAACACATGCATACATCTCGTATCCTTCATTATCCTTCCCGGATCCTGTTCCTTGGGAGGGCAAATCATGGGTATACTGCTTATGAAACATGGATAATGCAAAAGAATTATTCAAGGAACCATTCTCCAAAACTTATAAAACTAAGGGAATAGTTTGAAATTCAGAAAGATGAACTATGCATTTGTCTGATTATTTAGACCGGATTGCAAGGAAAACAATGAGAATTTCACGAGGTAAAAAATGACACTTGATACTGGAACTACGGCCTGGCTTCTCATAGCAACTGCTCTGGTCATGCTGATGACTCCTGGAGTGGGATTTTTCTATGGAGGACTTGTCCGGAGGAAAAATTTTATTTCAATGGTGGCCCTGGCATTCATTGTATTCGCATTGATAAGCATACAATGGATCCTTTTCGGATACTCCCTCGCATTTGGTCAGGATATCGGGGGATTCATAGGCAATCTTCAATATCTTGGCCTTGAGGGGATAGCTGCCCAGGCCGGAGATGCCGGATATCCGCCTTTGATCTTTGTCGCCTTTCAGATGGTATTCGCCGCTATCGCTATGGCTATAGTTACGTCGGGATTTGCAGAGAGAGTGAAACTCTCGTCATTCATTATATTCGCGTTGCTTTGGACCACACTGGTGTACGATCCCCTGGCGCATTGGGCATGGGGGGGAGGTTGGGCAGGAGTCTTTGGTTCCCTTGACTTTGCAGGGGGGACGGTAGTCCATATCAGTTCAGGATTTGCTGCCCTTGCAGTCGCTCTCGTCATCGGGAAAAGGGCTGGATTTGGCGAATACAGCATGGAACCGCACAATATACCCATGACCCTGCTGGGAGCCGCTCTGCTCTGGTTCGGATGGTTCGGGTTCAATGCCGGAAGTGCCCTTGCGGCTGATTCACTGGCGGCAAATGCATTCCTTGTCACAAATACGTCTGCCGCTGCAGGAGCGCTTTCCTGGCTTTGTGCGAGCTGGCTACGTGGCAAGCCCAGTTCCCTGGGCATGGTAAGTGGCGCAGTGGCCGGACTGGTTGCGATAACCCCTGCAGCCGGATATGTGGGAGTGTTGCCGTCGATAGTCATCGGAGCCATTGCAGGGGTTCTCTGTTACGCAGCCATGCTCTGGAGACTGAACCGGAAGATGGACGAAAGTCTGGATGCCTGGGCAGTCCATGGAGTCGGGGGTCTCTGGGGGGCAATCGCCACGGGCATATTTGCCACAGTTGCAATCGGAGGATATTCCGGACTCATTGAAGGAAATATGCAGCAGTTTATTGCCAATGCAGTCGGCGCATTTGCCGCTTTAATCTATGCATTCGTCGTAACCCTGATCCTCGCTAAATCTGTGGATATGACTCTTGGATTACGTGTCAGCGAACAGGAAGAATACGTTGGGCTGGACATTTCACAGCACGGGGAACGTGTATAAGGGGGGATGAAACAGCATGAAGATGATAAAGGCTATAATAAGGCCTGAACGTCTTGAATTTGTTAAAAAAGCCCTTGAAAACCACGGCATTTACGGAATGACCATCATGGAAGTGATGGGACGGGGTGACCAAAAGGGAATTTCCCTCCAATATCGGGGAGGTGCAATTACCGTTGATCTTATTCCGAAACTCCTGGTTGAAATCGTGATAACCGAAAAAGATGCCGATTTGGTAATTAGATTAATATGTGAGGCAGCAAAGACCGGAAAGATAGGTGACGGGAGAATATTTATCCTTCCTGTTGAACGGTCTATTAAAGTCCGTACCGGGGAAGAAAACCTTTAATCCTCTTTTTTAAATCGATTTTCAATAAAAACATATATTAAAAATAGTGATATCAGGGTTTTATTTTCTGAATCGATTCCAGAGCCGCAGTTCGAACATAACGATTAGGGTCATTACAGGCCTTTTCAAGAGGAGGGACTGCCCTTTCGTCCCCCAGTTCGCCCAATGCAACTGCGGTCGCAAATCTGATATCCTGATCCCCGTCATCAAGAAGAGAAACCAGGTGTTCATATGCCCTTAAATCTTTTATCGATGCAAGGGCATTCACTGCAGCAAGCCGTACTTTTTTATCTTCGTCCCAAAGGTCAATTATAAGATACTCTGTAGCACTACGGCCTAGTTTCCGGAGTTTGGATACATCTTCCCATCTTTCTTCTCCGGAATGGTGTTCTTCATCCCGTGTTTCGTCTAACACGATTCCCACCTCCCCCCCGGAGGATAGTTACCGATAGTCATACTAGCTCATCAATGTATGCTTTGGAAAAAATAATCAAATAATTCGTCTTTAAAATGCGAATAGCAAATATAATATGAATATCATGCTCAAATTATTAAAAATACTATATTTAAAGAGAGTCTTCATTTTGGTGTTAATCATATATATGTGGTAGACATACAATTGTGTGTGGAGTAGTGAAGAAAAAGCCCAAAATTCAATTACGGTAAGGGCTTTGCCGATGGGGGAATATTATGACTGCAGAAAAATATCGAATCACGGTTATTATTTTTATTCTCGGTACCCTTTTTTTGATGGTGCCGGTATCAGCACAGAATGAAACACCGACCCCGACCCCGACACCAACATTTGTTCCGGTGAATATCGATTTTACGGTTAATACAACAACAGGACAAGTCCCCCTGTACGTGTTATTTACGGATGTCACCGATTCTCCCGGCGAGGTCTTCTTTCGTGAATGGTTCTTTGGGGATGGAACCCATAATGAAACATCCTCAACGGACATAGTGCATAAATACACCAGTCCTGGAATATACACAGTTACTTTCGACAGGCGAGACGAACAGGGATCGCATGTGAAAATAAAATATGATTATATCACAGTGAATGCGATCCCGACACAGACACCTACAACTACGCCAACTACCTCTCCAACAACAGCTCCTACTACAACAACACCAACTACCTCTCCAACCACGTCCCCCCCCACAACAACACCCACCACTTTTCCGACTATATCGCCGACTCCTACGATCCCAACACCCACTCCTACCGGTT
>DATKYO010000082.1:0-9398 GCA_035528475.1 Methanoregulaceae archaeon | reverse complement strand
GACAGGAATGAAGACCAGGTCGGCATTGATATGGATGGTCTCGCCTTCGAAAGGATTGCCATAATGCGTCTGCTCCCAGGGATAATACCCATCCTTGGTCACCCTTATCGTGTGATCCGGACTGCCCGTTGTATAGACCTGCACGGTAACCGGCGACATTCCTTTAGGGGTGTCGTCGAAATACACGGATGCTCCCGATGGGCTGGAAGTAATCTCGAAATAGCCCTGCCCCCCGCCGATGCCGTTGGCAGCAGCCGGGAGTCCAATAATGAAAATTGCAGTAACCAGGAAAATACATATGATCGTTGTTAATTTCAAGAGAAAAACACCTCTTTTTTAATAAATAATAGGATATATGTGAACATATTTCAATCCTGTGATTTGTTGGAATGCGAATTTATCAGGAAATTGTGAATTTTTTCGAAAAATTCAGGTATTGTGAAACTTACTAAGAAATTCCATGGGATATTTTGAAATTGGATATGACCGGGGTGAAAATTCCCCGGATATTACAGTCCAACCATATCTTTATTAAAATCCGAATATATTCTTTCACGAGGTTTTATAACGAACCGCTTTTTATGGCTGACATTTCTTATCATCGCCTGTACAATTTCAGGTGCAGTTGGTGTGGCCTCTGCCACTGAGTATACAATCACTTTCAGGAATCATTCGGAACCTAATTTCAGTGTTCTCGTTTATAGTCACGATCCAACCGTAAATGGACAAGTCACAGATTCCATCACCCAGTCACCCGGGTCTTCATATGGAGCCTTTAATGACGGAATATTTGGAAATGAAGGCCAATTGTACACAAAAGAGATCCATGGCATCACGGTCAGAAATTATAGAATACCCCCACTGGGAAGTGGATATTTTTCCAGTATTTCATCACACTATAGTGCATAAAACAGCTCTAATTATTCTTTTTCTGACAAATTCAATAACTAATCTCACTTATCGTGGGAAGTGGATTTACTCTGCTGTATCTGCGGGAATTGGACTGTAAGGCAGAATGGATTATTCATATTTTCGGAACATACCCAAGTGAATCACATTTGAATAATTTCTTACAATTCCCGTTTAATCTCTATTAACCTGTCCTCGAGCATAGACAGGCCAGACGCCATGTCCTCAATTACAGAACGGATCTCGGCTTTTTTCCTGTTATCATCTCCAGGGAGGACATATACTTTTTTTAAGAGTCGGATGAGCCGTTGCCTGACCTCGATCTCGCGGGACAATTCCCGGAAATCAGTGAGTTTATCTTCATCTGCTCCTTTTTCCCTGGCCATGGCCACGTCCTCGTCGAGAGTGGACATCTTCCGGAAGAACTGCGCAATCAGGTCATAGAGTTCGCGGCGTGGGATGGGTTTCTGGATATAGTCTTCAAAGAGAGCGCTGTATTGCTGAAGTTCGTCCGGTGCAAGTGACTTTGCCGTGATCATCATCACCGGTATATCCTTCGTCCTTTCATTATTCTTTATCTGCCTGAGTGTCTCCCATCCGTTCATTGGCTCCATCAGGATATCAAGCAAGATAAGATCAGGAGTCTCCGTGGTGAGAAGAACGAGGGCCTGCGCCCCCGAGGTGGCCTCGATTGTATCATAGCCTTCCTTTCTTATCATCCTCCCCAGGATCTCGGTTATGGCCGGGTTGTCATCCACGATCATTATGCGATACATCAGCCTTCACCACTTCTATGGGCCGGTATTTGAGGAATCTGTTTTAAGATTTTTCTTATCTTTCCTAAATTGATCTGCGGGCCGGTGAGGATGCAGAGATATTCATCAAAATACGGCGCAATAATCACGTTTCCTGAAGGCACCTGGAGGGTAAAATGAACAAAGGATCCGGTGTTCATGACCGATTTTATCTCATCAATGGCCTGGAGAATGTCTTCTGAATGTATAACGACAGATTCGAGATTGATATCGCCCATGGCAAGGACGGAGGTCCCCCCTCCAAATATGGTTACGGCCTGTACATGGGGGAGCCTGACAATTCTGCCCAGAAGAAGCTGGGCGACGAGATCCGTATCGAGATCAAGGGGATATGCAATATCAGGATCTTCATCAGGTTCCTCTGCCTGGCTTTCAGGAATCTCAATTGGCAGTATGAGCGATTCTATATGAAGATTACCTGGTTCGGTGGCAGGTGGAGCTGGTTGTACAGGGAGTGAAGATACTATTTCCTGCGGATCAAGCAATCTTTGGGCTTCCTCGAATTCGCTATTAATGTAGCGTATTATTGAATGATGTACAAGGGGCAGGCTCCGGAGGTAGTGTATTGCGGTCGTTCCTCTCAATATTTTCTCTCCCATGCCGAAGAAACAGCCGACTGCAGATCCCCTTTTGATAAGCACGTACCCCTTACCGTCTCCCACTGTAACCTGGACAATCCCCTGGAAGCGGGTGGTATGAGTAAGAATCCACTCAAACGGAGCTTCCATCGCGCCAATCCGGGTTCCCCGGGGAAATCCTTGCATCATAGATATGAACAGATTATTTCCATGTTTTTTTTCAATTCATAATTAATCTGGCCAATATTGGCAGCAGGTGTAGTAATAACCACAAGGAAGAGGTCATCTTTGAGGGGTATGGATGACAGGAGAATCTCACGGAATTCGATAAATATCATTGAGATCTTTGGCTGACCAAGTTGCTTCGCCAGAACCTGGGACTCAGCCATCACAAAGGATGTGACTGCGGCCAGGCGATCGTCGTCTATATCTCCCGATTCCACATCTTCGATTATATGGCCGTCTGACCTGATGATTAATACCGTTTTGACCCCAGGAATATTAAAAAACCTGTGGAGTACCGATTTCAGCATAGCTTACTTACTTATTTATGGCATTTTCCATAAAGATTGGCAATACTTCAGTTTATTCGGGCGAAGTTCCTTCTTTTGCCAGTGTGTCAAGGATCCTGTAGGTATTTACCATCCTGTTGAATGCAGCTACCAGCTCTCCGATCTCGTCATTACTCTCTATATCTATCCGTGTATCAATCAGATCGCCCTTACTGATGCGTGTGGCAACCGATGAGAGTTGCACAATGGGATCAGTGATCTGGTGGGCAAGATAATTGCTCCACATAAGGATTACGGTGATCGTGATGAGGGTGATGAGGATAATGCTGATCTCAAGGCCCAAAGCCTCAACGATACTTGCGGTTCCCCCTATGGAGACGATCCCAAGAAGAATAATCGGGAGAGTGGCGATAAAGAGCATGCTGATGAGTATTTTGTAAAATATCGGTATCGAGACCCTGTCGTCAATGACCGAATTTTGCCTACCCTGATTGTATGCCATAAATACAGATCAATCCATAATGGTTAAGGCTTTTCACCAGAGGCCTTCTCGCCTTAAGGACGTAGCCTCTCTCTCTCCCAGCTGCTTGACCTGCTTGTAGGTCCTCCACAACGGGTGTCCGGCGAGCAGGATGGGATTAACCGCCGCTCTCAAAGAGAGTGAGGCTGCTTGCACTACCAAAGGAAGTAAAGCTGATTCCCCGGTAGGGCCGCCCGGCAGAGTGGTATCTTTGGCTTTTTGTCTGAATTTGCGTCTTTTCTCTCTGTTGTTTTAATGATGTTGACATGAGATTCTTGCGAAAGTGCGCATTTCCGGGTACTGTCAAGAGTGTGTGACGGGGATAATCCCATTACTGATAAGTATTGTCCTGCCAGATCAGCACTGGATGGACAAACCCATATAGACGGATTGACGAATGTAAATGAATATGTCTGCCACCCTTGCCTACTCCATAGAATTTCAGATGACGCTCCTCCTCTTCGTCGCCCTAGCCGGGTATCTTCTCGCAACCCGAATCAACCAGTCGGCTGTGGTGGGGGAGATCCTTGTGGGTCTCATCGTCGGCCCGAGTGTGCTTGGACTCATCACATACACGGATTTTGTCCAGACACTCGCTGGTCTGGGGGCGATCATCCTTCTCTTCGTCATTGGCTTTGAATTTAAACTCAGCGATCTGATGGATGTCAGGTACGGCATAATCGGACTTGTCGGCATCATCATCCCCTGGATCGGCGGGTACTATCTTTCGCTCCTCTTTGGTTTTGACTTTGGAAGCGCCATATTTGTGGGGACCGCCCTGACGGCGACCAGTATCGCGATTACTGCCAATGTTCTCAAGGAGATCGGTGTACTCCATACAGATGTGGCAAAAGCCATCATCAGCACAGCTGTCATCGACGATGTGCTCAGCCTGGTCGCGCTTGCGATAACCGCCGACGTCGTATCAGGGACCTTCTCGATATTCAACATTGCCCTGATCCTCGCAAAGGAAATCGCGTTTATCCTCATCGCCGGCGCCATAGGGGTGTACGTCCTTGCGCCGATTCTGAGAAACATGGACAAGACAAAAATTGCAAAGGTGTACCCTGAACTCGTCTTCATCACTGCGCTGGCGATAGCCTTCTTCTATGCCACATGCGCCGAACTCATAGGTACGTCAGGTATCATCGGAGCATTCATTGCCGGGGTTGCGCTGGGGAGTGTAGAGCTTGAGCACAGCAAAAGCATCCATGAAAGTACGGAACCCCTGTACATCATATTTGCCTCGATCTTCTTCATATCACTCGGTATCCTGGTAGATATACATACAATCACCCAGGAGACCCTCCTCTTTCTGGTCTTACTCACAATCGTCGCGATCATAACAAAAGTGATCGGGTGCGGGCTGCCTGCCAGACTGCTTGGAATGTCATGGAGGGATTCCATGATCCTCGGATTCGGGATGTCGCCCAGGGGAGAGGTGGCGATGATCGTCGCACTCCTTGGTCTCAGCCAAAATCTCATCACTCAGGACATTTTTGCTGTGATCGTGATGATGAGCCTTCTCACCACGGTCTTCACCCCTATCATATACAGGAAATGGTTCTTCAGGGACACAGCCCCTGCCTGAACTCCCTTTTCTATTTTCAGCCGGCTTCAGCCGGCATTAATTCTTGTCGAATGCAAAAACAGCAGTGGTAGCGGTATGAGGCGGGAGGAGATCACTTCCTCAATGGGAACCTCGCCGATCTTCCCTATCAGTCCCTCTTCTCGCACGCTTTCATGGAACGTGATAATCCCCACACCAACCAGCGCCGGTCCAGTGCGTCAGCTCGTGGAAGAACGCCGCGTAAGGATACTTCGGGCGTTTCAAACCGGTCCATCTCCGGCATGGTGATTGTATCTAGCGCAGAGAGATAGGCGGGCTCGCTTGGCCCGGACCGCCGGTGCGTTTCGTGTGGTCACATCCTCGCAGGAGGTAATCGGCCGGACCCTGCCAACCGTCTCCACCTCGATGTCCTCGCACTGCGTGGGTTGAAGACCGGGTAAGTAGCGGACCAGTGGACGCTCCCGCTGAGCCGCAACGAGGACCTCATCGCCCTGGTCGTTCACCTGACTGGAAAGTAAGTGTGGGCCCCTCGCCGGACGTATTAGTCAGGTGGTCCCCAGGCGATGACATGTGAATTGGCGGACTGAAGCCCGGAAAGAAATCCGTATTCCTGTTCCATCACGCCCGGGAAATCATCAGGGGATATGTTTTTTCACAAATTCTCCGGCATGGATAATTGCCTCTCCGGCCTCCGCAACGTCGCGGATAAATACCTGCCAGCAGTGAAACATCCCCTGGTAACGTTCATAGGTGAGAGGAACTCCACAAATTTGTGCTTTTTCCGCGAACCTGGTGATATCATCGAGTAACACCTCATGCGTTCCTGCCTGGACAAGAAGCGGGGGAAGCCCGGAGAGATCGGCATACACGGGTGAAGCCAGTGGATTCCGGGGGTCGGAGCCGGCCAGGTAGACCTCCCGTATGGCGTGAAGACGCTCCGGCGGTATCCAGTCAAGGTTACGGTTCCTCTCCACTGAATCGCCCGAAAAAAGCATGTCTACTGCGGGGGACATGGCTATCGCTGCGGCTGGAAGTTGTATCCCTGCATCCCTTACCGCGAGCAGGAGTCCGATGGCCAGGGTTCCGCCGGCAGATATTCCCGCGGGAACAAGACTCCTGTGATCATAGCCTTGTTCAAGAAGAAACCTGTATGCCGCGGTTGCATCTTCCAAAGCGGCAGGAAACCGATGCTCGGGAGCCAGGCGGTAATCAATGGAAAATACTGCCGCGTCAGCTGCATGTGCCAGCCCGGCAATAAGTCCCAGGTGGTCCTTTGTGGATCCAACAGAAAAGCCGCCGCCATGAAAGAAGAGCATTACCCGTCGATCTTTGGATGCAGGGGTACGAATCCAGTAGGCAAAGAGATCATCCCTGATCCTGACCTGCTCCGGTTCGGGGAGGTTTTTCTCCTGGTACCCGGTATACATTGCGGAAAAGTTATCCCTTGCCATGTCTGGCGATTCCCCCGGGAGGGGAGCATGTCCTTTGAGCCTGTCAATAAAATTCTCTCTCGCAATCATTCATGTGCACATCCAGATTATGACCCAAAAAGGTACCGGAGTCAGGGACACATGCGGGAGTGCGAGGTCCCCCTGCTCTCCTGAGATATACAGAGGGCTTTACTCCGGACCGTGGCAGGCAGAACGTAAATATCAGTATCCTTCATATGGCAAATACTTCTTTGTTCAATTATTAAGAACCAGGCGGGCCAACTGATGCACTCCGGTAAAACGGCGGGTAAAAAATCAGTCTTTGTTCCCGCAGGGGGTCATATACACGAATTTTATCATCTTTTCGTTCTGCCACGGTGAAATACGAAAAGTAACGAACCCTTTTTATTTCCGGATGGTTGAATACAGAATCTAGCTCTTCTTCTGTAAGGCCCTCTCTCTTTTGAAAGGAATGTTTTTCATTTATTCCATGGAGCATTGAGTATTTTCTCACCATGAAAAAATCTGGCTCTTCTGTTACGAGCAGCCATACGAAGGGATTAAAGGCGGGGATGGTCTGGCCACCGAATTTGTGTATTACAATAATTTTTTTTATGATATTCACTACCAGAAATACAAAAAAAACCGCTGCATAGATAGACAAAGCAGCTATTCCGGCAACACCCGTCAGGAGGAGTGCAAAGTAAATCACGCTCACAGCCAGGAGAAAAAGGCTGGGGCCGGGAAAGATCCCCAGTGTATATTTTCGATCTGAGACCGGGTATAAGAGCGGTATTCCCGGATATGCCAGGTAATCGAGCGTGATGTGGAGTATAGATCCCGCCAGAACCATGGCCAGGCCGGACAGCCAGAATTCAGGGCTTGCCGCAAGATGGATTACCCCTGTGATGTCGAGGATGAGTATGCACACAAAAGACACTATAGCGAGAAGGATTGCCCCGGGTATGCTGTGGGTGATCCCGCCATGCGAAAATATGTAAAGGCCGGGGTTTTTGTCAGAAAACGACCTGAACAGGATATCAGCATCAGGGAGCAAGGTCCCTGTCACACCAAATGCAATGAACAGAGGGCTTTCCAGGGGCCGGAAAACCATGAGTACCGAAAATGCATGGGTGAGCAGGTCCACACTCATGATTCTTGACCAGGATATGTTAAACCATAGTATTGTTCCTGGACACCTGGCGATTGTTTTATCTGTATCGATATTATCATCTTATGCAATAATTCATTTTACCAGTGAGACTGATCCTGTATCCTGCATGGAGACTCGTTTAGTATGCCGCAAATCTACCCGTTCCTGATATCCGTACCTCATGGTGGTGTAAAAGTTCCGGAAGAAGTGAAGAATAAGGTCATTTTGGATGAATTATCTCTGCGATACTATAGTGACCCCGCAACCCGCAGAATATTCGATCTTTCAGGGGAGGTTACGGCATTTCTCGATACAGATGTTTCCAGGATGATCGTGGATCTCAACCGGCCACCGTACCATTTGCCCCCCAGGCGATGGGACGGTGTGGTGAAAACACGGACGGTGGATGGAAAGCCCGTATATGAAACGGGTCAATTTCCTGATATCAGGCGCATTCACCGGCTGATGATGCAGTATTATTTCCCATACCATGCAGAACTGGACCGGCTGCTGGATGAAATGAGTATTTGTCTGGCAATCGACTGCCACAGCATGCTCCCTGTTGCTCCAAATGGCCACAAGGATGCCGGTCAGACCCGTCCGCTGGTATGCCTTGGAAACAATGGAGACATGGAGGGAAACCCGCGAAAAGGAGCTCTTTCCACATGTCCCGGGAAAATAGTGCGGATTCTTGCGGAAGAATTCCAAAAAAAATTTCCTGGTGAGGGAAGCGTGGCATTGAACACACCATTTTCAGGCGGGTTCATCTCAAATGCGCATTACTGGCATAAAGGCATCCCATGGATACAACTGGAATTGAACAGGTCGCTGTATGAAGACGGGGGCCAGTATGTATCCGGGAGAAGCGGTGTGAACCCGGAACGATGCACCTTCCTGCAGGATAGTATCCGGGAAGTCCTGGCCGGATTCTGGAAAAAAGCGCGGAATGATCTCTTCTTTTAATCATGTGTCATATTTCAATTCCACAAAGCATATGCCATAAAAAAACTACATATACGGTGACAGGAGCTTAGTTGTCGCAAAATATAGGAGATATTAGCGAGTGACTCTTTTGGGCGTCCTGGACATATTTCTTCATATAGATGCGAATCTGGCTCATTTGAATGAACAGTACGGTATCTGGATATATGCCCTCATCTTTCTGATAATCTTTGTAGAGACCGGATTTGTCGTAATCCCCTTCCTTCCCGGTGACTCACTCCTCTTTATTGCCGGGGCACTCTCCCACTCCGGTCCGCTGAATATCTGGATTCTTTTTCTGTCCGTCAGCCTGGCAGCCATTCTCGGTGATACGGTCAATTACTGGATTGGTTATTATTTCGGAGAGAAAATTACGAAAGGGAGATTGTCCTATTTCTTAAGGGATGAATGGCTCTACTATTCCCGCGATTTTTTCCAGAAATTCGGTGGAATAGCTATAATTATCGCAAGATTTGTGCCATATGCCCGGACATTTGCCCCGTTTTTTGCCGGGATCAGTTCAATGAGGTACAGACTATTTCTTGTTTACAACATTTTCGGCGGTATTCTCTGGAGCGGGGCATTTCTTGCAGCAGGGTATTTTTTCGGCGGAATCCCGGTGATCAAAGAAAATTTCACCCTTCTTATGTACGGAATTCTTTTCCTGACGCTTTTCGCACTTGGCCTGATTATTCACAGGGTAATTGCGATTATGCTGCATTCAAGGATAGATCATAGAAATAAAAGAAGTGAGGAAGAAGAGAAACCAGAAAAAATAATTTAGTCGATTGCATTTCTGTTCCGGAAGACAAGCCGTATATGATACAGGCAGGGGGATAATTTATTTTCCGCTCCTGGCTGGTTCGATCCTCTCAAGCATTTCGGCCGGGGTCCCGACATCAATGATTTTTCCGCCCCGCATAAAGATGA